>JBEBYB010000037.1:0-20043 GCA_040391295.1 Phenylobacterium sp. | reverse complement strand
GGCGGGGCGGCTTGGACTGGTACTTGTCCTCGATCATCAGCACGTCGGGGAAGTTGACGCCGACCGCCTTGACCGAAATCACCGCATGGCCGGGCTTGGCCTCGGGGCTCGGAATGTCCTCGACCACCAGGGTCTCAGGGCCGCCCGTCACCTTGCTGAGCACCGCTCTCATGTCCGTCTCCCGCGTCTGAAAATGATTGGCGCGGACGCTAGCCCAGGGGCGGAACCGGCGAAAGAGGCGGTTCGAACATTTGTTTGAGTTGGCTGTGCCTCCCACCCCCTCGTCATCCTCCGGTCAGCCGCAGGCTGATCCGGGGGACCCAAGCGGCCTGCCAAGTTCTGCAACCTCGGCTTGGGTCCCCCGGATCGTCTTTCAGACGACCGGAGGATGACGAGGGGGTGGGCGTGCGGCGCCCGTTATTCGGCCGCGGGCCGTCCATTTGGAATAAAGCCCCCGATCGCCTATATTCCGCAGCTTCCAGACAGCGAGTTCCCCTTGGGCGTCACCCTTGATCTTTCGCGCGGCTCTTCCGCGCCGACCGTCGTTAAGCCGAACCTCTCGGGCCTGACCCGCAAGGGGCTGGTCGAGGCGTTGGTGGCCGCCGAGGTGGTCCGGCCTGAAAAGGCCAAGATGCGGGCGACCCAGCTTTGGCGCTGGATCCATCACTACGGGGTCACCGACTTCGCGGACATGACCGACGTCGCCAAGGAAACCCGCGCGGTGCTCGCCGAGGCCTTCAGCATCGTCCGGCCTGAAGTGGTCGAGCGCCAGGTGTCGAAGGACGGCACCCGCAAGTGGCTGATCCGCATGGCGCCGGGCATCGAGGTCGAGACCGTCTACATCCCCGATGTCGGCCGGTCGGGCGCGCTGTGCGTCTCCAGCCAGGTCGGCTGCACGCTGAACTGCACCTTCTGCCACACCGGCACCCAGGCGCTGGTCCGCAACCTGACCGCCGCCGAGATCGTCGCCCAGGTCCAGGTGGCCCGCGACGACCTGGCCGAGTGGCCCTCGCCCAAGGCCGACCGCCGGCTGTCCAACGTCGTCTTCATGGGCATGGGCGAGCCGCTCTACAATCTCGACAACGTCGCCGACGCCATCGACATCATCTCGGACGGCGAGGGCATCGCGATTTCGCGCCGGCGCATCACCGTCTCGACCTCGGGCGTCGTGCCGGAGCTGACGGCCCTGGGCGATCGCACCCAGGCCATGCTGGCGATCTCGCTGCACGCCACCAATGACGAGCTGCGCGACGTGTTGGTGCCGATCAACAAGAAGTACGACATCGCCCAGCTGATGGCCGGCATCCGGGCCTATCCCGGCCTGTCGAACGCCCGTCGCGTGACCTTCGAATACGTGATGCTGAAGGGCGTCAACGACAGCGCCGCCGAGGCGCGGGCGCTGCTGAACCTGCTCAAGGGCATTCCGGCCAAGATCAACCTGATCCCGTTCAATCCGTGGCCGGGCACCGATTACGAGTGCTCCGACTGGGGGGCGATCGAGAGCTTCGCCGCAATCCTCAACCGGGCCGGCTACGCCTCGCCGATCCGCACGCCGCGCGGCCGCGACATCCTGGCCGCCTGCGGTCAGCTCAAGTCCGAGAGCGAAAAGGTGCGGGCCAGCGTCCGGCGCAAGCTGGCGGCTGAACAACCGGCCGCCTGAAGCCTCGCCATTGCAAAGCCACGGCTGGTCCGTGCTAACCATTCAGCCCAGTTTCTAGATTTCGCTGACGGGTCACATGCCGCCACAGCTTCAATCCCCGGAAATCCAGGCCTTCGCCACCGGTTTCCCGATCACCCTGCTGCACATCGGCATCACCGTCCTGATGCTGATCGTCGGCGCGACCATCTATGTCCTGATGACCCCGCATCGCGAGATCACCTTGATCCGCGAGGGCAACTCCGCCGCGGCCCTGTCGCTGGGCGGCGTGCTGCTGGGCTTGGCCATTCCGCTGGCGACCTCGCTGGCCCGCTCGACCTCGATCATCGAGATCGGCCTATGGGGCGCGGCGACCGTGGCGCTGCAACTGCTGATTTTCCGGCTGGTCGACCTGCTGTTGCGCGGCCTGCCGCAACGCATTCAGGAAGGCGAGGTCGCCGCCGCGGCCTTGCTGGTCGGCGCCAAGCTCGCCTCGGCCTTGATCATCGCCGCGGCGGTGGGAACCTGAGCGCGAACTGATGCACTTCCCCCGGCTGCCCGATTGGCTGGTCTACCTGGCGGTGGTGCTCGCTCTGCTGATCGCCGCCGTGGGCCGCCAGGAACGGGCCGACGCCCCGCCGCCGCCGCCGCCCGTCGCGGGCGGCGAAGGATTGCCGCTGGGGCCCGCCTCGCCCTTCGATCCGCAGGTGGTGGTCGATGTGCCGGGCCAGGCCCAGCCGGGGATCGGCACGGCTTTCTCGGTGGCTGATTCCGGGGTCTGGATCACCGCGCGCCATGTGGTCGACGGCTGCACCCAGACGGCGATCGTCGTCGCCGACGGCCGCGGCGTCGAGGCCCAGGTCCACATCGATCCGCGTGGCGAGGCGGCGATCCTGACCACCGACGGCGGGGCGCCGCCTCTGCCGCTGGCGCTCGACCGTCCGCTGCGCAAGGGCGACCGCGCCTTCCATCCCGGCTTCCCGCAAGGCGAGGCCGGCGAGGCGACCTCGCGGCTGCTGGGGCGCGAAAACCTGGAGGTTCGCGGTCGCGGCGCCCGCACCGAGTCGGTGCTGGTCTGGGCCGAGACCGGCCGCACCGACAGCCTGAAGGGCTCGCTGGCCGGGCTCTCGGGCGCCCCGGCCCTCGACAGCGCTGGCCGGGTGATCGGGGTGACGGTCGCCGAATCCCCGCGTCGCGGCCGGATCTACACCACGGCGCCGGAGACCGTGCTCGCCGCCCTGGCGGCCGCGCGGGAACACCCGTCGAGTTTCGCGCTCGGCGAGCCGATCACGACGGACAACTACGGCCGCGTGGCCGACACCCTGCGCCGCGACCTGCGGGTCGCCCAGGTCATCTGCATGAAGGCCGGCCCGGAGGTCTGAGGCCGCTTCAGGTCCCCGCCGCGGTCTCTTCGCCCACCGGCGGCAGCCGCGCGACCATGAAGGCCAGGACGATGCCGGCCGTACCCAGCAGGGCCGAGTAGACGAAGAACACCACATAGCCGGCGCCCAGGGCCGCGGCCGAGACGCCGGACTTCTCCATGGCGCTGGCGAAGGTCTGCGGCGGCAGGTTGTAGAACAGGGGTTTCAGCGAGGCGAACATCGCGCCGGAATCCGCCGCCGTCGCCGCCCCCTCGACAATGCGTCCCGACTGCGAGGCGATCAGTTTGCCGAGCAGGGCGTAGAGCGAGGAGAACAGTGCGTACTGGGTGGCGGTGAAGCCGGGGCCGGTCAGGCTGGACATGTAGGCGATCAGGCAGGTGCCGGCGAAGCCGGCGGCGATGTTGTCGACCCCGATGGCGATGCTCAGCGCCCAGATCTGCGGCCCCTGGGTGGCGAGCCAGGCGAACACCAGGTTGGAGATCGGGCCGGCGAAGGCGCCGACCACCAGGGCGCGGATCAGGCCGAAGCGGGCGATGGCGAAACCGCCGAGCCCGACGCCGACCACCGACATCACCGCGCCCAGGACCTTGCGGACCTCGGCGATCTCCAGCTTCGAGAACCCCATGTCGAGATAGAACGGGTTCATGATGTTGAGCACGAAGTCCGACAGCCGGTAGACGCAGATCAGCGCCAGGATCAGGCCCGCGGCCTGGCCGTAGCGACGGAAGAAGTCGGCCAGCGGGGCGCCCAGCGCCACGCTCAGATAGCGTCCCGGCCGGGTTTCGCGGCCGGGCGCGGGGCGGGCGGCCAGGAAAATGACGACCGCCCCGATCAGCACGCCGGCCACCTGGGCGAAGATTCCGCCCGGCTTGGCGTTCCACAGCGCCTCGATGCCGGCCGCCGGTCCTGGCAGGCCGATATTCGTCAGGCCGGTCGAGAGGATCGCCGCATTGCCGGCCAGGCCCGAGCCCAGCACCAGGGCGCCGAGCACGAACAGGCCGAGCCGTAGGGCCCACTCCAGGCCGTCGCGGCCAGGACGTTTCGGAATGTCGTCGGCGTCGATGCGGCGGATCTCGTGCTTGGCCTCGCGCGGGGCGCCCAGAACGCCCAGCACGCCGATCCCCATCAGCAGCGCCATGATGGCGTAGGAGGTGTTCCAACCGACGAACTCGGACAGGGCCAAGGGCACGACGCCGGCCACGATCATCGCGATGCGGAAGCCCCACTGGTAGGCGGCGGCCATAGCGCCCTGCTTTTCGGTGACCGCCGCCTCGATCCGCCAGGCGTCGATGACGATGTCCTGGGTGGCCGAGACGAAGCCGACGAACACGGCGAACAGCGCCATCATGCCAAGGTTCACGGCCGGATTGGCGCCGGCGATCAGCCAGAGCCCCAGCACGATCAGCACCTGGCAGATCAGCATCCAGGACCGGCGATGGCCGAGCCACCTAGTGACCAGCGGGACCTGCACGCGGTCGACCATCGGCGCCCACAGGAACTTCAGCGAATAGGCCAGGGTGGCCAGGCCGAAAAAGGCGATCACCTCAAGCGACAGGCCGGCGTCCCGCAGCCAGGCCGACAGGGTGTCGAAGATCAGCAGGTTCGGCAGGCCCGAGGCGAAGCCGAGCGACAGCATCACCAGCGAGCGGCGCTCGCCGTAGACGGCCAGGGCCTGCAGCGTGCCGGGTTTGGTTTCACCCTGCGCATCGGCCTGGCTCTCGGTCGTCATGTCTCGGCGTTCCCGGTGGCTTGGGGTCGCCCCCGCGTCAGCCGACCTTGGCGTGGTCCGCGTTTTCCGTCCAGTCGCTGGCCCCGGTCCAGCGCGCCAGGGCGGCTCGCAGCGCGTCCGCCGAGAGCGGCTTGACCAGGAAGTCGTCCATGCCCGCGGCCAGGCAGGCGTGGCGATCTTCCTCGAAGGCGTTGGCGGTCAGGGCCACCATCGGCGTGCGGAGGCCCCGGTCCCGCACGTGCCGGGCGGCCTCCAGCCCCGACATGCCCGGCATCCGCATATCCATCAGGATCAGATCGTAGGCGCCGACCGAGAGCGCGGCGAGCGCCTCCTCGCCGCCGCCGGCCTGGTCGACCCGGCAACCTTCGCGGGTCAGCAGGGCGCGGGCCAGCAGGGCGTTGATCGGGTTGTCCTCGACCAGCAGGATCCGGGCGCCCGGCGCGGCGGCCGGGGCCACCCGGTCGTCGTCGTCGCGCTCGGCTTGCGTCGTGTGAGATCCCAGGGCGGCGAGCACCCGCTCGGCCAGGGAGGCGCGCCGTAGCGGCTTGATCAGGTAGCCGCTGTATCCGGCGGCGCGATAGGCGTCGATGTGGCCCCGTTCCTCCGGCGCCAGCAGGATCAGCGACGAGCGGCCGGCCGGGGCGGGGTCGGGCGCGAGCGCCCGGTCGATCAACAGCACGTCGGCGGCGTCGGTCGCGGCCAGGGCGGCGGCGAGATCGCGGGCGATGACGGGCTCGCCGCAGGCCGCGATGATCTGTCGCCGTGCGGCGTCGGTGACGATGGCGTTGGCGCAGGCGATGGCCACCCGTCGGCCGGCCAGGCTCTGGTCGGGCTCCTGCGGCAGGCGTGGGAAGCCGGCTTCGAACCAGAAGGCCGCGCCTCCGTGGCTGGCGGTCTCAACCCCGACCGCGCCGTCCATCGCCCTGGCCAGTTTGCGGGCGATGGCCAGGCCAAGACCCGCGCCGCCGAGCTGCATGTCGTGGAGCGGGTCGGCCTGTTCGAAGGCCTCGAAGATCTTCTCGCGGGCTGCTTCGCTGACGCCGGGTCCGGTGTCCTCGACCGTGAAGCGCAGGCCGGTGTCGGTCTGGGTCGCGGTGACCAGCACGCCGCCTTGGGATGTGAACTTGATGGCGTTGCCGGCGAAGTTCAGCAGGATCTGTCGCAGCCGGCCTTCGTCGGCCACCGCCTGGCCGATGCCGGCCGGCGCGGCCCAGGCGATCTCCAGCCCCTTTTCGTGAGCGCGGGGCGACAGCAGCTCGCAAACCGAGCGCAGAAGGCTTTCGACCTCGAAGGTGGTGGGGAACAGCTCGATCTTGTCGGCGCCCAGGCGTGCGAAGTCGAGCACGTCGTTCACCAGGCCCAGCAGGTGTTCGCCGGACTCCCGCAGCGCGGTGACATAGGCCCGCTGTTCCTGGGTCAGGCCGGTGCCTTCCAGCAGGCGGGCCATGCCGAGCACGCCGTTCAGCGGGGTGCGGAATTCATGACTCAGCGACGCGAGTTGCTCGGCGCTGACGCGGGGCTCTTGGTTCGGATCGTCGTTCATCGACCGCGATCTTAGACGGCGCGGCTTAACGGGCGGTCAAATCCGCCGACTTTGAGTTGCGAAGCCGCGCGCGGCTGCTGGGAGGTCCGCATAACTTACGTCCGGCCAGATCACAGGACTGATGCTCATGCGATCCATGAGGCGAAGGCAAAGGCTCTGGTAGGCGGCCCAGAAGGCCACAAAGCCGGCTTCTCCGCGCCATCCATGAGCGAGCGCTGTGGGGGTTTTCTCCACATAGGTGATCAGCTTGCTGGCCCACTCGCCACCCCGGCGTTGGAAAACGCCTTCGTAGTGTCGCGGCAGATCGGTGACGGCGATGAAGAGGAAGCCAGCAAGCCGTGCGGTCGTGATCGCCTCCCACCTGCGCCAGTAGGCGACGATGCTCGCTTCTGGGTGACCTTGAGCGAACATGAAGCGGACGGTGCTTTGAAAGGCTACGCCCTCCACGACCAAGTCACCGGTTTCACGAGTGAGAAAGTTCGTCCACGCGGCGATACATCTTTGCTCGAAACCTAGCGACGTGGACGTCTTGCGCAGGCTCGCCGGCATGACCGGATGGTCCTTGGCCTCTTCCAGCCACCATCGAGCGTGGCGGCCGCGTGTGATCAGGTGATCTGAGAGCTGTTGCGCGACGGTCGTCTTGCCAGCGCCGGGGACGCCCTCAATCACCCAGAGTCCCCTCTTCGTCACGGGCTCTCGGCCATCTCCTGGGCCAGGGCCACCAATGCGGCCCGGGCCGAGGGGCGGCGAATGGAGGCGTAGGCTTCCAGAAGGTCGGTCGCGCCGGTCAGGGCCAGGGCCTGGAGGATGTCGTCGGCGGCGTCGGACATATTGCCCTCCTCGCCCACCAGCCAGCCCACGCTGGTGTCCAGCGCCGCGGCGATGGAAACCAGCATCGAACCCGAGACGCGGTTGGCGCCGCGCTCGTACTTCTGGATCTGCTGGAACGACACGCCGACGCGGTCGGACAGCACGCCCTGGCTGATGCCCAGGGACTTTCTGCGCAGGCGCATTCTTGCGCCAATTGCGATATCTACAGGATCAGGTCCGATGGCGTCATCGAGGGGCATGTGTTCCTCCCCACTCGCTCAAGGAAGTTTGTTTGTCGGGCGGCTGCCCGGCGGGCACCATAACAAGTAGACGGGCTCCTAGGCGAGTCGCTAACATGTTCATCTTATGCGCGCACCGCTAGAGACTGTCGCAGACCCGGTCGAACTTCTGACGCCGCGGGAGCGTGAATGCCTGCGACTGGTTGATCGTCACCTCAGCTCCAAACAGATCGCCCGAGAACTCGGGATGTCGAAGACGTCGGTCGACACCTATTGCGATCGCGCGCGCAGGAAACTTGGCGTTGGCGACCGCTACTCCGCCGCCCGCGCCCTGGCCGCTCACGAAGCGGCTGTCCTGATCGTGTCGGGACAAGATGCAATCAGGACAGACGCCGCCGCTCTCCTATGGGCTGATGAAGCCCAGCAAGGAGACCACGGCGATGGGCGATTGGTTGAGAGAACTGGCGGACGCCAGGGTGACGATGGCGGACCTGGGTCCCAGTCGCGAGACGACCAACCGTCGGGCCGCGGTGGGCCAGGCGATGCGGGTCCGCGGGGAGGTGGAGGCCTTCGAGCGCCGCTGGCCGAACCCGCAACCTTCCGAGACAGCCGCCCCGACCTTTACGTGGAGCCAGCTCGAACGCCAGCTGGCGGACCTGGCCGACTCGCCGATGAAGGCCGCCATGGCGCGGGATCTGGTCTCCGCCACCCGCAAGACTTCCCAGTTCAAACCCCCGGAAATGGTGCTGAGGGAAATCCTCTGCTTGACCTGGGCGCTGCTGGACGAGGGCTTCCAGCCGGATCTGGAGCCTGGCTTGGCGGACGAACCCTAGGACCAGCGGCCCGATTGGGCATGGTCGGGATGATCGCCATCATCGCGGCCTTGTCCTTCGGGGCGTTGCTGGCGGGCCTCCATGCCCTCCAGAACCTGTTTTAGGTCGTTAATCCTAAACTAAAACGGGCTCTTAGCCCCGTTTCCAACACCCTCAAAATCGTCAGAAGGCGCACGGCTGCCCTGTGCGCCAGGAGATCCTTCATGCTTAAGCAACGTCGTATGATCGCCGATCAAGTCGCGGCGAGTTTGTTCGAAGCCGAGGCCGCCATCGACGCCGCCCTGGCGAAGACCGCCGGCCTCGCCGGCGTGATGCCCGGCCTGCGGGCCGATGCGGGGCTCTCGGCCCTGATCGGCCAGGACGCGGTGGAACGGGCCAGCGAAGCGCTTTCGTTGCTCGCCAAGGCTCGCCGCGCCATCTGCGAGACGCACAAGGAACTGGACATGGCCAAGACCCAGATCGGTCTCGGCGCGGTCATGTACGGCGGCGTGGAAAAGCCCCCGAACGCGGCCCTGGCGCCTAGCCGCGCGCTGCGCGCCGTGGCGGCGGGGTGATCATCTTTCGTAAAGTTTGCATCCGGCGGGATTAACCGCAGTATCAGGGCCCTCAGGAAGCTGAGGGCCCTTCTCCATGTTCAGCTCGACCCCGGAGCGTGTCTGGGCTGTCGCCATGTTTGCGGTGTTCGCCTTCGCGCTTTGGCGCGGCGGCCGGACCGAGCGCGTCGTGGCCGTGGCGAACATCGCCGCCTGGATCGCCACCATCCTGGTTCAGAATCGCCACAACTGGCTCGATCCCCAGTGGGGGATGTTCACGGTCGACGTGGCGTTTCTGCTGTTGCTGCTGTGGTGCGTGGTCACCAGCAACCGGTTGTGGATCCTGCCGGCCGCGGCCTTCCAACTGCTGGCCGTGGTCACCCATGGCGCCATCCTGGCCGACGACGGGGTCCGCGCCTGGACCTATATGACCGCCTTGATCCTCTGGAGTTATCTGGTGCTGATCACCCTGGCGGTCGGGACCTACACCCATTGGCGCGTGACTAGCGCGCCACCAGCACGCTGACCTGCGCCTCGCGCACAATCTTCTCGGCGTTCGAGCCCAGCAGCCGGGACGTCAAGGACGGCGGGTGGGAGCCGACCACGATCAGATCGACCTCGCCGGCATGGGCCTCGGCCAGGATCTCGCCGGACACCGACCCGACCCGGACCTTGGTCGTCACCGGCCGGGTCGTCGGACCAAGCTTGGCGACCCACTTCTCCAGCTCGCCCTCGTGCCAGGCCTGCTCGTCGGCGTCGAAGGATTTGGGCAGGTAGGTGTTGAAACGGGACGAGCGCGGCGTCCGCACATTGATCAGGGTGATCTGGGCGCCGGACGCCGTGGCGAGTTCCCTTACGCGAACGATCTCGCGCTCGGTGTTGGTCGGATCTTCGACGTCGATCGTCACGAGGATGTGCTGAAAATCCGGCATGGGCCCTCCTGATGGGTCGCAAGACGCGCGAAAGGCGATGGTTGCGCGATCCAGACGCGAAATCCAGAGGGCCCTCAGGCCAGGGCCGGCGCGGCCTGGCCTATCCGTCGGTAGATCAGGGCCTCGGCCACGTGGATGCGGCGCACCGGGCCGGCGCCTTCCAGATCGGCGATGGTGCGGGCCAGCCGCAGGGTGCGGGTCCAGCCGCGCGCGGTCAGGCCGCCCGCCTCGGCGGCCTTGGCGAGCAGGGCGCGGCCGGCCGGATCCAGGTCGGCGATCTTTTCCAGGAAGTCGCCCTGGGCCTGGGCGTTGAGCCGGGCGCCGTCGCCTTCGCTCGCGCCGCCGACCCGGTCGGCCTGGAGCTGGCGGGCCAGCGCGACGCGGGCGGCGGCCTCGCTGGTGCCTTCGGCCGGGGCGGGCAGGGCGAGGTCGGCGGCGGAAACCGGCGGCACGTCGATCTGCAGGTCGATGCGGTCCATGAAGGGACCGGAGACCTTCATCTGATAGTCGGTCTGGCAGCGCGGCGCCCGGCCGCAGGCGCCGCGTCCGGCCCCGCCCATGCCGCACTTGCAGGGGTTCTGGGCGGCGATCAGTTGGAAGCGGGCGGGATAGCGCACGTGGGCGTTGGCGCGGGCCACCACCACCTCGCCGGTCTCCAGGGGCTGGCGCAGCGAGTCCAGCGCCTGGCTGGAGAACTCCGGCAGTTCATCGAGGAACAACACCCCGTTGTGAGCCAACGACACCTCGCCGGGCTTCACCTTCAACCCCCCGCCGGTGAGCGCCGCCATGCTGGCCGAGTGGTGCGGCGTTCTAAAAGGACGGGTGCGGGTCAGGGCGCCCTTGGCGATCAGCCCGGCCACCGAATGCACCATCGAGGTCTCCAGCAGCTCGGCCGGGGAGAGCGGCGGCAGCAGGCCGGGTAGGCGCGCGGCCATCATCGACTTGCCCGAGCCCGGCGGTCCGCTGAACAGCAGATTGTGGCCGCCGGCCGCGGCGATCTCCAGCGCCCGCTTGGCGTTCTCCTGGCCCTTCACGTCGCGCAGGTCCGGGACCCGCTCGCCGTCCATCATCGGCCCGGGCTTGGGCGGCGACAGGATCTGGGTTCCCCGGAAGTGATTGACCACGGCGATCAGCGACGGCGCGGCCAGGATGCGGGTGTCGCCGGCCCAGGCGGCCTCCGCGCCCGAGGCTTCGGGGCAGATCAGCCCCAGCCCCATGGCCCCGGCCGCGACGGCGGCGGGCAGGGCGCCGGAGACCCCGACGATGCGGCCGTCCAGCGACAACTCGCCCATCGCCGCCCACTCCATCAGGGCGTCGGGCGGCAGGATGCCCATGGCCGCCATCACCGCCAGGGCGATCGGCAGGTCGTAGTGGCTGCCTTCCTTGGGAAGGTCCGCAGGGGCCAGATTGGCGATGATCCGCTTGGACGGCATGGCCAGGCCGAGGCCGGCGAAGGCGGCCCGCACCCGCTCACGGCTCTCGGCGACCGCCTTGTCGCCGAGCCCGACCAGCATGAACTTCATCTCACCGCCGGTGAGCTGAACCTCGACGTCCACGCGACGCGCCTCGACGCCCTGAAAGGCCACCGTCACGACTCGAGACGCCATGCCAACCCCTAGAAATGGCTCAACTTATCCACAACCCCACCATGGCGCGCGGGGCAGATCAAGAACAAAAATAGAACTTTTGGAGAAGTTGAGACGTTTCCGCGACTTATGCGTGTCTCTTTGTGTTGTAAACTAAGCCGTTGCACGGATCTTTTCAATGGCGTCCCACATGATCGCCGTGGCGTCGATTCCGCTGAACTTCTTCAGAGCCTGAGCCCCGGTCGGCGAGGTGACGTTGATCTCGGTCATGTAGTCGCCGATCACGTCGATGCCGACGAACATCAGGCCGCGGCGCTTCAGCTCCGGGCCGATGATCGCGCAGAGTTCGAGGTCGCGCGCCGACAGTTCGACCGCCTCGGCCGTGCCGCCGACCGCGAGGTTGGAGCGGATCTGGCCCTTTTTGGGCACCCGATTGATGCCGCCGACCGCCTCGCCGTCGACCAGCAGGATGCGCTTGTCGCCCTTGGAGACGGCCGGCAGGAACTTCTGGGCGATCACCGGTTCACGGCCGATGGCGCGGTGCAGGTCGAGCATGGCGTCGAGGTTCGGGTCGTCGGCCAGCAACCGGGCCACGCCCGAACCGCCCAGGCCGTAGAGCGGCTTCAGCACAATGTCCCCGTGCCGGGCGCGGAAGTCGTAGATCGCGTCGATATCGGCGGTGATCAGGGTCGGCGGCTGGACGCCGGGGAAGTCGGTGACGAACAGCTTCTCGGGCGCGTTGCGCACTTCGGTCGGGTTGTTCACCACCAGGGTCGTCGGGTGCACCTTGTCCAGGAAGTGGGTCGAGGTGATGTAGGCCATGTCGAACGGCGGGTCCTGGCGCAGCAGGACGACGTCGAAGCCGGCGAGGTCGCGAACCTCCCAGGGGCCGAACCTGGCGTGTTCGCCCTTCACCGCCTGGACGGTGACCGAGCGTCCGCGCGCGGTGACCCGTCCGTCTTCCATGGCGAGCCGTTCGGGGGTGTAGACGAACAGCTCATGCCCGCGCTCCTGCGCGTTCAGCAACATCAGGAAGGTCGTATCGCCCTCGATGTTGACGGCCTCGAGGGGGTCCATCTGGACAGCGACCTTCAACGGCATGGGGAGTGCTCCTTACGGCCAAGGCGCCAAGGCCAAGGTGTTTGAAATAGTTCGGCGGCGCCCAAAGCGCCAGCCAGAAGGCTTGGGCCCGCTGTCAGTTCAGCCGCAGGCGAACCCGCTCGCGCTGGGCGCGGGCGGCCAGGGCCGCGCCGCCGTCCAGGGTGCTGGCGTGGGCCAGGGCCTGCAAGGCGCCGGCCAGGGCGCCCTGGCCCTCGCGAGCGGCGGCCACGTCCAGCCAGGGACGGTGGTCGGCGGGGTCAAGCAGGGCGCGGCGCAGGGCGGCGCGCTCGGCGCGTGCGAAGTCGCCGGCCGCGCTGGCGCGGGCGAAGACGTTGTTCTGCAGCCGGATCAGCACAGCCCGGTCCGAGGCCGGCGCCATCAGGTGGTCCAGCCGGTCGGCGACATTGGGCGTCAGTCCGGCATGCAGGGCGCGGCGGGTCAGCTCCGAGGGCAGCACCACGCGTCCCTCGCTGAACGGATCGATCGCCAGCGGCCCCTCGATGGTCTCGATGCGCAGCAGGAAGTGGCCGGGAAAGTCGACGCCCTGCACGGTCAGGCCGCATCGGCGCGCCACGTGCAGATAATAGACCCCAAGCGCGACCGGCAGGCCCTTGCGCCGCTGCGCTACGGCGATCACGCAGGCGTTGTCGGGGTCGTCATAAGTGAAGAGATCGCCGGTGAGGGCCAGGTCGCCGGCCATGGCCTCGGCCAGGGCTTCTTCAGGGCTCTCCATGCGCAGCCGGTCGCTCAGGCGCTCGACGCCGGCGCGGGCCAGGTCGCGGGCGATCTGCGGCTCGCGGCCGGGATCGTCGTGGACGGCGCAGGCGATGGCGGCTTCCAGCAGCGGAAACTCGGCCTCGGGCGCACGCCCGGCCTCGCTCAGTATTCCTTCGGCGTCCTCACGGGTCATCGGGTCTGTTTCAAGCGCCCTTCCAGGCGTCGGGGCTGTGAACGGGGAGCCGGCCTGGCGCCAAGGCGACCAGATCGAGGCGAACCGCCAGGTTTTGCAAGCTTGGCCGGCGCGCGGCGATGGCTTGGCCGGCGCGGCGCAGGCGATCACGTTGCATCTGGGTCACGGTTTCGAGCGCCGCCTCCAGAGTCTGGCGCTGTTTCACCTCGACCACGGCCAGCACGCCGCCGCGCTTGGCCAGCAGGTCGATCTCGCCCTGCGGCGTGCGCAGGCGGAAACCGAGGATGCGGTAGCCCTTGAGCATCAGCCACAACGCCGCCCAGGCTTCGGCCCGGCGGCCGGCCAGTCTGGCGGCCGCGCCGCGCGCCTGGCGGGCGGGGTTCACGCCTCGCGCTCCTGCTTCAGCTCCATGGCCCGTCGATAGAGGTCGCGGCGCGGCAAGCCCAGCGCCTTGGCCACCTCGGAGGCGGCCTCCGCGGGCCGCAGCCGGGTCAGGGCGTCGGCCAGGGCGGTGTCGGCGTCGGCGGCGGTGGCGGCTTCCTCGCGGCCGGGGCCGACCAGGATGACGATCTCGCCCTTGGGGCTGTCGCAGCGCGGATCGGCGGCCAGCTCGGGCAGGGTTGCCCGGATCACGGTCTCATAGAGCTTGGTCAGTTCCCGGGCGACGGCGGCTTCGCGAGGCCCGAAGACGGCGGCCATGTCGGCCAGGCTCGAGGCCAGGCGCGGGCCGCTCTCGAAGAACACCAAGGTGGTGCGGATCCCGGCCAGTTCTTCGAAGAAGGTGCGGCGCGCGGCGCTCTTGGGCGGGGCGAAACCGGCGAACATGAAGCGGTCGGTCGGCAGGCCGGCGACGGACAGGCCCGCCAGCAGGGCCGAGGCGCCGGGGATCGGATAGACCGCCGAGCCCTGGGCCACCGCCTCGCGCACCAGCCGGAAGCCGGGGTCGGAGACCAGCGGCGTGCCGGCGTCGGAGACCAGCGCCACGCGCCCACCCTCGGCCAGCACGGCCAGGGCCTTCAGGCCGCCGCGCTCGGCCGTGTGCTCGTCATAACGCTCGAGCTTCTTGGACAGACCATAGGCGGTCAGCAGCTTGGCGGCGACGCGGGTGTCCTCGGCCAGCACCAGGTCGGCGGCCGACAGCACGTCCAGCGCCCGCAAGGTGATGTCGCGCAGGTTCCCGATCGGGGTGGCCACGATGTAGAGTCCCGGGTCCAGCGGGTTCTCGGACAGGGCGGGCGGGGGCGGGTGACGCGACATGCGGAAGGCTTCGCCGGTTATCGCTCAGGTCGCAAGCCTGGACGTCACATGATCCAGGATCAGCCGGCCGGCTGAGGTGGCGCGCAAACGCTCGGGATCGGGGGCCAGCAGCCCCGCGGCGATCAGGGCGCCGACTTCGGGATGGACCGGCGAAAGGCCGATCGCCGCGACGTCTTCGAAGGCGACGCCTTGCTCGATCCGTAGCCCGGCCAGGAGCCGCTCCTCGGCGACTTCGATCGGGGTGAGCCGTTCCTGAGTGGCGAAGCCGGCGCCTTCCTCGCGCACGGCGGCGATGTAGTCGGCCGGCTTGGCGTGGGCGTGGGTGGCGATGCGAACGCCCTGGCGGGTCAGGCGGCCATGGGCGCCGGGGCCGACGCCGACATAGTCCGCGCCGGTCCAGTAGACGAGGTTGTGACGCGAGCGGGCGGCCGCGCCGCGCGCATGGTTGGAGACCTCGTAGGCGGTGAAGCCCGCGGCCTCCAGCACCGTCTGGGTGGTCTCGAACAGCTCGGCGGCCAGGTCTTCGCCGGGCGGGACCAGCTGGCCGCGCCGCACCGCGCGGTCAAAGGCGGTGCCGGCCTCGATGGTCAGCTGATAGGGCGACAGGTGCTCGGCGCCCAGGTCGATCGCTTCGTGGAGTTCATCGCGCCAGGCCTGCGGCGTCTGGTTCGGCCGGGCGTAGATCAGGTCCAACGACAGGCGTGGGAAGGTCTTGGCGGCCAGGGCGGCGGCGCGCCGGGCCGAGGCGGCGTCGTGATTGCGGCCGAGCAGGCTCAGCGAGGCGTCGTCCAGGGCCTGCAACCCCAGCGACAGCCGATCGACCCCGGCCTGGGCGAAGGCTGTGAAGTGATCGGCCTCGGCGTCGGTGGGGTTGGCCTCCAGCGTCACCTCGACGGGGTCGTCCGGCGACCATAGGGACCGGGCGAGCGTGATCAGTTCGGCCGCCCAGGCCGGGTCCATCAGCGACGGGGTGCCGCCGCCAAGGAAGATCGACACCAGCCGCCGCGCGCCCGTCAGCTCACGCTGGGCGCGCAGATCATCGGCGATGGCGGCGAACAGTTGCGCCTGTTCGGCCTTGCGGCCCCGGTCGCGGAAGACGTTGAAGTCGCAATAGGGGCAGATCTGCGCGCAATAGGGCCAGTGGATATAGATCCCCAGCGGCGCGTCGATCTGCGCGGCCTCGTTCACAGCAGGGCGGCCTTGAGCTTGGCGAAGGCCTGGGCCCGATGGCTGATGGCGTCCTTCTTGCCCGGGTCCATTTCGCCAAAGGTGATGTCGTAGCCCTGCGCCTGGAAGATCGGGTCATAGCCGTGGCCGCGGTCACCCCGGCCCGGGAAGACCAGCGTCCCGTCGACGCGGCCCTCGACCACGACAGCCGGGCCGCCCGGCCAAGCGACGGCCAGGGCGCAGGTGAACCAGGCGGAGAAGTCCTCGGCGCCGGCTTCCTCCAGCCGCGCCTCGACCTTCTTCATGGCGCCGACGAAGTCCTTTTCCGGCCCGCCCCAACGCGCCGAGAAAATGCCTGGCTGGCCATCGAGGGCGGTGACCGACAGGCCCGAATCGTCGGCCAGCGCGATCAGGCCCGAGGCCTCGGCGGCGGCGCGGGCCTTGAGCAGCGCATTGCCGGTGAAGGTGGCCTCGGTTTCCTCCGGCTCAGGGAGGCCCAGGCTGCCGGCGGTCACCAGTTCGAAGCGATTGTCGAGGATCGCGGCCAGTTCGCGGGCCTTGCCCGGATTGTGGGTGGCGACCACCAGCTTCGCGCCGGGTTCGAGCTTCAGAGCCATTGGAAAACCTTCTGAAATGCGGGGGCGGCGGACCATATGCCGCCGGGCGGCTTGTTGCATTGCAAAAGAGCGACCTGGAACGCACCTTGATGGCGGCGGCCTTGGTCACGGGCGGCGCGATCGCATAGTCTCGCCCGATGTTTCTTGGACGGAGGGCCGCAATGCGCGCCTTGGGGCCAGGCTCGGTGTCGAGCTTCCTGAAGATCATACTGGACGTGGTCTTCGTCGCACTTTGGATCGGCCTTGGCGCCGTCGCGCTGATGATGCTCGCCGCCCTGCTGTTCAGCTTCAATCCCGACCTGATCGACAACTTCTCGATCCGCGCCGGCGACGCCGAGATCATCTCGCGCGGTCCAGTGTTGCTGGGCGGCCTGGCCGCCGCCGGCCTGTACCTGGGAGGCGTGCTGGTGATCGTCGAGCGACTGCGCAGGATCTTCGCGACCCTGACCGCCGGCGACCCTTTCCATCCGGAGAACGTGCGCCGCCTGCGGGTGATCGGCCTGGTGCTGGCCGGCCTGGAGATCGGGCGCTACGTGATCTACGGCCTGGGCGTGTGGGCGCTGCCGGCCGCCGACGTCCAGCGGCCGGAGTTCAGCCCGACGGCCTGGTTCTCGGTGCTGGTGGTGTTCGTGCTGGCCGAGGTGTTCCGCGAGGGCGCCCGCCTGCGCCGTGAAGCGGAGTTGACGATCTAGCCATGCCGATCCGCGTAAACCTCGACCGCGTGCTGCTCGAACGCCGCATGTCGCTGACGGAACTGGCCGACCGGGTCGGCGTGACCGTCGCCAACCTCTCGATCCTCAAGACCGGCCAGGCGCGCGCCGTGCGGTTCTCGACCCTGGCGGCGCTCTGCCGCGAACTCGATTGCCAGCCGGGCGACCTGCTCATCTACGAGCCGGGTCCCGATGATGGTCCGCTGGCCGACGAGTTGGACTAGGCGCCGCGCCTTCCAAGCTCCAGTGTGCCGGGGCATGATCTGAGGGGGCTGGGGCATGGCGCACGATTGGAAGATCGCCGAGCGGGAATATGCCCGCCAACTCTCGCGACGCGGCAAGCTGCACGCCTATGAGAGCCTGAAGCCTGCCCGGGCCGCCCTGGTCGTGATCGACATGGTTCCGTTCTTTGTCGAGGCCAATCCCTATTGCCAGGCCGCCGTCGCGCCGATCAACGCCCTGGCCCGCGCCTTGCGCGCGGCGGGCGGGAGCGTGGCCTGGGTCTTGCCCTCCAGTTACGATCCGTTCCCCGACCTCTCGCGCGAGTTTCTGGGGCCGGAGATCGCCGAACTCTTCCGCACCAGTGGCGGCGAGGGGCCCTTGCCCGGCCGGCTCTGCCCCGAACTGCAGCAGCAGGCGGGCGATCTGTTCGTGGAAAAGCCGACGCCCAGCGCCTTCTTCCCCGGACTCTGCGCCTTGCCGGAGCTGCTCCGCGAGCGGGAGATCGACACGGTGATCATCACCGGCACGGTGACCAATGTCTGTTGCGAAAGTTCGGCGCGCGACGCCCGCGCCCAGGGCTTCCGGGTGATCATGGCCGCCGACGCCAACGCCGCCCGCACCGACGCCGAGCACAACGCCGCGCTGCACACGATCTACCGGACCTTCGGCGATGTGAGGTCGACCGAAGATATCCTGGGGCTGATCGCCGCCGGCTAGGTCCGAGGATCGCACAGCCAAGCGTGGCCTTTATGCCGCATCGCGGTGCGTACATCCGGAAATTGCAGCGCACCTGTCAAAAATGCAGGTGTAACCATTGATAACCCAGCGTCACCCTTCTATATGCACTGCAACATTTGCTGCAACGCACACAAGGAGATGGACATGGCCCAAGCCGTTGAAAGCTTCATCGATCGTCTGATGGGACCGTTCGCTCGCGAACTCGCCCGCATGCCGGCTTCGTCGTTCCGCTATCTGCTGAACGGCTTCTAAGAACGACATCCGGCGACTCTCGTCGCCGGCCGGACGGATTGATGATGAAAACGCCGCCCCCGCCCCCCGGGGCGGCGTTTTTGATTCTGAGGACTAGCCGCCAGTGGCCTGCCGCTGCAGGACGCACAGGTCGCTGATGCCCTTGCGGGCCAACGAGAACAGGCCGTCGAACTCATCCTGGCTGAAGCCGCGCTTCTCGCCGGTGGCCTGGACCTCGACGATCGCGCCCTTGCCGGTCAGCACGAAGTTGGCGTCGGCCTCGGCGTTGGAATCCTCTTCATATTCCAGGTCCAGCACCGGCACGCCCTTGTAGATGCCGCAGGAGATGGCGGCGACCTGGTCGAGGATCGGGTCGGTGGTGATCAGGCCCTCTTCCATCAGGTACTTGGTGGCCATGCGCAGGGCGACCCAGGCGCCGGTGATGGCGGCGGTGCGGGTGCCGCCGTCGGCCTGGATGACGTCGCAATCGAGCGAGATCTGGCGTTCGCCCAAGGCGACCGGATCGACCACGGCGCGCAGCGAGCGGCCGATCAGCCGCTGAATTTCTTGCGTGCGGCCCGACTGCTTGCCTTCCGAGGCTTCGCGGCGGCCGCGGGTGTGGGTCGCGCGCGGCAGCATGCCGTATTCGGCCGTCACCCAGCCCTGGCCGCGGCCGCGCATGAAGCCGGGCACCCGGTCCTCGACGCTGGCGGTGATCAGCACCTTGGTGTGGCCGAAGCTCGCCAGGCAGGAGCCCTCGGCGTACCGATTGACCCCGGTTTCGAGGGTCACGAGGCGGAGCTGGTCGACGGCACGTTCTGAGGGGCGCATGGGGAAACCTTGGCGTTGGGTCTGGCGTCTTGCGCCGGCGGGCTTATCCTAGATCAGAGAGGTTCAGTCCATGGCTCTGACCGAGCGCCGTCCCCTGTGGTGACCAGCCCGCTGCTTTTCCCCGGCCCGTCGCTCGCCGAGCTGGACGAACGCGCCCGCGAGATCTTCCGTCGCGTGGTCGAGGGCTATCTGGAGACCGGCGAGCCGGTCGGCTCGCGCACCCTGTCCAAGGGCGGGGTCCATCTGTCCTCGGCCTCGATCCGCAACACCATGCAGGACCTGACTCAACTCGGCCTGCTGGGCGCGCCGCATGTCAGCGCCGGGCGGATCCCGACCCATGCGGGTCTGCGGCTGTTCGTCGACGGCCTGCTGGAGGTCGGCGACATCGCCGAGGACGACCGCCGGGCCATCGAGACGCGGCTGTCGGCCAAGGGCCGCAACTTCGAAGAAGCGCTCAACGAGGCGACGGCGATCCTGTCGGGCCTGGCGGGCGGCGCGGGCGTGGTGGTCAGCCCGGTGCGCGACGCCGGCGTCAAACACGTGGAGTTCGTCTCGCTGTCGGCCGACCAGGCCCTGGCGGTGATGGTCTTCGAGGACGGGGTGGTCGAGAACCGGCTGATGAAGCTGGCGGCCGGGGTGACGCCCTCGTCCCTGCAGGAAGCGTCGAACTTCATGAACGCGCGGCTGCGCGGGCGCACGCTGGGCGAGGCGGGCGCTGAGATCCGCACCGAACTGGACGCCGCCCGCCGCCAGCTCAACGAGGCCGCGGCCCGGCTGGTCGAGGACGGTATGGCCGCCTGGGGCGGGGGCGAGGACGCCCAGCGCGCCCTCATTGTCCGCGGACGAGCCAACCTGCTGCACGAGCCCGAGACCCTGGACGATCTTGAGCGCGTGCGAATGCTGTTCGACGATCTTGAACAAAAGGAACAACTTATCGGTTTGCTTGATGACGTCCGCGAGGCCCAGGGCGTGCGGATCTTTATCGGCGCCGAAACGCGACTCTTTTCCCTTTCGGGTTCCGCCGTCATCGCCGCGC
>JBEBYB010000036.1:0-20126 GCA_040391295.1 Phenylobacterium sp. | reverse complement strand
GACTGCTACCTCGCCCTCACCGCCGGGCGGAGCATTCGATCGGCGCGGGACTGCCGAGCGGCGGAGCCCGGATCATGACCGACGAAGCCCGGGGAGCCGACCCCGCCGCAGAAAGCGACGACGATCTGCTGACTCGCGCCGAGGCTTCGCAGTTTCTCCTGCGGTTCGGGGTGAGAATGAAGCCGACCACCTTGGCGCGGGTCTGGTCGACGGGCGGGGATGGGCCCCCCTGCGTCCATGTCCGCCGTCGCCCGCTCTATCCACGCGGCGTGCTGCGCGCCTGGGCCGAGCGTCAGTCGACGGGCCTGCGCGCCTCGCCTCGCGGGACCAGCGGCCAGGAAGGTTCGCTCCGATGAGCCGAGAACACCCTCAAGACCCACGCCCGAGTATACGGGCCTTGCTCGCCGATCCTGGCGTACGCGGGCCGCTCAAGGCGGTGCTTCGCGCCTGGACCGACCGCGACCCGCTGGACGCGGCCGAGGACGCCGCCCTTCTGGCCTTGGCTCTGGAGCGGCGGGTGGACGAGCACCTGATCTGTGTGGCCCCGTTCGGCGTGGGCGAGGTGCAGGAGTAAAACCCATGTTCGAGAGTCCAGCCTCCGTCGCCCAGCCGCCAGACCTCGAAGACCGCATCCTCCCCTGGCTCCGGGTTCGTGACATCGCTGGGATCAGCCGCACCACCGCCTGGCGCCTGCAGAATACCGGCGACTTTCCGCGCCCGGTCATGCTCTCGCCAGGTCGCGTGGGCTGGCGCGAGAGCGACGTGCGGGCCTGGCGGGCCTCGCGGGTTCCCCGTGGCCAGCCCGCGCCCGCGCCGCTGTTCGAACCCTGCGCGCCCCCAGCCCCGAAGGCGGCTCCGACGGCGAAGACGGAACCCTCATGCGCCTCCGCGCCGGACGCTCCACAAGAGCCGCCCCGCAAGCGCCAAGCCGCGCCGCGTAGGCGCCCCGCGGCGAGCGATCAGCTTTCTTTCGACTTCTAGGGCGTTCCCTGTCTCGCTGATCTCGCCGCGCGCCTCGGCCTGCGCCTCGTAGCAGACCTGAGTGCCCCGACCTCCGATGAGGCCGTCAGAACGGGTTGGTTAGCTTCGCCCGCTCCACACAGATCGACTTCGTTGTCGTCAGATTGAGACCGCCTGCGGCCAGCCGCCGAGCGACCGCCAGATCGCCGTGGTCAGCTTCGCTGGCGGCTGCGAGGCGCCTACCTACAAAACGCTGGTCGATCCGCGGCCCTGCGGCGCCTCCAGGGCTATACGCATCTGCACGTCGGCGCCGGCCTCTTAGCTTGCGAGAAAATAGCCTCGCCCGCCGCTTAGCCCGAAACCAGGACCTACTTCTCGCCTACGGGGGCGGAGGCCGCTGCTTCACGGTGGTTAGGCTATGCGAGGACGCCGATGGAGATCACCCCTACCGCAGGCCAAACCCTTACCAGTTGATCTTCGCGCCAAACCAACCGATTTCGTCGGTAAACCGGGTCCAGCGCCGCTGAACCAGCCTGCGGAGCAGCGGCTAGTAGCGCCTGGGCTCGCATGCAAGGCCATCACCATCGCCGTCCATATGCTCCCGATAACTCGGATCCCAACGGGGGATATCCTCGCGCCCCGCTGCCCGCGCGACATCGCAGCCCGAAAAGTGCTGATCGGTCGTCCGGTTCTCGATGAAGGTGTTCACCTCTGCGCGTCCAGGCGCTTCCGGAGCGAGCGCCCAGAGGGTCGCTCCCAGCACGATCATAAAAACCATTCCGGCTTCAAGGAGTAACCGCCGAGGGCCCACGCCCACGCCCCCAGATCGATCTGAGCCTCGCCAACGCCGACCGAACTTCCCCATGACGTCAGTGAACGGCGAAGCGATGAACAATCCTCAAACGAAAAGGCCCTCCCCCGGCGAAGGGAGCGGGCCGGTTTCGTGCATATCGGATCGATGGACTAGGCGGCGCTGAGGACATTCCGCCGGCGCGAGGTGCGAACCATTGAACCGACCGCGCCGAAGCCGATAATCATCATCGCCCAGGTCGCCGGCTCGGGGACGGCGGAGAGCACCTGGCCACCAAGGGTAAGGTTGTCAGCGGTTGGCCAAACGGGGGTACCGCTGTGGATAGAGGCCAACGTCATGCCGGTCACGCCGCTGGTGGACACGAAGCCCAGGAAGCTCGATGTCGAGGCGCTGGAGATCGTGTGAGAGACGGTTCCGTCAGCATCAGTCGCCGTCAGAACCACGCCGCCGGCAGCGAACTCGCCGTTGATGTTTGACACGAAGAAGTTGCCGCCCACGCCGAACACGCCGCCCGTGAAGTCACCAAGGCTAATGGTGTCAGTCGCCGTGTTGGTCGAAAGCCAGCGGTCGGCGGATGTGCCCGCACCATAGAAGCTGGTGGTGCTGACGGTGGCTTGGTAGCCATAGGCGCCTACGGCGCGCGTCAGCGGTGCCGGGGTCGATCCGGTAATCGAGAGATCCTGGAACGTGTCGGTCGCGGACGCGGAGACGGCGGCGAGGAAGCTCGCCTGATCGGTGAAGATCGTGATGGCTGCGTTAGCGTTGCTGGACAGGCCCAGCGCGAGCACGGCGCCCGCTAGGAACTTCATATGGATCATCTTCCCCCCTACGGCCCGACAGCATTGCGCCGCACCAATGTCCCGAATTGAGACTCGCTTACCGAACTAACCCCGCTTGCAACTACGGGCCCATCCATTTCACCCCTATGGAGAGAAACTAGCCAGCCTCCTAGCTGTCCTGCGGGTGCTTGTGACATCTGAACGGCAAGCTGGGGGCCCGTTCGTCAAGGACCAGCCCCTCGCCAGCAGCGGGTCTCATTAGTCTTTCATGTCAGACGGAATGAGGCCCGTGAGGCTCTCGGCCCCGACATCGTCGAAGTCGTCGAGCCGACCGACGAAAGGTCGCACCCGCTCAACCGACAGGGCTCGAACGAAGCCCAGCGCACCGCCTGAGCTTCATCGCCACGCCCGACTGGTCGAGGTCCGCGAGCTTGTGTCGTGGGTTGGGCTCGGGCGGGCGAGCCGCAGCGTCTCGCCCGCCTCCTCCACCCGCGCGGCCCCCAGCAGGCGCCGGCCACCCTCCGCGGCCACCAACGGGGTATACAACGAGTTTGGGGCGTAGGTGGCGCGGTAGGCGTCGACGTCGCCGGCAGCGTCGGCCAGCTGGCGGATCAAGTTATCCAGCCTGGCACGGCCCCTCGCCGCCGCTCGCTTACGAACCGCAGAGCCTCCTCGGCCAGAGGTTGAGAGTCCCGCGCAAGCAAGCTCGGAAGCCAGGCCTTCCGGCCGGACGGGTTCTTAGTTGTAACGACGCGCCATGAATCTCGCGTCGAGCCGTTCACTATTGCGCGCCACTACACATAGCGTTCCGACGCCGAGAGCTGCGGATCATTCCGCCCGCCGTGCCAAAACCCAGGATCATCATAGCCCAGGTGCTCGGTTCCGGAACCGCTGACGAGATGCTGACATTGTCGAGAGCGGCGCCGAACGCATTATATTCATTCGAAGCGAAGGCGATGTTGGTGATCGTCCCAGGCCCTGCCGTAAACATGTAGCTCATCGACTGCCAACCCATGTTCGAAAGCGTATTGCTGGCGCCGACCGTGAAGCTGTTGATCTGGGGATTGAAGCCGTTCGATGTGACCACCATTATCCGGTTGCCAACCCCCCCGTCGGGGTTGCCCGCCATGTCGAAGGTGACTTTGTAGGTTTGGCCGGCGACTGTGGTGATGTTCTGTGACACCCCCCCTGCGCTAAGAGCCGACAGGTCGATGCTGCGCACGCCATCAGAGGCGTTCCAGTAGCCGCTGATATAGTCCACCCCGGCCCCACCGATCGTCCAGCCCGTGATGGCGCTCGATCCCGCAGCGAGGGTAGAAAAACTCGGGCCTGGGTCCGTGCCCAACTCAAAGCTGCCGTTCACTATGGACGCCGCCGATGCTGGCGCCGCCGCCAACCCTACAGCCACAGCCATGGCAGCTGCGATCAGATATCGCTTCATGTCCACTAGTCCCTTTTGTGACCAAACTGAACCTTACGGCCGCAGTCTGGCGGTTGATCGACGCCACCATATAGAACGCTGGTATGCTAAAGCTATGTGGCATTAACCAATTTGCCGCAACAAGAAATTAACAACCGCGTAACCATAGGTGAGTGCGATACTCTCGTGCCTATCGGATTCAGGATTACGCACCGATTGACGTGACCCCCTGAAACTCAGCCCGGAATAATTAGAGTCCGCCCCAGGAAAGGGACGGACGGATGAAGCGATCAAGGTTCACGGAAGAGCAGATCATCGGGATCCTGCGCGAGCAGGAGGCGGGCGTGCCGGTGTTGGATCTGTGCCGAAAGCACGGGCTCAGCTCACCGACCTTCTACAAGTGGAAGGCCAAGTACGGCGGCCTGGACGTATCGGAGGCGCGGCGGCTGAAGGCGCTGGAGGAGGAGAACGCCAAGCTGAAGCGGATGCTGGCGGACTCGATGCTCGACAACGTCGCGCTGAAAGACCTGCTGGGAAAAAAGTGGTGACGCCCGCCGCCAGACGAGAGGCCGTGGCGCACCTGCGCCAGGCCTACGAGATGAGCGAACGGCGGGCGTGCCGGGTGATTGGGTCGGATCGGGCGAGCGTGCGCTATCAGGCGACGCGGCCCGATGATGGCGACCTGCGCGAACGGCTGAAGGCGCTAGCCCAGGAGCGGCGGCGCTTCGGCTATCGCCGCCTGCACGTGCTGCTGCGGCGCGAGGGCCAGGTGGTGAACAAGAAGCGGGTCCAGCGGATCTACCGCGAGGAGCGGCTGACGGTGCGCCGGCGCGGCGGTCGCAAGAGGGCTATCGGCACGCGCCGGCCGATCGAGATACCGCTGGCGGCCAACCAGCGCTGGAGCCTGGACTTCGTCTCCGACCAAATGACCGACGGGCGGCGCTTCCGGATCCTGACGGTGATCGACAACTGCACCCGCGAGTGCCTGGCCCTGGTGGCCGACACCTCGCTGTCGGGACGCCGGGTGGCCCGTGAGCTGGACGCCATCATCGCTCAGCGCGGTCGCCCGGACATGATCGTCAGCGACAACGGTACGGAATACACCTCCAACGCCATCCTCGGCTGGGCCGACGAGAGCGGCGTCGGCTGGCATTACATCGCGCCGGGCAAGCCCCAGCAGAACGGCTTCAACGAGAGCTTCAACGGCCGGCTGCGCGACGAGCTGCTCAACGAGACCCTCTTCCGCTCGCTGCCTCATGCCCGCGCCGTGCTGGAGGACTGGCGGCGCGACTACAACGAGCAGCGACCGCACTCGAAGCTCGGCTGGATGACGCCAAGGGACTACGCTCGAGCCCTATCCGGAGAGTCCGGCCGGCACGCTGCGAACCCTGACCACTCCGCGCGCCGGCCTCTTGCAACACCCGCCGAGCAAGGCTCAGATCACCCCAGGACTCTCGTTATCGCTGGATGAGAAACGGGGGTCACGTCACCAATTTCCTCGTCATCGGCGCCATCGTCGAAGAGGCCAACTGCTTGGCGCTCGTGCCCCGAATGGTGGCGCAGGAGCTCGCGAAGTCCCGGGACATACGCATCCTCGACATCGACTATCCCGAACGCCGACTGGACATCGACGCGTTCTGGACCCAAGCGGCCGGCGCCAAGCACGGGCATGCCTGGTTCCAGTCGCTATTGTCCCGCGCGGCGCATGAGCTGCCTTCAGGACCCAACCGCGGGACCTAGCCCAGACGCCTGGACGCCAGCCGAACACGACCGAACCAAGCGCCGCTGGGTCGGATCGCAGACACAAATCGCACCTGCGGTCCTGCTCGTTGGCGAGATCGGGTGTGCAAGCGTACGGGTGCCTTCGCCGGATCGCCGGGCTCACCGTTCCCAATGCTGAGGGGTTCGCCCGCCCGCCGCAACAAGCGTACGAGGTTCCCCCATCTGGAGGGCGCTGGCTCTGCTTAAAACGTCGGGCGCCAGCTGGTATCCGTCGCAGGCGACGACTTCGACACCACCTCCATCAACAACTCCTGCCACACCTTCAGAGCCTTCCGCTTTTCGCTCGGATAGGAATTTGCGTCGTAGTGGGTGGCGGAGACTTGGGCCCCACCACCGGCGTCGTTGTGGCCTAAAACCTTGCTACGGATGAAGGGCGAGATGCCCAGCCGCTCGCTTGTCATCATAGTCGATCCGTTGCGGCGAATGTCGTGGACGGTGCCGTTCACGATTTCGCGGGCGGAGAGGACTTGTGCGAGCGCGTGGTTCATCGAAGGACCATTCATTGGGCGCATGGCGTCAAGGCGCCTCGGACGATGTGGCCGACAGCACGCGGGTGTGAAACGAGCCGTGCATGTCCGACAGGTGCGTGTAGATTCGCAAACCCGGCTCAGGACCATACTTCGCGTTGATCTCGCCTGCTCCGCCGCGCCGCCGGCCGGAACGGAAAAACTGTCCATCGGAGGATGAGGCCTGCCCCTCTCCCCAATGCCTGGCGAACGGCTGGGCGTGGTGGACCTCGATGATCCGGGCCAGCGCCGCCTTGTAGTTCTCCTCGCTCAAGTACCAGCTCTGGGTCCAGGCGAGTTGCGCATAGGAAACGAGCGAGATCGTGTCAGGCGACGGTGGAATAATGCGCAGACGGCGCAGCTCGGCGACCAACGCTTCAACGATCGGTCGGCCTTGTCGGTCGATCGGGCGGCGACGGCGGCGATGGCACGGACGGTCGAATGTCGCCGCGGATGAACAAGCGCAGCCCTAACCGGTCGTGTAACTGGCCGGCGTGTTCGATGCGGGTCGGAGGTCGCCTCGAGTAGTCGCCCAACGCTTCGGGCGCGACGTGAATCTGGTCGGCCAGGTAGCGAAGCACAATCGGTGGGACCTGCTGGCCAGGCGACCATCCAAACCCGGATGCACCCGTGAGCAAGCTTCGCCGCGCCATGGGATGTCCTCGCCGCTGTTGCGGCGGCTCACAATTCACGAAATAAGAGACGCTGATCAGCCGCGGGCGCAACAGCTTGCCGCTGTAATCTGGAGGCTTCGTGTAGCCGGCACCTTGTCTAAGCCCTCGGCCGCGCCGCTCCTAACCATTGTGCGTGCGGCGTAGAGGATCGATCCGTTCGACCGTGACCTAGAACAGGCCGGCGCGCTGGCCGATGATCGCGATCGCGATGACGATGAGAACGACCTGAATGATCCAATTCAGCGGCGATTGGATCGGCATCTTCTGCACGGCGAACAGGGCCAGGGCCAAGAGCACGACGACGACGAGGATCAGGATCAGAATGGACATAAGAGCCAAACCTCCACCGTGGGGGAAGGTTCCATCCCGCCAGGCGATAGCGTCCCGGTGAAACACGCCCTGCCCTCGGGCGAGGTCGCGCCGAAGTTCAAACTCCCTGCGTGCTGACGCACCAGACTGTCGATCACCCGCATGCCAAGTCCGCGCTGCTGGGCCGGATCGAACCCGGCCGGCGGGCCGGACCATCGTCGCACACTGGCACCGAAAGTCCGTGATCGGCTGGCGCGATTTCCACGGTGATGTGGGCGGCTCCGTGCTTTGCGGCGTTGGTCACCAGTTCGTTGACGATCAAGCCTAGCGCCATGATCTTCTTAGTCGGGATCGGGATTGGTTGGCCTGAGCAGACCAA
The DNA here is from genome assembly GCA_040391295.1 of Phenylobacterium sp. Classification (GTDB taxonomy): domain Bacteria; phylum Pseudomonadota; class Alphaproteobacteria; order Caulobacterales; family Caulobacteraceae; genus Phenylobacterium. The sequence continues at coordinate 12,506 of JBEBYB010000036.1, read as the reverse complement.
GCTCGCGGAGCCCAGCATGGTGCCCAGTTCCGCGCAAAGCCGCTTCAGGTACTCCAGCGCGCAGAGGCTCTCCACGGTCGCATCGAGGTAGAAATGTCGATGCACGCGCGCGACTGCGGAAACCCGCTGGGCCGCGAGTTCCAACTGCGCCGCCGCCTCTGGCGTGCAGTTCGGCTCTGCATATCGAGCATGCTTTGAAACGAATTGCAGGCTGTCCATCACCCGATGGTCGATCTCGCGTCCCATCATCTCGGCGCGTTGCAGGGCTGTCGAGAGATCGCTGATCGGCCGCCGGGCCGATAGCCGCACCTCCATCTGAACCATCACCAGCGCGGCCAGTTCCTCAAGGAGGGCGATCTGCTCTTCGGTGACGGTTCGCGGTTCGAAGTCGATCACGCAGAGGGTGCCGAGATTGAAGCCGTCGTTAGTGCGCAAGGGAACCGCCAGGTAGAAGCGCAACCCCATATCGCCGGCCACCAGGGGATTGGCCAAGGTCCGCGGATCGCCCAGCGCGTCGCACACGACATCGGCCTTGTTTTCAAGGATTGCCGAGGCGCACAGACCGGGCTCGCGGTCGATCTGCTCCACGTCAAGGCCGTGGCGGGATTTGAATCAGATGCGATCGGTGTCGACCAGGCTGACGATCGCGATTGGGGCCGAGAACAGCTTGGCCGCCATCGCGGTAACGTGGTCGAATGCGCCGTCGGGCGGGGTGTCGAGGATATCGTAGCGGCGAAGCGCCTCGATGCGTTGGTGTTCGGAGCTCGGCAACATTGAACTGGCGTCTCTGTCCGCTTCCCCAGATGTAGCCAGACCAGGCAACTCGTAGCAAGCGCCGCCGCCTGAGTTGGCGGAGTTTCAAGCTGCCCGAATGCGTTCGGGGGGCTCGGGTTCGCCATCTCCACAGGCGCTACGATCACCTGGCGAGGCCGGAACTTTGGTCGCCCGGGTCCCGTTGTCCACACGGGACAACAGGAGTGGATCGATGAGCAAGAACAGAGTGGAAGGCGCGGTCGACAAAGGCGTGGGTGCCGTCAAGGAGGCCGCCGGCAAAGCCACCGGCAACGAGCGCCTGGAATCCGAGGGCGCGGCCCAGAAAGTTAAGGGCGACCTGCAGAACAAGGTCGGCCAAGTGCAGGACAAGATCGGCGACGCCATCAAGAAGTAGCCAACGTCTACGGCCGTGAGGCGGTCCGCGGCCGTAGACCTCGCCCTTCAACCGGAGCCTTTGACCCGATTGCTAGCGGTAGAGTTGACGCTCGCGAGCGATGTCCTCGGCGGAATAGGGTTTAGTGGTGTCGTCGAAGCGGTCCCAGCCGCTCTGGCGATAAGCGTCCCCGCGGGTCATCGCGTCGACTCCACGCCGGCCGCTGAGAATCTGTTCGATTCTGCCGGCTTGGCTGTCATCGGCCTTGACGCTGACCAGCGTGCCGCCCAGGCGCACGCCCTCGGCGTAGACATTGGCCTCCTCGTCGGAATGGCCGGCAACCCAACACGCCGCAGAACAAAACAAGAAACACGGCTCGACGTGGCGCCAGGTTGGCGGTCCGTAGCCTGGACCGCATCAACCTTCGCCTCGCGACCGAGACCTTCGCCGAGATCGACGCCAAATGCGCCACACGGCCCGGCAATGTCTCGCGCAACACCTGGATCGCCGAGGCTGTGCAGGAAAAGCCGGCGCGGGAGCCAATGGCCGCTGCATCGCAGACAAGCGAGCCTCGCGCCCATGGGTAGCTTTTACGAGTTCTTCGCTGGCGGCGGCATGGCCCGCAAAGGACTGGGGCCCGAGTGGACCTGCCTGTTCGCCATCGACTTCGATTTCAAGAAGGGCCTTACCTACCAGGCCAACTTCGGTGCGGCGGAACTGAAGGTCGCCGACATCCGCGCCATCACGCCGGCCGACCTGCCGGGCACGGCCGACCTGATGTGGGGCTCGTTCCCCTGTCAGGACCTCTCCCTCGCGGGCGTCGGCGCCGGGCTCAAGGGTGAACGCTCCGGGACCTTCTATCCCTTCTGGGATGTGGTCCGGGCCCTCAAGGCGGAACGCCGAGCTCCGAAGCTGATCGCCATGGAGAACGTCTGCGGGACCCTCACCTCCCATGACGGCAAGGATTTCGAGGCCATCTGCCGGACCTTCGCCGACGCCGGCTACCGGTGCGGGGCCCTGGTGATCAACGCCGACCTCTTCGTGTCCCAGTCGCGGCCCAGGCTGTTCGTCATCGGCGTGCGCGCCGACGTCGCCATCGATCCGGCGCTGCTGTCGCCCGAACCCCTCGCGCCCTTCCATACCCGCGGCCTGTGTCGCGCGGTCGAAGCCCTCCCCAAGGCCCTGCGCTCGAAGCTTCTGTGGTGGAATGTGCCCACGCCCAGCCACCGGGCCAGCACTTTCGCCGAGGTGATCGAGGAGAACCCGACCAGCGTCGCCTGGCACACCCCGGCCGAGACCGAGCAACTGCTGGCCAAGATGTCTCCGCTCAACAAGGCCAAGGTCACGGCCGCCATGCGGGCGGGCCGGCGGATGGTCGGCGGCGTCTACAAACGCACTCGGCTCAATGAGAAGGGCGCCAAGGTTCAACGCGCCGAAATTCGTTTCGACGATGTCGCCGGCTGCCTGCGGACACCGGCCGGCGGCTCCAGCCGCCAGGTCATCGTCGTCATCGATGGTGCCAAGATTCGCTCGCGGCTGATCTCCGCCCGCGAGACCGCGCGCTTGATGGGCCTCTCCGACGACTACAAGCTGCCGAAGAACTATAACGAGGCCTACCACCTGACCGGCGACGGCCTGGTCGTCGACGTGGTTCGCCACCTTGCCCAGCACATCCTCGAACCCTTGCTGGCGGAGCCGCTCGAGGCCCGCGCGGTCGCGTGAGCGAGCTCTTTCCGCGCGATCCCGATGCGGTCAACGTCCCGCCGTTCGAGACCGAGGACCTGCGCCGCAACCTGACGGTCTTTCTCGACACGCCCTTCGGTGACCCGTCCGGCGCCCGCCCCTTCGTCGGCAACTATCGCTGGGGCGTCTACGCCTTCTTCGACTACGACGGCGAGCCGATCTATGTCGGCCAGACCAATGAACGGCTGCGGACCCGCATCCGCCGCCACCTGACCAACCAGCGCACCGACGCCGTGGCTATGTCGGTCCTCGACCCGTTCGAGGTTTTCGAGATCGTGGTGTGGCCTCTCCCCCATCTGCAGGAGTCCAACCGCAGCGACCTAGCCGCCCGGCAACATCTCGATGTCCTGGAGCGCGTAATCACCGAACGCGCCGTCGAACGCTCACAGTTCAAGGCGATCCTTAACGAGAAGGATCCGCCCCCCGGGACCCTGACGGTCGAGATCCCTCCCTCTTTCCGAGCCCGGATCGTCTCGGAACGGGTGCATGAACTGCGTGCGCATCCCGATTTGCGCATCGCCCGCCGCGCCTTGATCCTCTCACGGCTGGCCCAGGTAATCTCCGAACGAAAGGTCCAAGGCGGCCTGCGCCGTGTGCTGCTGACCCAGGCCAAGCGGCTGCAGTGGCTCTCGGCCCGGCGCTACGAAGCGCTAGGCGGCGCCGCCTCAGTGCCCGTCGAGGCCGAGGGCGCAGACATCTAAGCTGCGAGGCGCATGGCTCCCTCGCTATCACCAAGCTAGAATGAAGGCTGCAAGGAGCCACGCGCATCGCGCGTGGCGGGACGCGCCGTCGAGCGGCCGGCAGCGCCCGCAGGGGCGGAGCCGTAGGAGCCGCTTCAGCGGCGGGAGCGAGCACGCCCGCCGGCCGGCCGGCCGCTCTCCCTATCCGGGGCGTTGCGGGATGTCCCGCTCGAAGGGGTCGGCCGAGACTATGGCTCGGCCGCAGGGGAAGGCATTCCCCTCTTAAACAAGCCGTTTGATGTCACCCTCCGCCGTTTCCATAAGCGCGTCGACGGCGCTGTTGCCGGTCGCCTTCTGGAACTCGACCGCTGTCGTCGGATCTACGAAGTACACAAGCGTCGCCTTGAACCCGTCCGGATAGGTGATCAGGACCGGCTGGCCGCCGTTCAGCGTCGTCACAGGCGGCTACCCGCGCACCAATCCGACAAGCTGGCTTGTCAGCGGCTCCGCGGGGGCCGCTGCGAACCGGTTGTCGATGAGACCGGCGTTGACCCGGCGTCCTCGCCGGCCAGCTGGCCGGCGACGCCTTCATAGAGCTCCTCGATCCTGGCCAGCTCACGGCTGATGATCAGGTTCTGGTTCTTGGGCATCCTCTTCGACAGCCACACAGATCGTCAGGGTCGCTGGCACGCCGGCGCTGGAGGCGGAGGTGCGTGTGATAACGATCTCGGTGATCTGCGGCGGATGGCCCGGGCTGGTGAGGACAATCCGGAAGCGGTGCTCGCCCGGCTGCGCCAGGGGCTTTGGCTCCAGGTCGATGTCGCCGGAGGACCACCCGTCATAGCCCTCGACGCGGATGCGGCTGCCTGTGATGGGGGCTTGGGTCGTCACTCGCAAGGCGTGCGGCGACCACCACCTTGGCGCCCTCGGCGCCAAGCTTCAGCGCCGCGCCTCGGCCAAAGCCGCTGGAGGCGCCGGCGATCACAACGACGAGGTCGCTCAGGTTTTGGGGTCGTTCGGCCATGCTCTTCTCCAGGTCAGGTTACAGCAACCTACCGGAGGGCGATTGGTTCAGACGCCCGACCGGCGGCGCGGTCCCCAGCCCGCGGGTCGTCGCGCGCCGGCCTGGCTGGGGTTCGGCCGCGTCGCCCGCCGCGCCGCGGTCTTCAGTTCAATCCAGGTTGGCGCATGGTCGCTGGCGCCCTCCTGCCCGCGCACCTCCCGAGACACCCCCGCGCGCCTTAATCCAGCCGCCAGGCTAGGACTGAGGAGAAGGTGATCGAGGCGCATGCCTTTGTTGTTCGGCCAGCGGTGATGCAGGTAGCCCCAGAAGGTCCAAAGCGGTCTCTCGGGCTGCAGGCTGTTTAGGGCGTCGGTCCAACCCTGGTCGAGGAGGCGCTGATAGGCCGCGCGCGTCTGCGGCTGAAGCAGAGCGTTGGCCTGCTCGTGGTGACCCGGCCAGATATCGACTTCGGTCGGCACGACATTGTAGTCGCCGGCGAGCACGACCGGCAGGCCCGCCGCCCCGAGGTCTGCGGCATGCACGATAAGCCGTTCGAACCAGGCCAGCTTGTAGTCGAACTTGGGCCCGGGCTGCGGATTGCCGTTGGGAAGGTAGATCGAGGCGACGAGGATCCCGTTCACCGCCGCCTCAATATAACGGGCCTGATCGTCCGATGGGTCGCCTGGCAAGGCGCGCCGAGTGATCACCGGCGTAGCGCCCCTAGCCAGGATCGCCACCCCGTTCACGGTCCTCTGACCCCGCCAGACCGCGCCGTAGCCGGCGGCTTCGATGGCCGCGAGGGGAAAGGCTCGGTCTTCCGCCTTCAGCTCCTGCAGGCAGACGATGTCCGGCTTTTCGGCCGTTAGCCAGTCGAGCAGGTTGGCCAGCCGCTTGTTGACGTTGTTGATGTTGAAGGTGGCGATCCGCATCGCTAGGCGGCCTCGCCGAGGATGAGAACGGCTTCACGGATCAACGGGGCCTGGGAAGGCAAGATCTTCAGCAACGCTGCTTCAGTCTCGAAATAGGCGACGCGGTCGACCTCGGGAAAGGCGACGCGCTTTCCAGACCGCAGCGGCCATTCCATCTCGAACATGCCCGGCCTGAAGGCGGAAAGTTCGAGCTCCGCCTCCCCGGTCCAACAAAAGACTGTCTTTCCGCCCGTCTGGCGAATGGGCGTCAACGGGCGCAGGGCCGAAGGCGCCGCCAGACCGGTCTCTTCCTGGAACTCCCGACGCGCCGCCGCAAGCAGCTCCTCGTCGGGCTCAACCAGTCCCTTGGGGATCATCCACGCACCAAGGTCTTTGCGCGCCCAGAGCGGCCCACCGGGATGCCCGAGCAGGAACTCGAGGCCGCGGTTGGTTCGCCGAAACACCAGAACGCCGGCGCTGCTCACGCCCATGGACGCAACATCAGACCTTGCCCAGTCGCTTGATGGCGTTGGCCAGGGGCCGCTCGCCGTCGCAGTAGTCCTCCCAGGCCTTCAGCTTCTTCACCAGGGGCGGGACAGTCCGCAGAGTATAGCTGGCCGGATCGAGGCCCTTCTTCACCTGGCTCCAGGTCAGCGGCATGGAGATCGGCGCGCCCGGCCGGCCGCGAGGCGACAGCGGCGCCACGGCCGTCGCCATCCGGTCGTTGCGCAGATAATCTAGGAAGATGCGCCCGGTGCGCTCCTTCTTGGCCATGTTGATCAGGTACCGGTCGGGCGCCTCGGCGGCCATGACCTTGCAGATGTCGCGCGCGAAGGCCTTGGCGATGGCCCAGTCAATGCCCTCGGCCTCGAGCGGCGTGACCACATGCAGCCCCTTGCCGCCGGTCGTCTTGCAGAAGCTGACGAGGCCCAGTTCCTCGAGGCGCTCCCGGACCTCTCGGGCCCCTTCGATCACCGCCTCGAAGGGGACGTCCGGGGCGGGGTCGAGGTCGAACACCAGCCGGCCGGGCTGCTCGGGCGAGAACGGTTCGGAATTCCACGGGTGGAGCTCTAAGGCGCCGGTCTGCGCGGCGGCCACGAGAGCCTCCACACGGTCGAACTGGATGTACGGCTTGCGGTCGCCCCGGACCTCGACCTCAGTGATCAGCGCCGACTGACCCTTGGCGCTATGGCGCTGGAAGAAGTTCTGCGCGCCGTTGATGCCGTCGGGCATGCGGATCATCGAGCACGGCCGGCCCTTCACGTGGGGCAGCATCCACTCGCCGATCGCCTCGTAATATTGCGCCAGCTCCAGCTTGGTCACCGGCGTGCCGTCGTTGGCGTCGGGCCACAGCGGCTTGGCTGCATGGCTGATTGTGATCCCCATCACCGGGATCGAGCCGCGCGGCATGACGGTCTTGGTCCGGATGGTGGTCGGCTCCGGCGCGACAAGCTCGGTCGTCGCTGCCGGGGCGGCCGTCTCGGCCTCGACCTCAGCCGCCGGCTTGTCTTCGCGCAGCCCCTTGAAGGACGCCTGGCGCAGCGTGCCGTCGCCGGTGAACCCGGCGTACTGAATCTCGGCCACGAGCTCAGGCCGCACCCAGTGGACCCCCGCCGCCTTCTTCGGAGATCCCTTGCCTTTGAAGGGGTTCTCTTCGGTTTCGAGGGATTTCAGCTTAGGCAGGATACGGCTGACCGTGTCACGGCCGAACCCCGTGCCGATCCGACCGACATGGACCAGTTGGCCGTCGCGGTTCACGCCGGCGATCAGCGACCGGAAGTTATCGCCCGTGGTGGTCCACCCGCCGATCACCACCTCGTGGCCTGCCCGACATTTCGACTTGCCCCAGCTTTCGCTGCGCCCCGACTGGTAAGGCGCTTCGAGCCGTTTGGAGACGATGCCTTCCAGATCCATCCGACAGGCTGACAGCAGGACCGCGTCGCCGGCGGTGATGAAGTGGTCGACGTAGCGGATGTTGGGCGGCGCATCCTCGACATAGGCCTCAAGCCGCGCCTTACGCTCGCTGAGCGGCGCCGGCCGAAGGTCCTCCTTACCGTCGAACATCTGGTCGAAAACGAAGAACACCAGGTTCTTGGTCTTGGCCTCCGAGATCGCCGCCTGCAGGGCGGAGAAGTCGGGTGCGCCGGTGTGGTCGAGCGCCACCACCTCGCCGTCGATGATCCCGTCGGCGAAGCCTCCGCCGGCGGCGACGATCTCGGGAAATTTGGACGACCAGTCGAGCCCCTTACGGGATAGCAAGGTCGCCTTGCCGCCGACGGTGCGCAGTTGCATGCGATAACCGTCGAACTTGATCTCGTGCGCCCAGCCAGATCCGCCAGGCGGCCTTTCCAGCAACTTGGCCAACTGCGGCTCCACGAAGTCGGGAAGGCTGGCGACAGTCTTGGACTTCGCCGGCGACGCCTTGGCCTTGGTCGACGCGATCAGCCCCGCCGGCGCGCTGTCGTCGCGATTGCTTTGCCAGACGGATCCAGCGGCGGCCCCCGTGGCGGTCATGAAGGGCATGGCGGCCTTACCCTTGCCGTTGGCGATCTCGGTCATCGTGCGGCCGGAGGCGATCGAGCGGTCGTCGTCGGTCGGGCCCGTCGTGTTGCCCTCGACGGCGCCTTCGTCGCGGTGCTTGATCAGCAACCAGCTCGCCTTGCCGCGACTGTCACGCTTGGTCCGCACGATCACCCAGGAGCCGTGCATCCGCTCGCCTTCCATGACGAACTTCAGCTCGCCCTTGGCCAAGGCCTGGCCGATCTTCTCGAAGCCCTTCTCGGGCGACCAGTAGCCGCGGTCCCAGAGCATGACGGTACCGCCGCCGTACTGGCCCTTGGGGATAGTCCCTTCGAAGTCACCATAGTCGAGCGGGTGATCCTCGACCTCCATCGCCATGCGGCGATCCTTGGGGTCGAGCGAGGGCCCTTTCGGCACCGCCCAGGACCGGAAGGTCCCCTCGTATTCGAGGCGCAGGTCAAAGTGGAGATGGCTGGCGGCGTGCTTCTGGATGACGAAGCGTAACGCTTCGGAGGGCACGACCTTGGCGTCCTTCCCCGACGGCTCGGCCGTTTGGGAGAAATCGCGCATCTCCTGATACTTGGCGAGCTTGGTGGCGGCCATGGTTTGCTCCGACTCAGGTCAGAATGATCAACGATCATCCCGCTCACATGATCCGAGCGGAGCCGTCGCTCGGATGAATCCTTTCCAGGCGAGGCGCGTTCAGACGGCCAGGAGACCAGGACCATGACCCAAGTCGCCGGCGAAACCCGCCAGTTCCGAGTTCAAGCCCAGCATGTGGACCACCATCACGCGCGGGTCGTCGAGGAAGCCTCGTTCGAAGCCGCCGCCGTGGCCTACGTCGAGGACTTACATCCGCCGATGACTGAGCACCACGAGATCAACGTGATCGTCCGCGAGGTCGAAAGCGGCCATGAACACTGCTTCCGGATCGACCTGGACTCCGGCGAAGCGGCGGCCTGCGCTTAGGCTGAAGACGCTTACCCGCCGTCAGCGTCTCCAGAACCGCCACCAGGGCTTCGCAGCTCGGGACGCCAGGTGGGCGGCGCGCCACGTTTCGGCCTCTTGGGCTTGGCTTCCAAATCCAATCCTTCGTGGTCGTACCGCTCGGAAATGCCGCGCGCCATTCCGGCGAAGCGTTCCAGCGATAGAGGTATTCCGCCTTTTCGTCCGCGGACAGCGCCGATCAGAAGGCGGCGGCGGTTCATCGCTGCCGCTTACCCCGTCCTGCGGGAGTGCAGCCGAAACAGCGGGGTTTCGTGCTTCGACCTTCTAGCCAGAACGAATCACTTCCGGATTCGTTGAGTCGGTCGAAGCGCTAACACGCCGCCTCACGAGGGATTCAACATGGCCTACCGACCGACCTGGCAAGGACACTTGAAGCTATCGCTCGTGACCTGCCCGGTCGCGCTTTACACCGCGACCGATTCGGCGGGCGACGTCCACTTCAACCTCATCAACCCGAAGACCAACAACCGGATCAAGATGATCACGACCGATCCGGACACCGGGCCGATCGAGCGGTCGGAGTTGGTGAAGGGCTACGAGGTATCCAAGGGCGAATACATCCTGCTGACTCAGGACGAGATCAATTCGGTCAAGCTGGAGAGCACCAAGACCATCGAGATCGAGCGGTTCGTCCCCAGCGACGAGATCGACCGCCTCTACTGGGATAACCCCTACTTCCTGGCCCCCGACGGCAAGCTTGCCCAGGAGGCCTTCGGTGTCATCCGCACGGCCATGGAGAAGTCCGGCCAGATCGCGTTGGGCCGCGTGGTGATCGGCACGCGCGAGCGTATTCTGGCGCTCGAACCCCGCGACAAAGGGATCCTAGCCTACACGATCCGCACCGACGCCGAGGTGCGCAAGCCCGACGAGATCTTCGGCGGCATCACCGACAAAGCCGCCGACCCGGCGATGATCGCTATCGCCGAGAAGATCATCGAGCAGCAGGAAGGCCCCTTCGACCCCACCCAGTTTGTGGACCGCTACGAAGAGGCGCTGAAGGCCCTGATCGAAGACAAGAAAAAGGGCCACAAGCCCGCGAAGGTGGCCGAACCGGAGGACACCAACGTGGTCGACCTGATGTCGGCTCTGCGTGCGAGCCTGGCCGCTAAGGACAAGAGGGCCGGCAAGTCGGCCTCCAAGGGCAAGGCGGAAAAGGCTCCGTCGAACGCCAAGGCCCGCAAGGTGAGCTGACCTCAGTCCTCGCCGCCGGCTTTTCGATAAGCGGTCCTGGCGTGCAACACCTCGGAAGTCGCGGCCTTCCTCGCCGCCACATAGGCGCTCTGGGCGGCCATGCGGCGCGCCTCGAGCTCTTCTCCCTCACGGCGCAGGTCCGCCTCCTCGCGCTTTCGGCGCTCATCGAACTCACGCAGCGCCTTCTCAGCGGCATTGAGCTTGGACCGGTCGGCAGGGGGCCGCGGCGGCGGCTCGGGCTTAGCTTGCTCCTTGGCGGCCGCCCTTTCCGTAGCCTTCTTCTTCGGGGGATCAGGAACGCTTGGGAGGCTGGTGGCCTCTAGCGCGAAGGGCTCCTTGGAGCCAACCGCGCGCTTCAGCGGCGTTTCCCGGTGGGCCAAGGCCGCTTCGATCGCCTGTGGGTCGTCGGTGATGCGGGCCTGACCGCCGGCAAAGAGGTTCTGATGGGTGCCCCACGCCCGTAGCGCAGCCGCCTGGCTCGGCGCCGCCACGACGGTGTCGTAGAAGCCGAACTGCGCCTGGAACACCTTGAGCTTGCGTCCCGCCACCTAGCCGACCTCACCGCCGGCGCGCAGCAGATCCAAGGTTCGCTGGTCGTGCTTGCCGCCGCACCAACGGTCGAGCGCCGTCCTGTAGGGACCATCGGGAGCGGCTACGGTGAAGAGGGTCAGCGAGGAGCAGAATTTCAGGTCGTCGGGAGAACCAAACAGTGCATGCAGATCGACGGCCCCGCTAGCCTGGACGGCGGCCACCGCGGCCTCGAGGCGAGGGCCGAGTACCGGGTGGTCGATGTAAGCGCTGGCTTCCCCGAGGGAGCCTATGCCGTACTGCTGAGCGGTCGGAGAATGGCCCAGACCCCGCAGCTGCGGAAAGATGAACCACATCCAATGTGTCCGCTTGCAGCCAGCGCGCAGTTCATCGACCGCTTGATCGAAAACTCCCGCCTGTGCGCTCACGAAGCGGGCGAGATCGAACGAGTCGGCGGTCACGGCTCCCGCCTACATGGCGTGGTGGTCGCCGCGATCGCCTTGGCCCGGCTTGGTGTCGTGCTTGGCCTTCTGGCGGGCGTCGACCGACAGCGAGGTGCCCTTCTCGACCGAGGTTTTGATCCTGCCTTCATCGTCCCGACGAAGGTAGCGCTTGTCTCCGTTGGTAGCGATCTCTTTGCGTCGACATGATAGTCTCCTAACTCGCTGAAGAAGGAATCCGACGAAAGTCGGATTGTTCCTCCACGGCTACTTGGTCACGTGCTCGGGTTTGCCCTTGCGCTTGGTGTGGGCGAACTCCTCGAGCTGTTTCTCGCTCATGGATCCCTTCATCTGCTTGGACGCGCCTTTGAGCTCGGACTTCGGCGTATCGCCGCGCCTGGCCGATAGGGCCGCGCCGGCGGCCTTTTGTTGAGCAGCGGATTTAGCGGGCATGTCAGTCTCCTTTGTTGGCGGCGTAACGGTCAATGGCGAAACTCGGTTCTGGCATGACGATCGACGGCTACGGACGTTGCAAGACGTCTCGCTTGCCGCCTGGATCTGGCCGACGGGACCGGATCCTCGTCTACCCGACCGACCGGCCCGCCTATGCGTGCCTCTGCCGGCTGCTGTCGTTGGGCAAGCGCCGGGCGGGCCAAGGCCAAGCGCCACCTCGAATGGGCCGACCTGGCCGACTACGCCGAGGGCCTGATCGCGATCCTGGTCCCGGGCGAGGCCGACGAGGTGTGCGCCCAGCGGCTGCGGCGGACCAAAGCCGCCCTTCCTGCCGGCGCCTTCCTGGCCCTGTCGCTGCACCGCCGCCCGGGCGACGCCTTGCGCCTGCACGAACTCTCCAACCTCGCCGCTCAGGCCGGCGTGCCGACCGTGGTCACCAACGACGTCCTCTTCCACCATCCTGATCGGCGCATGCTGCAGGACGTGGTCAGTTGCATCCGCCACGGCTGCACGATCGACGAGCTAAGATTTCGGCGTGAGCGTCATGCCGACCGGCACGTGAAGCCGGCCGAGGAGATGCACCGCCTCTTCGCCAAGTATCCTGAGCCGCTGGCCCGCACCGTCGAGATCGCCGACCGCTGCCGCTTCAGCCTCGATGAGCTGAACTACCAATATCCCGACGAAGTCTCCGACCCCGGCAAGACGCCCCAGCAAACCCTGGCCGAACAGACCTGGGAGGGCGCGCAGCGGCGCTACCCCGAGGGCGTGCCCTACAAGGTCGTCAAGCTGCTCAAGCACGAACTGCAGCTGACCGAGGCTCTGCCCCTGTTCGCCGCCGCCTCGGCCCGCGAACAGCAGTTCGCCCCCGAAACCGACAAGGCGCCC
>JBEBYB010000035.1:0-20223 GCA_040391295.1 Phenylobacterium sp. | reverse complement strand
TCGCCAGCTCGCTCATTGCTACTTGCCCAAAGGGGGCCGTCCATACATGACGAAGGTTGGGGGCGGCGGGCAGGGTGGCCGCCAGCCTCACCCCCGATGCAGCGCCAGGCGTTCGGTGACGGTGTTCACGTAGGAGGGGCCGACGGCGACGTTGACGCCGTCTTGCAGCACCAGGGAGATCAGGCCCTTGCCCAGGCGCTTGATCTCGGCGACGCGGGCGGGCCGCACGAAGGCCGAGCGGTGGACGCGGGTCAGTTCGGCCGGGTTCAGCTTGCGCTCCAGGGCGTTCATGGTGGAGCGGTGGATGTGGCTGCGGGTGGCGGTGTGCAGCAGCACATAGTCCTTGGCCGCCTCGATCCAGTCGATCTCGCCCAGCGGCACCCGCACGAAGCCGGTGCGGACCTGGACCCAGAAGCCGTCGGGATCTTCGTCGGCAGGCGCGGCCAGGGCGTCCTCGGCGCGGGCGAAGGCGGCGCGATGGGCCTTGCGGCGGCGGGCGCGCTCGATCGCCTGGCGCAGCCGGTCGAAGCGCACGGGCTTGAGCAGATAGTCGGCGGCCTCCACCTCGAAGGCGTCGGCGGCGTAGAGCTCGAAGGCGGTGACGAAGACGATCTCGGGCCGTTCCTCCAGCGGCAGGGCGGCGGCCACGGCCAGGCCGCTGGCCTCGGGCATCTGGATGTCGAGCAGCACCAGGTCGGGGTGCAGGGCGGCGATGGCCTGGGCGGCCTCGCGGCCGTTGCGCGCGGTTCCGACCACGCTGACGTCCGGCGCCTGGGCCAGCAGGGCGCTCAGGCGTTCCAGGGCCGCCGGCTCGTCATCGACCAGGAGGATGCGCATGGCTCAGGCGGCCTGTGACAAGGGCTTGGCCGTCGGCCACTGAAGGGGCAGGCGGATCATCGCCAGGAAGCCGCGGTCCAGGGGCGCGGCCTGCAGGGTTCCGCGGGGGCCGTAGAGGGTTTCGAGCCGGAGCTGGATGTTGCGCAGTCCGACGCCGGCGCCGGGGCGGACCTCGGCCTCGCCGCCCTTGCCGTCGTCCTGGACGAGGATCAGCAGGTCCTGCGCGTCGCGATCGATCTCCAGCCGGACGGTGACGGTCTCGCTGGTCGGGGCGACGCCGTGCTTGATGGTGTTCTCGATCAGCGGCTGCAGCAGGAAGCTGGGGATCAGGGCGCCGCGCAGGTCGCCCGGGCAGACGAACTCCAGGGCCAGCCGCTCGCGGAAGCGGACGCTCTCGATCTCGAGATAGGCCTGGAGCGTGGCCAGTTCGTCCTCCAGCGGGATCATCGCTTCGGGATCGGTGACCAGGGTCACGCGCAGGAAGTCGGCCAGCTTGGACAGCATGGCCTCGGCCTCGTCGGCGCGCTCAGTGATGACGGCGGCCGAGATGGCGTTCAGCGTGTTGAACAGGAAGTGCGGATTGAGCTGGTAGCGCAGGGCCGCGAGCCGGGCGGCGCTGGCCGCGGCGTTGGCCTCGCTGGCGGCGGTGCGGGCGGCGGCGAGCTGGCGCTCGCGCTCGCGCACCACCCAGTTGGCCTGCTGGGTCAGGTACATCGCGCCCAGCATGCCGAAGATCCACAGGAAGGCGGTCATGTTCACGACGGCGCGCTGCCAGTTGGGCATGCTGGACGGCGCGGCGGACGGTTCGAAGGTCTTGCGGATGAACTCCATCAGCGAGACGTCGACGATCCCCAGCACGATCGCGCAGACGACGGCCGCCAGGGCGAGGGCGCCGACGCGCAGCAGCATCGGCTGGCGGCGGGTCCGCAGCGCGGCCTGGTAGAGCCCGATGGAGACGATGATCCCGAACAGGTTCATCGCCGCGACCGTGGCCAGGACCCGGGCGGTGATCCCCCCGTTGATCACGGAATGGGTCACCGAGAACAACAGCCCGGACAGCAACCAGACGCAGAGCGTCAGCCATGCCGCCTGGCGGGTTTCGTCGGTCTTGAACATGGGCGCCTCCGCCGCAGCCTGGGGCATTCTAGCGCAGCTTGGGCGTGCAGGCTTCCGTTCTGGTCGCGCCGATGTCGCGGTTGGTCGATGGCGGCGGACGTTCTAGTTAGGCGGGCTGGTTCGACTGGCCGGCTGAAAAGGTGAGGTTTTCTTGATTCCCTGGGTCCATCTCGGTTCCGCGCAGGTTCCCGACAGCGAGACCGAGCTTCGCCTGATGCGGCGGGGCGAGGAGTTCTCGATCATGTCCGGCGGCATCGAGCTGATGAACAGCCGGATGAGCAATTCGGAGAAGGTGCTGGCCAGCGCGGCCTGCGAGCGGCTGGCCGGGCGCGCGGGCGTGCGGATGCTGATCGGCGGGCTGGGGATGGGCTTCACCCTGCGCGCGGCCTTGGCGGACCTGCCGCCGCAGGCGCAGGTGGTGGTGGCCGAGCTGATCCCGGCCGTGGTCGCCTGGGCGCGCGGACCGATGGCGCACATCTTTGAGGGCAGCCTGGAGGACCCGCGCGTCAGCATCGAGGAGACCGATGTCGGGCGGCTGATCGGCGAGGCCGGCGGCGCCTATGACGCGATCCTGCTGGACGTCGACAATGGGCCGGGGGGCCTGAGCCGCGAGGAGAACGACAGCCTCTATTCGAGCGAGGGGCTGCGGGCGGCGGCCAAGGCGCTGAAGCCTGGCGGGCTGCTGGCGGTCTGGTCCTCGGGCCCCAGCAACGCGTTCGCCAAGCGTCTGCGGACCACCGGCTACCAGGTCGAGGAAGTCCGCGCCCACGCCAATCGCAGGGGCAAGGGCGCGCGGCACGTCATCTGGATCGCGACGCGGCCCTAGGCGCGACCGCGCCGACTATCTGCTCGATCGCTATGGTGAGCGGAGGGCAAGCGGCCAGGTCAGCGCGGCGGCGAGTCTGGTCGCAGAGGCGGTGCGGCGCCTGGTGAAAGCATGGGCGCTAAGGTCTTGATCTATAGAGCCGGCTTCAGCTTCTGCTCGCGCCGGACCTAGTTGTTGGACGCGGCTATCGCCCAGCTTTCCTAAAAGAATTTGCTTTTCGCGCCAATATAGGATTTAAGGACCCATCGAATATCGTTGTGGTTCGGCCGCTATCCCTCGTTCGCTCTGCGAACATCCGGAACCCGCCTTCGACCCTCTCCGAAATTTTGATCTCTCGGCCGACTTGGCTCAGAGAATATACTAGACCCGGAAAGGGACTAAAAATGGCTACCGGCGTTGTGAAGTGGTTCAACGGAACCAAGGGCTTTGGCTTCATCCAACCTGATGAAGGCGGCGCGGACGTCTTCGTGCACATTTCGGCCGTTGAGCGTGCCGGCATGGGCACCCTGAACGAAGGCCAAAAGGTCGCGTTCGAACTGGAGCGCGATCAGCGCAGCGGCAAGATGTCCGCTGGCCAGCTCCAGTCCGTCTAAGACGGCGGCAGGCTTCAAGCCTGCACCTAGTTGAGACGGGCCGGCGATTCGCCGGCCCGTTTTTTCGTTTGCCGCGTTATCCTACTGCTATGGGATAAAGTGCGGCCTAGCAGAAAGGAGGCCTTGTATGGCCAAGGAAGAGCTCATCGAATTCGATGGGCTGATCGTTGAACTGCTGCCAGAGGGCCGGTTCCGCGTGAAGCTCGATAACGATCATGAGATCCTGGCCTACACCGCCGGCAAGATGAAGAAGAACCGAATCCGTTCCCTGGTCGGGGACCGTGTCATTGTTGAAATGACGCCGTATGATCTGACCCGTGGTCGGATTACTTTCCGGCACAAAACCGACGGACCCCGAGTTGGTGGTGGTCAACGTCCTCCCTTTAGGAAGCGGTGATTATTATGGCTGAAGTCTCTACTGTCGAACGCGCCTACGCTCTGGCCCGCACGGGTCAATTCGCGAGCATCGCGCAACTCAAGGCCCGTCTGAAAGAAGAAGGGTGCCGCGCTGTCGACGCCCTGCTCGCCAGCCGGTCCCTGCAAGGTCACCTCAGCGCCATCTGCGCTGCGACCCACCAGGCTCCCGAACACGTCTAGCCGCACTTGCGCGGCTGACGGTCATCCCGGAAACGCCGCCTAGCGGCCGATCCGGGATCAAGACTCCCGATATGCGGGGCGTGGCGATGCTGCGCCCTTTTGCATGTCCGCTCGCCGCTTGTCGGGGCGGCTGACGCCTTAGCGCAGGGGCGTGGCGGGCAGGGCCAGGAGTTCGGCGACGCCCTGACGGGTCTGGATGTCGAACTCGCCCTTGTCGTCCGGGTCGGGAACGGCGGCCAGGCCGGTGAGCGGGATCTGGACGATGTGGTCGGGTATGGGATCGTTCTGGTCGATCTCGACGATCAGATGCGTGACGTTTCCATCGGCGTCGACCACGAGGCGTTCGACCTCGCCGATCTCGCGCCCGTTGATGTCGACAAGATCGGCGTCCTCGATCTGCAGCCGGGTCAAGCCCAGGGCGACCGGCTGGGCGGCGGCGAGCGACGGCGCAAGGCAGGCCGCGACGAGCGTGGCCAGGACGATGGGCTTCATGGAACTCTCCCGATGACCCGACCCGAACGGCCTGCAAGCCCGAATGGTTCCGCTTGGAGGCGTGACGGCGGGGGCGGGCCATGGCCCAGCCCTCGACGCGAGCGGCTATCGGGACATGTGGATCAACGGTGAGGTAAGGCGTAGCTTGAACGGGAACCGAGGAGGCTCCCGATGAAGCTGCTGGGATTGCCGGGCCGCAAGGCGTCGACCTTGGCGCAGATGGTCGAGCTTGTCGGGTCGGTTCGGCTTGGTCAGGTGGAGGCTCGCGTACAAGAATACGGCTTCTGGGGCGCCGGGGACGTGGCTAATCCGGACGCCGAGCCGGAGGCGCTCATCGCCGCGGCGAGCGGCGCAGACGCGGTTATCGCCAAGTCGTTCGGGACGCTGGTGACGATGATCGCGGCCAGCCGCCATGGCTTTGAGCCGGCGCGCTGCGTGTTCATTGGAACGCCGCTGGCTCGGCTGGAGGGGGCCGGGCTGGACTTATTGGCCGCCCATTGCGCCCGCACGCCGACATTGTTCATCCAGCAGACCGCGGACTTCAACGGGGCGTTTGGAGCGCTGTCGAAAGTGGTCGCTGGGGCCGGCAAAATCACCTGTGTCGAGGTCCCGGGCGACGATCACCTCTATTCGGACCAGCCGCGTCTGGTGGAGATTATCGAGACGTGGTGGGGTGGCCAGGCGCCGCCGACGCCGGCTTAGACGCCGAAGGTGACCATGCCGCGCTGGTCGATCTTCCAGGCCGGGTTCCAGGCGATTTCCCAGGCGTGGTCGTCGGGGTCGGCGACATAGCCGCGGAAGCCGCCGTGCGGGGGCGCGTCGCCGTTGCGTAGAATCTTGCCGCCGGCCCGGGCCAAGCGGTCGAGGACGATCTGGACGTCGGCCTGGCCCGGGACGTTATGGGCCAGGGCGAAGGCGCCGGGCTGGGCCGCGCCTGGCCGCTGCATGTCGGCCTCCAGGCCCGAGCGCAGCCAGGTTCCCAGCATCAGGCCGTTCATCTGGTAGAAGGCGATCTCTTCGTTCTCGAACACCGGCCGCCAGCCGAAGCCCTCGACATAGAACCGGCGCGCGCGGGCCAGGTCCGCGACGCCCAGGGTGATCACTGAAATCTGCTGTTGCATAGTGCACGTCCTTTGCTGTGCCGGCGCGCCGTGCGCCGGCAGTTCAAGGTCGTGGGACTCGAGACCAACGCTCGGACAGAGCATCCTGGGATGCGACCGGACTAACCATACCGATCCGCCTTTTTCGACCGGGCGAGCTTACCGGCGAAGACCGTGAATGCAATCTTGAGCATACGGGGCCTTAGCGCGCGCCGATCAGCGCCTCCAGCGAGGCGAGGTCGGGGGCGAACCAGACGCTGGCGCCGCGATTGGATTCGGTGACGAAGTCGCGCAGCGGACCGCTGGCCGCCACGGCGGCGGAGATGTCGCCGAGGATGGCGATCTTCAGCCGGTAGTTGACGAACTTCTGCAGCACCTCGCCGGCCAGACCCGAGGACAGGCGCAGGAAGTCGGCGCTGAGCCGTTGGACAGGAAGGATGACCAGCTCGGCGTCCTGCGAGAACGCGTCGCCGACCAGGTCGGAGGCGTCGCGGGAGGTCGCGAGCGGCGGTCCCTCGAGGTTCCAGGCATAGGCGCGCAGCCCGCCAATTTCGCTGATCTGGCCGGTCACCCGCAGCCCTCCGGAAATTTCCACTACGATAGGCAACCTATCGGCGCGGGGCCAGGTTTACGCCTGAGTGGCGAGGTGGGGGAAGCGCGCGGGCCGACGGCCGGCCGCTGATGCGCAATGACCGATTTTACGGGCTGCGTCTGTCGCAAGGAAAACGCCAGGCGAGGCCGCCATGTGCGCTGGTTGGCGGCCGGGCTGTTGTGGCTGGCCCCGGCCTACGCCCTGGCCGAGCCGGGCGACCCCATGATGCTGCACGACGGCGAGGGGTTGGCGGTGCGCGGTCACTTCCAGTTCGGCGTCAATGCGGTGGCCGAGCAGAACGTGTTCTGGAACTATTCGCATGTCGTCGCGCCGCAGGCCGACTTCAACACCGACACCCGGTGGCTGGAGGCCTACGTCAAACCCGGCGTCAGCTTCACCAAGGACCTCGGCGGCGATGTCTCGGCCTATGGCAAGATCTCGGGCGTCGCCTCGGCCACGGCGGGGACCGACGCCTTCGCCACCGGCGACACCGGCCGGGTGACGCTGGAGGAGGGCTATGTCGGGCTGCGGACGGCCGGGAACAACGGGCTGTCGTTCGACGTCTCGATCGGGCCGCGCGAGTTCATCGCCGGCACCGGCATGCTGATCGCCAACGGCGGCTCCAACGGCTTCCGGCGCGGGGCTTTGAAGCTTGGGCCCCGCAAGGCCTGGGAGTTCGCCGGCCTGGCCCGGATGGGCTATCGCTCGTTCACCGCCACGGCCTTCTATGTCGACGCCAACGAGGCGCCCGACAGCGACAGCCGCAACAAGATCGCCGGGGTGGATTTTCGCCACGACGGCGGACCGGCGGTCTATGCGGGCATGACCCTGGGCCAGGTGGTGGAGTCCGGCGCCCCCTATCCGAAGGCCGCGCCGAACGGGATCGGCGTGCCGACCATCCTGCCCGGCGCGCGCGAGGGGCTGAAGTTTCTGAGCGTCTATGGCCGCACCCAGCCGTTCGGCGGGGCGTGGGAGCAGTTGTTCATCGCCGGCGACGTCGCGGTGGAGCGCCATAGCGACATCTCGCTGAAGGCCTGGGCGGCGCGCGGCCAGGTCGGCTACATCTTCGCCTCGCACCCCTGGCGCCCGACGATCGGCTATATCTACCAGACCTTCTCGGGGGACGACCCCTCGACCCCGGCGCTGGAGCGGTTCGACCCGCTCTATTACGAGGGCAGCCCCAGCTCCTGGTCGACCGGCTCGAAGTCGTCGATGGTGTTCATCAATTCGAACGTCAACGCCCACCAGCTATGGGCGCGGGTGACGCCGAGCGAGCAGGACACCATCACCCTGCGGCTGGCGCGGGTCAGCGCCAATGAACTGCTGAGCCCGATCCAGTTCGGTCAGGCGACGCGGCTGGAGCCGGTCGACGGCGTGCTGAACCCGATCGCCGGGGTTCCACGCCACCACCTCTCGGACGACATCTTCATCGAGTACAATCGGACGCTGACCCGGAACGTCTATCTCACGGGCGGCTTCAGCGTCTCGTTCCCGGGCGAAGGGGTGGACCTCGTGATCCACGACGACGCGCCAATCTGGACAGGCGGCTTCGTCAATGTCGTCGTCAATTTCTGAAGCCCGGCCGCTGAACGGCTCTGGGCGTGACCAGGCTCGCCGCGAGTTCAGACCTGGAGGCTGGCTAGCCAATCATCGAGTTCGCGTCTTGAGCGCAGGCGGACGACGGTCAGGTTGGGAAAGCTGGCCAACAGCGCGGGATAGCTGCGCCGCTTCAGGGCGTGGCTGGCGGCGGCGTGGCGCGCGCCGCTGAACACCCGTGGGAGCGTCATGCGCAGCCCGCCCCAGACCGGCGTGCGCGTGAGCCACCAGCCGAGGTTTCGACGGACGACGCGTGAGACGGTGAGCGCCCAGGGGAGGTCGAGCCACACGGCCAGTTCGGCGCGGGACCATAGGATCTCGCGCTGCGCGTCGAAGTTCCCGTCCAGCACCCAATGTGAGGACGCGGTGGCGACCTCCAGCCAGGCCCGCACGTCGGGCTCGGGGACCGGCGTCCAATCGCTTCGCCAGTAGATGTCGTCGGTGGCCACGAACGGGAGGTCGAGATGGCGTGCGAGCCTGGCGCCCAGGGTGGACTTCCCCGATCCTGAGCAACCCAGGATGACAATGCGCGAAAGGCTGCTCGGGCCAAGCTCAACCATGGGTCATGCTGATATCTCAACCCGTCCCGTGGCGCAGGCGATAAATTGCGCTGGCGACCGACGTTGGGCATAGGCTGGACGGATAAGAGCCGTGTCGAATGGGGAGTAAGCAATGGCCGTGCAGATGACGACGCTCGACTGGGGTGTGAAGCAGAGCTTCCGAAACTATGTGGAGGCCGCCGGCGGGGTGATCGAGGCCAGCGGCGGCGCCGAGCGCACGGCGGACGGGGGCTTCACCTTCGCGGCGGCGCCGGGCGAGGGATTGAGCCTGGACGCCGACGGCAAGCCGCAGGGGCAAGCGCGGTTTGTGGGGGAGGCGCGGTTCGAGGCGCACGGCGGCATGCTCTCGGTCTGCCTGGCCGACCCCGTCGTGGAGATCGGCGCGGCCGGCGCGGTCATCACCGCCTTCGACACCCTCGCTCGTACTCACCGGATGGAGATCGCGCGGCTCGACCTGACGGCGATGAGCGTCGGCGAGGACGGCGAGATCGTCATCCCGACGGCGCTGTCGATGGACGGGATCCAGGTGTTGGGCGACCATTATCCGCTCAACACCGCGCTCGATCCGGTGCGTTTGAAGCCGGCGGGAGCCTAGGTTCGCAAACAAACGGGCCGTGTCCCGTGAAGGGTGGAAAGCCAATGACTGTTCGAACCGGCAGCTGTCTTTGCGGCGCGAGGGCCTATGAGATCGAGGGCGATCTGGACGGCGTCTGGGTCTGCCATTGCTCGCTGTGTCGCAAGGCCTCCGGCTCGAATGGAAACTCGATCCTGATCGTGCCGAGGGACCGCTTTCGCTGGGTGAGGGGCGAGGATCACGGCGTCACCTTCGCCTTGCGCGAGACCTATTCCATCACCCGCTGCAAGACCTGCGGCACGCCGCTCCCGGCCGAGACGGACGAGCGGAATATCTATGTCACGGCCGGGACGCTCGATACGCCGCTCGACAAGGGCGTTCGCACGCACCTGTTCTGCGCTTCGAGGGCGGACTGGGATCGTGACGAACCGGACGCCCGTTCCTTCGACGAGCGGTCGAGTTGATCGTCAAACCCGTCGCGCGCGGGGCGGGCGCGTGGTCCGATATCGGACGTCGGAAGTTCTTCGCCGAACCGTGGTATATATGATCTAAGCTCACGGGCAGGCGGTGGAGATGTGGTTTGCGCGGAGGAGGGCGCGCTCGCATTCTGCTCCGCGAGGGTGAACCGATGCGGGCAGGCGGCATGTCGATGGGCGACACCGAACAGGGCGGGGTCCTGCGTTGGTTGATCGCCTGGATCGTCTACCAGTTGGCGTGGTTCTGGAGCTGTTACTGGTGGGTGTGGCGGGTTCATATGGCCGCGCGGCACGGCATACCGAGAAGCGTGCTGGAAGATCCGCCCGCCGATTGGATGCGGGTCTTGCAGGGGCCAGGTCCTCGCGACCGTTGAGCAGGCGCCGGCCAGCGGGCGGCGCCCGTTGCGGCGGAGGAGGGGCGGGACCATATCGGACGCTCACCTCTACCATCGGAGCGCGCCATGTCCCTGTCCATGCACCAGGTCTCGATCCCGGTCTTCATCCGGGGGCTGCAAGCGCTCTCGGGACTTCTTGAGAAGGGCGTCGCCCACGCCGCGCAGGCCGGCGTGGCCGAGAACACGTTGCTGGACGCCAAGCTCGCGCCGGACATGCTGAGCCTGGTCGGCCAGGTGCAGCGGGCCAGCGACACCTCCAAGCTTTCGGGCCAGCGGCTGAGCGGCGTGGCCGCCCCGGCCATGCCGGACACCGAGGCGACCTTCGCCGAACTGATCAAGCGGGTGGCCGACACAGTGGCCTATCTGGAGGCCATCGACCCCGCGACGCTGGAGGGCAGCGAGACCCGGACCGTCGAGCTGAGCTTCGGCCCTGAGCGGAAGGTCAGCTTTCCAGGCGAGGTCTATCTGCTGACCTTCGCCCTGCCGAACTTCTTCTTCCACGTCGCCACCGCCCACGACATCCTGCGCAGCCAGGGCGTGAAGATCGGCAAGATGGACTATCTCGGCGCGGCGGGATGACCAGACCTTTCCTCCCCTGCATAGCGGGGAGGAAAGAGGCGCTCGGTCGCGCCGCCTAGCCCTTACGCCACTCGCTGAGCACTGCGCCCGAGGCGCCGTCCTCGAAGGCGACGCGGTCGAGTTGGACGGCGGCGACGCAGACTGGGCGCTGGTCGGGACCTTCGGCGTGGCAACGGATGGCCGGACCGTCCGGGAACGCGCCGATCCGGCCTTCGAGCAGGAGGCGGTAGCCGCGGTCGGGCAGGGTCAGCGGGGTCTCCCCGGACGGCCGGACCGTGAAGCTGTAGGCGCGGCCGTTGCGGCGGCCGAAGCGCGAGCCCTGGGCGTCGAACACGGCGACCAGGCCGGCGGTCTGGGGCGAGGCCGGGGCGGTTCCGGTCGGCGCGGCCGAGCCGAAGGCGGTGGGGCAGGTCTCGGCGGTCATCCACGGCCGGGCGATCCAGAACCCTTCGGCCGCCTCCCACGGAGCCTCGCCCTCGGGGGTGGCGATCAGCGGCGACTTGATCCAGTCGGCCGGGGTCAGGCTGAGCTTGATGGTCTTTTGCTGCGACCCCCAGGACCACCCGGCGAGACCTTCGGGCGGGGCGCTGGCCGGTCCGCCGCAGCCGAACGGCAGGCGGATGGCGAAGGCCCGGCCGGCCAGCGGATCGGCGGGAGGGGCTTCGCCGGCGGCGTAGGCCGCGCTCGCCGCAGCCAGGGCGGCCAGGATGTCGGCCCGGCTCAGCGTCGGCGGGGGCGGAATGACGACGGGCTTGGGAGGCGGGGCCGGGGCGGCCACGGGCGGCGCGGGCGTCGGCGCCGGCTGCGGCTTTCGCTCGCATTGGACCAGGAGCAGGCTGGCCAGCGCCAGGGCTGTAACCGGGGCGAAGCGGCAAAGGGTGCGGCGGGCGGTGTTCACGTCCTCGGGAGCCATGAGACAAGGCTAGCATAGTCGGCGAAGATGGGGAGCGTCGGCCGCAACGGTTGACGCGAACGTTTTGGGGCGGGTCCGCGCAGCCATATGAATTTCGATCAGATCGCGGCGCTGGGGGTTCTAATCGGCGTCGTCGGCGTGCTGATACACGGGCGAATCCGTTCCGACGTGGCGGCCCTCTCGGCGGCGGCGGCCCTGTTGCTGCTGGGCGTCATCCGGCCGGTCGAGGTGCAGGGCGCCTTTGCGAGCCCGGCGGTGGTGGCGCTCGCCTCGCTGTTCGTCATCGCCTACGCGATCGAGCTGTCGGGGCTGCTCGGCCTGCTGATCCGCCAGGCGATGAGGATGTGCCAGCGGCTGGGCGAAAAGGGGCTGTGGCTGGTCATCGGCCTCTGCGGCAGCGTCGGCGGCTTCCTGAACAACACCCCGATCGTCGTGCTGGCCGCGCCGGTGATCAAGGATGTGGCGATTTCGCTGGGCCTGTCGCCCAAGCGGTTCCTGATGCCGCTGAGTTACGTCACGGTGATGGGCGGCTTGCTGACCCTGATCGGCACCTCGACCAACCTGCTGGTCAACGACATGGCCCGCAATGCCGGCCAGCCGGCCTTCGGCATGTTCGAGATCACCCCGGTGGGCCTGGTCATCGCCGGGGCCGGCGGGCTCTATCTCTATCTGTTCGGCTCGAAGATGCTGCCCAAGGAGGGGGCGAGCGCCGAGGTGACGCCGCCGAAGCTGGCGGTGGGCGAAGCACGCGGGGCCGAGGGCGGCGCCGGCGACGCGGTGCTGGGCGACGTGGCGCTGTTCAAGGCCGCCGACCGGCCGTTCCAGTTCCGCAAGGCGATGATCGCCCTGGCGGTGTTCGTCGCCGTGGTCGCCGCCGCGGCCCTGGGCGTGGCGCCGATCTCGGCCACGGCGTTCGCCGGGGCGGTGTCGCTGATCCTGTTGAAGGTCATCAGCCCGGAGGAGGCCTATGCCGGGCTGCGGCCCGAGGTGCTGCTGCTGATCGCCGGCATGGTGGTGGTCGGGCTGTCGATCGAGGTCACCGGCCTGGCGGCGATGGGGACGGAGTACCTGATCGAGTTCATCGGCCCCTATGGGCCGCTGACCGCGCTGATCGTGCTCTATGGCGTGACCTTGGTCGCCACGGAGTTCCTGTCGAACGCGGCGGTCGCGGTGCTGGTGACGCCGGTCGCCGTGGCCCTGGCCGAGAGCCTGGGCGTCGATCCGCGGCCGTTCCTGGTCGGGGTGATGATGGCCGCCAGCGCCGCCTTCGCCACGCCGTTCGGCTACCAGACCAATGTGCTGGTCTTCCAGATGGGCAACTACAGCTACATGGATTTCGTCCGGGTCGGGGTGCCGCTGAACATCATCACCTGGATCGCGGCGATGTTCGCGATTCCGGTGTTCTTCCCGTTCTAGGGGGAGGCGGATACTACCTGGATCGTCATCTTCGACCGGAGCGTAGCGGAGTGTCGGGGATCCATAGGCGGCGGCCATCGGTGTGAAGTCACCGGCCTCGGTGTCTATGGATGGCCGGGACAAAGCCCGGCCATAACGAGCTGGGAGAGGGAAGCTTCGCGGGGTGCGAGGCGGGACGCGTCGTCTAGTCATCCCCGCGCCTCGTCATCCTAGGCCTTGTGCCTAGGACCCCTCTGTCGGCGGCTGTGTGCTGAAAGGTGAGCTGGACGGCCCAGTTTCATCGTCGCTGATCAGCGAAGCGGAACGAGGGGTCCTAGGCACAAGGCCTAGGATGACGAGTTTGGGGGGGGTGCTAAGTCGCGGTGCGCCAGTCGGCGCCGGAAGCCGCAAACAACCGCACGGCGTCGGCCAGGCGCTGGCCCTGGGCGCGGGCGCGGGACGCCTGGATGTCGTGGGCCTGGCGCTGGGCGTCGAGCACGTCGAGCAGGGTTCCGCCGCCCATTTCATAGGCGATTTTCGCCAGGCGCAGGCGCTCGTCGGCCTGGGCCTGGGAGCGGCCGTAGGCGGCGATGGCCTCGTCGTCGGCGGCCAGGGCCGAGAGCGCGTCGGCGACCTGGGCGAAGGCGGTGAGCACGGTCTGCTGGTAGCGGGCCGAGGCGGCTTGGGCCGCTTCGCGGGCCTGCTGTCGACGGGCCTTCAGCGCGCCGCCGTTATAGAGCGGGGCGGTCAGGCCGGCGGCCAGGTCCCAGGCGCTGGCGTCGTAGGAGAAGATGTCGGCCGGCTTCAACGAGCCCTGGGTCAGGGAGGCGGTCAGCCGGATGTTCGGATAGAGGTCGGCGGTGGCGACCCCGATGTCGGCGGTGGCCGCGTGCAGGTCGGCCTCGGCGGCCAGGATGTCGGGCCGCTGGCGCACCAGTTGCGAGGGCAGGGCGACCGGGACGGCCGAGGTCAGGGCGATTTCCGACAGTTGGAAGTCGGGCGCCGTCCAGTCGGCCGGGGCGTGGCCGACCAGGACCGCCAGGGCGTGACGGGCGGCGGCGAGCTGACCGCGCAGCGGCGGCAGCAGGGCGCGGTCCTGCTCGAGCTGGCTTTGGGCGGCGACCTTGGCGGTGCTGGTCGACCCGCCCAGCGCATTGGCGCGGCGCACCAGGTCGATATTGGCCTGGTCGGTCTCGATCATCGCATCGACGGCGTCGATCTGGGCCTGGAGGGTGGCGATGGTCAGGGCCTGGAGCGCGACGTTGGCGGTGAGGGCGAGATAGGCGGCGTCCGCGCGCCGCGCCTGCGCTTGGGCGCGGGCCGCCGCCCCCTCGATCCGCCGGCGCTGCCCGCCGAACAGATCCAGATCATACCCGATCGCCCCGCCCACCGAGTAGAGGTTGAAGGTCGGGTTGCTGAGCGGGGTGTCGCCGAAGCTGGTGAAGCCGAACGACTGCAGGTTGGCGCGCTCGCGGTTGAACCCGCCGTTCAGATCGACTTGCGGGCCGGCCAGGCCGCGGGCCTGGGCCAGGGCCGATTGAGCCTGACGCAGGGTGGCGTCGGCCTCGGTGATGGTCGGGCTGTCGGCGATCGCCTGGCGGATCACCGCGTCGAGAGCCGGCGAGCCAAAGGCGTTCCACCATGGGCCGCCGGCCGCGGCCGGGGCGCTGTCGAGGCGGGCCTCGGCCGGGGCGGCGTCGCCCTGCATGGCGTAGCCGGGGGTGGTCGGCGCCTCGGGGCGGGCGAAGTTCGGCCCGACCGTGGCGCAGCCGGCCACGAGGGCGCTGAGGC
This sequence comes from Phenylobacterium sp., assembly GCA_040391295.1. Lineage (GTDB taxonomy): Bacteria > Pseudomonadota > Alphaproteobacteria > Caulobacterales > Caulobacteraceae > Phenylobacterium. The sequence continues at coordinate 5,791 of JBEBYB010000035.1, read as the reverse complement.
TGACGCCGGCGAGGATGGCGGCGAGGCGGGGCTTAGTCGACGGCGACATGGACGGTCTCTCCCCCGGTGGCTTTCGGGGTTCGCATCAGGAGGATCAGGGGCGCGCAGAGCACGGTGATCGCCAGCATCAGCCGGAAGTCGTCGATGTAGGAGAGCATCGAGGCCTGGCGGGTGATGAGGTTGTTGAACTGCGCGATGGCGGCCTGGCTGTGGAACAGCATCGGGGCGTAGGCTTGGTAGAGCGGGTTGTCGGGGCGGGCGTGCTCGACCAGAACGGCGTGGTGGGTCTCGATGCCGGTGATGAAGCGGGCCTGCATGATCGAGATGCCGGCGGCCGAACCGATGTTGCGCACCAGGGTGAAGATGCCGGCCCCCTCGGCGCGGTACTGCGGCAGCACGGTGGCGAAGGCGATGGTCGAGAGCGGCACGAAGATCAGGCCGGTGCCGACCCCGGACAGGAAGCCCGAGACGATGATCAGGTCGGTGTCCATGCCCAGGCTGAACTGGGTCATCTGCCACAGCGAGATGGCGCTGATGGTCAGGCCGGCCAGCAGGATCAGCTTGATGTTGACCCGGCCGATCAGCTGGCCGACCGCGAACATGGCGATGAACGAGCCGATGCCGCGCGGCATGCTGACCAGGCCGGAGAAGGCCACCGGATAGCCCAGCAGGTTCTGCATCATCGGCGGCAGCAGGGCCAAGGTCGAGAACAGCAGGATCCCGACGAAGAAGCCGAAGATGCAGCAGGTGATGAAGTTGGTGTCGGCCAGCAGGGCGCGGGCGATGAACGGCCGGGCGGCGGTGGCCAGCTGCACCGCGAAGATCCAGACCGAGATGATCCCGACGATCAGGTAGATCCAGATCTCGGTGGAGGCGAACCAGTCCTGGCCCGGCCCACGGTCGAGGATCATCTGGAAGGCGCCGATGGTCAGGGCCAGGCTGGCGAAGCCCAGCATGTCGAAGGGCCGCTTCACGTCGCCCTTCTTCTCCGACAGGAACAGGAACACCCCGCCGAACGCCAGGATGCCGATCGGCAGGTTGATGAAGAACACCCAGCGCCAGTCGAGATTGTCGGTCAGCCAGCCGCCGAGCACGGGGCCGAGGATCGGGCCCAGCACCGCGCCGGCGCCCCAGACGGCCATGGCCTGGCCGTGCTTCTCGGGCGGGTTGATGTCGAGCAGGACGGCCTGGGACAGCGGGATCAAGGCCGCGCCGAACAGGCCCTGCAACAGCCGGAACAGTACGATCTCGGCCAGGCTGGTGGCGGTGCCGCACAGCATCGAGGCGATGGTGAACCCGGCGATGGAGATCAGGAACACCATCTTGCGGCCCAGCCGGTCGGCCAGGAAGCCGGTCAGGGGCGTCATGATGGTGGCGGCGACGATGTAGGAGGTCAGGACCCAGGTGATCTGGTCGGCCGAGGCCGAGACGCTGCCCTGGATATGGGGCAGGGCGACATTGGCGATGGTGGTGTCGAGCGAGTTCATCACCGTCGCGAGCATGACGGAGATGGTGATCGCGACCCGGTTGGCCGCGTCGCCCTTGCCGTTTCCGGCGGCGGTCATCGCGCCTTGGCGCCCTGGCGGACGTCCACCGTGGCCTTGGCGCTGAGGCCGCCGCTGAGGTGGGGAGCGGCCTCGTCGAGGACCAGGCGGACCGGCAGGCGCTGGACGACCTTCACCCAGTTGCCGGTGGCGTTTTCAGGCGGCAGCAGGGCGAAGCTGGATCCGGTGCCGGGGCTGAAGCTGGCGACGTGGGCCTTCAGGTCGTGGTCATAGGCGTCGACCTTGATCGTCGCCGGCTGGCCGACCCGCATGTGGGCGAGCTGGTCCTCCTTGAAGTTGGCCTCGACCCAGGGCTGGCCGGAGACCAGCCAGAACAGGGTCTGGGAGGCCGAGACCCGGTTGCCGACCTGGAGCTGCTCGACCTTGGCGACCACGCCGTCGGCCGGGGCGATGATCGTGGTGTAGGAGAGGTTGAGCCTGGCGCGGTCGAGCTCGGCCTTGGCCTGCATGACCTTGGGGTGGTCGTCGGCGGCCAGGTCGGCGCGGCCGCCGATGTCGGCCAGGGCCGAGGCGATCTGCTGGCGGACCACGGCCACCTGGCGGCGGGCCTGTTCGGCGGCGTGGGCGGCCTCGTCGGCCTGGGCCTGGGTGGCGACGCCGGCGGCGGCGAGCGCCTTCTGGCGGGCGGCCTCGCGCTCGGTATAGGTCACGACCTCCTGGGCGGCGGCGAGGTCGGCCTGGCGCTGACCATAGACGGCTTGCGAGCCTTGGGTGTCGAAGCGGGCGGCGGCCAGGGCGGCCTGCGCCTGCGCGACCGCGACCTGGTAGTCGGCGGGGTCGAGCTTGAACAGCACCTGGCCCTTGCGGACCTGCTGGTTCTCCTTGACGTCCAGCTCGACGACCCGGCCGTCGATGCTGGGGCTGATGGCGGCGCGCGCGGTTTGGACATAGGCGTCGTCGGTGCTTTCGAACCGCCCGCCGGTCAGGACGAAATAGGCGACGACGGCGACGATGGCCAAGGGGCCGCCGATCATCAGCGGCAGGCGCAGCCTCTGACCAAGCGAGCGCTCCGGCGGCCGGCGACGGGCGGCTTCCTGCTCGGCTTCGGCGATGGCCTGATAACCTTCCGCGTCGCTCACGGGCTGCTCCACGTCTTGAAGCGGCCGACATCATGCCGCCCGCTGGATTGGGTGTGTGATTTTGAGGGCGGGCGGGGAGGCCGAACCCAGGCGGCGGCAGATATGCCTCGCGAGGCCATGAGCCAAATGATAGTTGGTCACTACCATTATGTCTGATGCTCATTTCAGAAACCTCGACCTCAATCTGCTGCGGGTGTTCGTCGCCTTGCTGGAGGAGGAGAGCGCCACGCGGGCCGGCGCGCGGCTGGGCCTGACCCAGTCGGCGGTCAGCCATGCGCTGGGCCGGCTGCGGCTGTCGCTGGGCGACGAGCTGTTCATTCGCGGTCCGGCGGGATTGCAGGCCACGCCCCGCGCGGCCGAGATGGGGCCGGCGGTCCGCGCGGCCCTGAAGCTGCTGGAGACCGCGGTCAGCGCCCCGCGGTTCGATCCGGCCACCGCGCAGCGGGTCTTCCATGTCGCGGCCAGCGCCTATGCCTGTTCGGTGCTGATGCCCGGCGTGGTGCAGCGGCTGCTGACCGAGGCCCCAGGCGTCAAGCTGCGGCTGCGCGGCCTGGACGCCAGCCTAGTCGACGATCTGGATCGCGGGCGGCTGGACATGGTGATCGGCGGCTTCGACCATGTGGCCAGCCGGTTCGTCCACACGCCGCTGTTCATGGAGACCGGCGTCTGGGTGGTCCGCGCCGACCATCCGGCCGCAAACGGCGATCTGGACGACGCGGTGCTGGCGCGGCTGCCGCGCCTGATCGTGGCCAGCGGCGATGCGGCCATGGAGGGCGCGGCGCGGATGGGCGGCCGTGACCTGGGCCTGCGGGCCATCACCGCCTGGAGCGACGACTACGACCTGGGCGGGGTGTCGCTGCGGGACTTCCAGGGCCCGGTCACGGTGCCTGACGCCTATTCGGCCCTGATCATCGTCGGCGAGACCGACATGGCGGCGCTGGTGCCGCGCCGGCTGGCGCTGCTGGCCCAGCGGCGTGGCCGGCTGGTGCTGATCGAGCCCAGCCGCGAGCCGGAGCCGGCCAGCTTCGGGGCGGTGATCCGCGGCGGCGAGAGCCAGCCGGTGAACTGGCTGCTGGAGATCGTCCGCGAAGTGGGGGCGAGGCTCTAGTCGAGGCGCAGGCGCGCCTTGATGAAGTTGCTGAGCTGGCCGGCCCGGCCGGGCGGCGCGACGTTGGTTAAGACCACGATGACGACCTTGCCGTCGCCCAGGATGCGAAGCTCAGCGTTCAGACCTGGCGCGACACCGTTGTGGCCGATCTCCCGCCAGCCCGGCTGGGAGTAGTCGAAGACCCCGAGCCCGTAGCGTTGACCATCGTCGGTCGACACCTGGCCGGTGGTCATCAAGTGGGTGTGCTTCTGGTCGAGCAGCTTGCCGGAACTGAGCGCAGCGGCGAAGGCCGCGAGATCGCCGACAGTTGAGTAACCTCCGCCGGCCGAGGTGCCGCGATAGGGGAGGGTGTCGGTGGTGGCATCGTATCGCTCGCCGACCATGACGTAGTCGGTGGTGCGGCTCGGGACGGCGACGGTTTCGGGACGCGCGCCGGTGCGGCGCATGCCCGCCGGGGCCAGGATGTTGGCGGCGACATAGTCGTCATAGGAGCGTCCTGAGACCACCTCGACAATCCTGCCCAGCAGGATGAAGCCGTAGTCGGAATAGGCGAAGGTCGCGCCGGGCTCGAACTCCGGTGGCCGGTCGCCATAGAACGCCACGATGTCGGCGACCTCGCGCAGGGCGTCGCGGTTCTCGTCAAAGGCGGGGGTGAAAAGCTCTCCCGCGCCGGCCGTGTGGGTCAGCAGTTGGCGGATCGTCGCCTTGCGGGCGAGGTCCGGGTTTGGATAGTCCGGCAGGTAGGTTCCGAGCGGCGCGTCCAGCTCGATCTTGCCGGCCTGGACGAGTTGGAGCACCGCCACGGCGGTCAGCATCTTGTTGATCGAGCCGATGCGAAACCGGGTTTGCGGCGCGTTGGCGATCCGGCGCGTGCGATCCGAAAGGCCGCGCGCAGCGGTGAAGACGGGGCGACCGTCACGGGTGACCAGAACGGCCCCGGAAAAATCTGGCGTCGCGTCCAGCTTGGCGGCTATCACCCTGGCGAGCGCCTGATCGTCCATCCGTTCGGGCGCGGCGACGTTGTCCGGCCGGTCGCGGCGTTTGAGGGACGCGCGCCTGACCTGATTGGGCGATTGCGGATCGATCTCGATCTCCAGAGTCGCGAAGCTGTCGGAGGTCTGCTGCTTGAGCAGGGCGGTCAGCCGGGTGTCGCTGGCTCGGTCGATGCGGATCAGGTCGAAGAGGCCGACCTGTCGCCTGAACTGGTCGAAGTCGTCTCGCGTGATCGCATAGGCCGGATCGTCCGCCCGCATGAAGGCGGTGTAGGTCTCCAGATCACCTTGGTTGAGGGCCTCGACATAGGTGCGGGCCGCGACGCCGGCCTGGGTCTTCGGGAAACCATTTGTCGCCGACCAGGCCGGTTGGGCCAGCAGCAGCGCAACGGCCCCCAGGCAGGATGCAAGCCTTGCTATCATCATCAGACGGCGGTGGCCGCGCGCCAGGCGTTGCGGGACTGGCCGTAGATCTGGACTTCCTTGTCGCCCGCTTCGTGGTCGGTGCGAAGCCAGGCTGAGCCCAGGCGCTCGGCCACGGCGATGGAGGCGGTGTTGGGGGCGTCGATGCAGTGGATGACGTCGGTCCAGCCGAGGTGGTCGAAGGCCCAGGCGATGGCGGCGCGGGCCGCTTCGGTGGCGTAGCCCTCGCCCCAGGCGGGCGGCGAAATGGCCCAGCCGACCTCGGTTCCGATGGCGCCTTCCGGCAGCCAGGGGCCGACCCGTCCGATCCAGCGGCCGGTGTTTTTCTCAATGACGGAGAACAGGCTGCAACCGCGCAGGCTCCACATGCCGGCGGCGGTGGCCATGTCCATCCAGGCTTGGTTGCGGGTGCGGAGGCCGCCGATGAACCCGACCGCGCGGGCGTCGGCGTCGAGGCCGGCCCAACCGTCCAGGTCTTCCTCAACCGGCGGGCGCAGGATCAGACGGGCGGTTTCGAGTCGCGGATTGATCATGGCGCGAGTTTAGTTGGCTGCACATACCAGGGGTAGAGGCGGGCGCCGGGCTTGCGTGAACCCGACGCCCGAGGGCTTAGCTGGCCTTTTC
>JBEBYB010000034.1:0-20911 GCA_040391295.1 Phenylobacterium sp. | reverse complement strand
CGCTGCCGAACGGCGACAACCCGAACTCGGCGGTCAAGCAGATCGCCTCGGGCCGGTTCGGCGTCACCGCCGAATACCTGAACCAGTGCCGCGAGATCGAGATCAAGGTCAGCCAGGGCGCCAAGCCCGGCGAGGGCGGCCAGCTGCCCGGCTTCAAGGTCACCGAACTGATCGCCAAGCTGCGTCACGCGACGCCCGGCGTGATGCTGATTTCGCCGCCGCCGCACCACGACATCTACTCCATCGAGGACCTGGCCCAGCTCATCTACGACCTGAAGCAGATCAACCCGGACGCCCGGGTCTGCGTGAAGCTGGTCGCCATGACCGGCATCGGGGCCATCGCCGCCGGGGTCGCCAAGGCCAAGGCCGACGTGATCCTGATTTCCGGCAATGTCGGCGGCACCGGCGCCTCGCCCCAGACCTCGATCAAGTACGCCGGCGGGCCGTGGGAGATGGGGCTGTCGGAAGCCAATCAGGTCCTGACCCTGAATAACCTGCGCCACTCGGTGCGCCTGCGGGCCGACGGCGGCATGCGGACCGGCCGCGACATCGTCATCGCCGCCATGCTGGGCGCCGAGGAGTTCGGCATCGGCACCGCCAGCCTGATCGCCATGGGCTGCATCATGGTGCGCCAGTGCCATTCCAACACCTGCCCGGTGGGGGTCTGCACCCAGGACGAGGCGCTGCGTGAGAAATTCTCGGGCAGCCCGGAGAAGGTGATCAACCTCTTCACCTTCATCGCCGAGGAGGTGCGCGAAATCCTCGCCTCGCTGGGCTTCCGCTCGCTGACCGAGATCGTCGGCCGCACCGACCTGCTGCAACAGGTTTCACGCGGCGGCGAACACCTCGACGACCTCGACCTGAACCCGCTGCTGGTGAAGGCTGACCCTGGCCACAATGCGCCCTATTGCACGGTCGAGGGCCGCAACGAGGTGCCCGACACCCTCGACGCCCAGATCGTGCGCGACGCCGCCCCGCTGCTGGAGCGCGGCGAGAAGATGCAGCTGACCTACACGGTGCAGAACACCGCCCGCGCCATCGGCTCGCGCACCTCCTCGCACATCACCCGGCGGTTCGGGATGCACGGCCTGCCGGCCGGGCACCTGACCGTGCAGCTCAAGGGTTCGGCCGGCCAGAGCCTGGGGGCTTTCGCGGTCCAGGGCCTGCGGATCGAACTGACCGGCGAGGCCAACGACTATGTCGGCAAGGGCCTGTCGGGGGCGACCATCATCATCCGCCCCTCGCCGCATCTGGCGGCCCCGGAGACCAACGCCATCCTCGGCAACACCGTCCTCTATGGCGCGACCAGCGGAAAGCTGTTCGCCGCCGGCCTGGCCGGTGAACGTTTCGGCGTGCGCAACTCCGGCGCCGTGGCGGTGGTCGAGGGCATGGGCGCCAACGGGCTGGAATATATGACCGGCGGCCGGGCGGTGGTGCTGGGGCCGGTCGGCTTCAACTTCGCGGCCGGCATGACCGGCGGCATGGCCTTCGTGCTTGATCTGCACGACCGGTTCCTGACCATGCTGAACACCGACAGCGTCGTGGTGCAGCGGATCGGGACGCGGGCCTGGGAAGCCGAGCTCAAGGCCCTGGTCGAGGAACACGCCCGCGAGACCGGCTCAGCCTTCGCCGCCGGCGTTCTGCGCGACTGGGATCGTCATCTGCCCAAGTTCTGGCAGGTCGTGCCCAAGGAAATGGTCGGCCGCCTCGACAAGCCGTTGGCCGAGGAAGAGGCGGTCCACCACCGGGCTTAGACGCCCTTCACAGGCCTGTTCCCCTGTGCGCCACCCACCTCACAGGTCGTCATGGCCGGGCTTGTCCCGGCCACCCATAGACACCGAGGTGCGGGATTTACTTGGGCTGTCGGCGCTTATGGATCACCGGGACAAGCCCGGTGATGACGACTTTGGTTGGGGGTCTGCCTTCAACTGGGCAGGAAGACGTTCGGGATCTGAGGTCAGGGCCGTAGGCGGCAGCTTCGCCGCCGTCGCGAGCACCTGTTTGATCACGCGCGCCATCGGCGCCTGAGAGACGTGGACGCTGCCGACGCGGGGGCTGTCCAGGTCGATGACCAGACTGATGGCCAGGGCGATCAACAGGAACAATCCCGCCGTCGAGGTGAAGTGCCGCCGGCCGCCTGGCGCGAGACCGTGACCCATGATCGCCGCGGTGACCAAGGCGTAGAGGATCAGCACCTGCAACGCCCGGGCGGGCACCTTGACGTTCAGGGCCTCGTAGCGAAGCGCCGCAGAGTCGAACATCTGGCTGGTGACGTTCAGCACCGGCACCGTCAGCCGCTGGGCTTGCGGGAGCGCCAAGGCCACGCCGGCCTCGTTCCAGATCACCTCCTGCAGCGCCTCGGTGCGGGCCATGGTTTCGTCGATCTTGTCGAAGTCGTCGCCAACCTCGAAGAACGCCTGCCGAACCTTCACATAGTCCGCCATGGTCGAGATCAGCGTCGTGCGATGCGGCTCGGGGAGCAGTTGATAATGCTGCACGGCCGATGAGACGGCGTCGGCCTCCTGCAACACCAGGTCGCGACGGCTCTCGTGGTGGGCCGCGGCCATGCTGAATACGAAGGCGATCAACAGGCCAAGCAGGCCGAGCGCGGCGCTAAGCACGTAGCCCGAGCCTTCATCCTCGTCGGCCGGATCTTCCTTGCGCCGCGCCCGGGCCCAGTTGTGCAGGCGATACCCCGCCTCAGCGGCCATGATCTGTATCAAGGCCAGCATGATCCAGCCCAACAGGGTCGCACCGATCATCACCCACCTCCCAGATACAACCCCAGGATTGATGGGAATCGTCGCTGACGCCAGAAGAGAAACGCGTCAGGCGACCTCGACGCCGACATAGCGGGCGCGAGGGCGGATCAGTTGATCGGTCTGGCCCTGCTCGATGGCGTGGGCGATCCAGCCGGCGCAGCGCGCCACGGCGAACAGGGCGAAGGGCGCGTCCTGCGGCAGCTTCAGGCTATCGGCCATGGCCACGAGCGCGAAGTCGACATTGGGCTGCAGGCCGGTCACCGCCGTCGCCGCCGAGCGCAGCCCCGCCATCTGCCGCGTCGGCTCAAACCGCTCGAGCAACGCCTCGGCGCGCGGGTCGCTGTCGGCATAGAGCTGATGGCCGAAACCTGGGATCAGGCGATCCTCGGCCAGCCGCCCGGCGATAGCGGCGCGAGGACTGGTCTGGGCCGCCTCACGCGCCAGGCCCTGAATCGCCGCCGCCCCCCCGTGGCGCGGCCCCGACAACGCGGCCAATCCGGCCAGACTGGCCGCCGCCAGCGAGGCGCCGGTCGAGGCCGCCACCCGCGCGGCGAAGGCCGAGGCGTTCAGTTCGTGATCGGCCAGCAGCACCAGCGCTCGGCGGATCAGGTCCGCGCCCGGCCCGCCGGGTCCAAGCCCCCAGGCCAGGGCCAACCGATTGGCGATCGCCCCACCGCCGACCTGCCCCGCAACGGCGTCCGTCAGCACGTCCAGCAGGGTCGCGGCCTCGACCGCCAGGGCCAAGGGGTTGCGGCCGCGCGCCGGCGGATCGATCCCCGCACGGGCGGCCAGGGCCGCGAAGGCGCGACTGCGCATGTCGCCGCCTTCCGGCGGGTTCGGGCGATCAGTGCGCTTCAGCGCCGCGCCATGGCCGCCGCGCAGCAGCCGGGCCACGGCCTCCAGGGTTTCAGTCTCCGAAAGCTCGACGGCGTCGCGGCCCCGATAGAACAGCCTACCGCCCGAGACGGTGGTGATCGCCGAGGCCAGCACCGGCTCACCCCAGGCGATGGCGCCGGCGGCGACGTCGGACACCTTGCGGCTGCGGGTCTTGCGGGCGGCGAGCACAGCGATGTCGGCGGCGCGATAAAGGCTGCGGCGCGGATCATGCGGATCGGCCCGCACCTGCACGCGGCCGCGGCTGACATAGGCGTAGAGCGTTTGGGCCCGCACGCCCAGGCGCGAGCGCGCCTCGTCGGCGGCGATCCAGTCGGCGGGCTTGGCGGCGTGGCTGGTCATACATTGATTATATTGATCAAGATTGACGCAACAAGCCTGGAGGCAAATATCGCGAGGAGCAAGAGGAGATACGCCATGTCCGATGGCCTTGAAGACGTCGTCGCCGCACAAACCGTGATGTCCGAAGTGGACGGCCAGCGCGGCGTGCTGATCATCCGCGGTCACTCGTTGGACGAACTGGCTGGCCGAACGCGCTTCGAGGACCTGGCCGGCCTGTTGTTCGACGGGTTCTTCGACGACCTGCCGGCCGACCTGACCTCCGCGCTGGGCGCTGCGCGGGTCGAGGTGTTTTCCGAGGTCGCCGGCCTCGACACCGGCCTGCTCGACCGTTCGCCGATCGAGGCCATGCGCGCCCTGACCGCGCGGCTGGCCGACGGCGACGATCTGGCGACCGCCCTGCGGCTGCTGGCGGCGCCGGCGGTCTTCACCGCCGCCGTGGTTCGCGGCCAGGCCGGCGAAGCGCCGGTCGCGCCCGATCCCAGCCTGCCGCACGCCGCCGACATCCTGCGGATGCTGCGCGGCAAGAGCGCCACAAAGGCGCAGATCGACGCGCTGGACACCTATCTGGTCACGGTCAGCGACCATGGCCTCAACGCCTCGACCTTCGCCGCCAGAGTGATCGCCTCGACGCGCGCGGGCCTGACCTCGGCGGTGCTGGGCGGGATCAGCGCCCTGAAGGGCCCGCTGCACGGCGGCGCGCCCGGCCCGGTGATCGAGATGCTGGACGAGATCGGCCAACCCGCCAACGCGCGGGCCTGGATTGAGAGCGCCCTGGCGCGCGGCGACCGGCTGATGGGCTTTGGCCACCGCGTCTACCGCGTGCGCGATCCGCGCGCCGACGCCCTGAAGACCGCGGTCCGCAAGATGAGCGAGGGCTCTAACGTCCGCCCCGGCCGCGTCGCCTTCGCCGAGGCGGTCGAGGCCGCGGCCCTGGCCATCCTGAAGGAGCACAAGCCTGACCGGGCGCTCGACACCAATGTCGAGTTCTACACCGCCCTGCTGCTGGAGGCCCTCGACTTCCCGCCAGCCGCCTTCACCTGCGTGTTCGCCATGGGCCGGGTCGCCGGCTGGATCGCCCACGCCCGCGAACAGGTCGCCGGCGGCCGGCTGATCCGCCCGCAATCGATCTATGTGGGACCCCAGCCGCGCCAGGCGGCGTAAGCCTTTTCCTCCCCCATTTATGGGGGAGGGGGACCGCGAAGCGGTGGAGGGGGCGGCCGGGAGCTCAGAGCCCAGCCTCGCCCCCTCCACCACCCTTCGGGCGGTCCCCCTTGTTTGTTGGACCGCTGGTAGTTTGCGGCTGTCTTCCGGGACGTCCGCCTGGCGTTAGGCGCGCCAGGCGGACAGCCTGCGGAGGGACCGTTTTCCCCTGAGCCGTTGCGGACTGTGGGGGAGCAGGGTCGCCGCTGGCGTTTCATGACCCGGATGGTTGCAGGGACTTTGGGTCCGAAGCCACAAGGATGGGTCGATGGAACAGCGCCAAACTAGCACGAAGATCGCCGGGATCGATGTCGGCAAGTCGAAGTTGGATGGCGCGGTGCATGGCCTGGAGGACACAACGCAGGTTGATAATGCGCCGGCCGGGTTCAGCGCATTGATCGGCTGGCTGAAGGCCCGCGAGGTGGGCCGGGTGGGGCTGGAGGCCACCGGCGGCTACGAACGCGCCGTGCGACAGGCCTTGGAGGCCGCGGGCTTCGAGGTGGTGGTGCACCAACCCATCGAGGTCCGGCGCTTCGCCCAGATGAAGCGCTGGCGGGCCAAGACCGACCGGCTCGACGCCCAGCTGATCGCCGCGGCCACCGCGCAGGTGGACGCGGTGCGGGCCGCCCAGGATCCTCGGCTGCAAGCGCTGGCCGAGCGGTTGACCACCTATGAGCAGATCACCGACCAGGCCGCCCAGCTCAAGACCTTCCTGGAGCACGTCACCCTGGCGGACCTGACCCAGGCCGTCCGCGCCCAGATCGCCGCCATGACCGCGCTGAAGGCCAAGCTCGCCGCCGAGATCCTCAAGCAGATCAAGGCCCATGACGACCTGCTCGCCCGTTACAGGCTGCTCGTCTCGCTGCCTGGCTTCGGACCGATCGTGGCGGCCACCCACGTTATCCGCATGCCCGAACTCGGCCAGATGCGGCGCGGCCAGGCCGCCTCGCTGATCGGCGTCGCGCCCTTCGCCCGTGACAGCGGACAGTACAAGGGCCAGCGCTTCATCGGCGGTGGACGCAGCCGGCCTCGGCGAATGCTCTATATCGCCGCCCTCGCCGCCAAGCGCTGGGACCCCGCCTTCAAGGCCTTCGCAGAGCAGCTGCTCGCCCGAGGGAAGCCACCAAAACTCGTCATCGTCGCCGTCATGCGAAAACTCGTCGAGGCCGCAAATCTCGTCCTCAGCCGAGGACAGCCATGGCTAAGACAACCCCCAGCCTGAACATGGTTGCTCCCCCGCTACGCAAGGGAGGAAAGCAGGTCCTCAAGCCGCGAGTCGTTCGCGCTGGGGTTGGGCGCCGGCCGCGGCTAGATAGCGGGGATGACCGCCCCGCTTCAGCCTCGCCTGGCTCTCGACGAGAGCGCCGCCCTCACTCGCAAGATCACCCTGGCCTCGATCTGCGTGGCCACGGCGCTGGTGCTGATCAAGGGCGGTGTCTGGCTGGTCAGCGGCTCGGTGGCCCTGCTCGCTTCGGCCGCCGATTCCGGCCTCGACCTGCTGGCCTCGCTGGTGACCTTCATCGCCGTCCGCTACGCGACCACCCCGCCCGACGCCGAGCACCGGTTCGGCCACGGCAAGGCCGAAGCCTTCGCCAGCCTGGTCCAGGCCGGCCTGGTCTTCGCCTCGGCCGCCCTGATCGGCCGCGAGGCGATCATCGGCATTCTCGACCCCAAGCCCATCGCCAACGAGGGCTGGGCGATGGCCGTGATGGGGGTCTCCACGGTCGTCACCGGCGGGCTGATCTACGCCCAGACCCTGGTGTTGAAGCGTACAGCGTCAGTCGCCGTCGCCGGGGACCGCGCGCACTACGCCTCCGACCTGGCCTCCAACATGATCGCCCTGCTGGGCATCGCCGCCACCGCCTGGCTGGGCTGGGCCCGGTTCGACGCCGTGGCCGGCCTGGCCGTCGCGGCCCTGCTGGTCTGGAGCGCGATCGAGGTGTACCGCGAGGCGTCCGGCCAACTGATGGACCGCGAACTGCCCGACGCCGAGCGCGAGCGCATCGTCGAACTCGCGCGCGCCGACCCGGAGATCAAGGGCGTCCACAGCCTGCGCACCCGGGTCTCTGGCCCCTTCGTCCACATCGAACTGCAGATCGAGCTCGAGCCCGATCAAAGCCTGGAAGCGGCCCACGACAAGATCATCGCCTGCGAAAACCGGGTGCTGGCCGAGTTCCCGGCGGCGGATATCATCATCCACGCCGACCCCAAGGGACGCGCCGCGCCTCACGAAGGCGCCTTTGCTCACGCCTCGCGCGTTTAGGCGGGGCGCCGCCGCTTTCCGACCCGAAACCGGCCCTAGTAAACGTGACCTTAAGAGGTCAGGCCGCACTTGGAGCTTTGAGCATATCTGCGACATCATGAGCCTCGACCTCACCCTTCATCACTTCCCGCTCGACCCCGCTTCCCGCCAGGTTCGCCTGGCCCTGGGCGAAAAGCGTCTGGCCTTCGCCGAAGAGCAGGTTCGCTACTGGGAACGGCCCGCGAGCCTGGTGAAGATGAACCCCTCGGGCCTCACCCCGGTGCTGACCGTGGGCACGAGCCGCGACCCGCTGGTGCTGTGCGAGGGCCGCGCCATCCTCGACTATCTCGAAGAGACCTACCCCGAACCGCCGCTGCTCGGCCGCGATCCCGCCGAACGGGCCGAGGCCAGGCGGCTGATGCAGTGGTTCGACCGCAAGTTCGACTACGAAGTCGGCGGCTTCATCCTGCACGAAAAGATGGAAAAGCGGCTGCTGGGCCTGGGCGCCCCGGATCTCGCCAGCCTGCGCCAAGGCCGCGAAGCCCTGCGGGTGCATCTGGCCTATGTGGAAAGCCTGCTGTCGTCGCGCGACTGGCTGGTCGGACGACGCCTATCCCTGGCTGATTTCGCCGCCGCCGCGCACCTGTCGGTGATCGACTATTTCGGGGATGTGCCGTGGCGCGACTTCCCTGCGGTCAAGACGTGGTACATGAAGCTGAAATCGAGGCCGTGCTTCCGGCCGCTGCTGGCCGATCGCTGGCCCGGCCTCGCGCCGGCGCCGCATTATGACGATCTCGACTTCTGATCCTAACGCCACCGAACTGATCCGCGCACGCGCCGCCGAGCTGGGCTTCGATGTCTGCCGGTTCGCCGACGCACGGGCGGAGTGGGCGGCCTCAGACCGCCTGGCCGAATTCGTCGAGCACGACCGGCATGGCGAGATGAGCTGGATCGCCGACACCCAGGAGCGCCGCAGCCACCCGACCGCCATGTGGGACGGCGCGCGCTCGGCGATCATGCTGGGCGTCAACTACGGCCCCGATCACGACCCGCTCGAAGCCCTGAAGAACAGGGACCGGGGCGTGATCTCGGTCTACGCCCAGGGCGACGACTATCACGAGCTGATCAAGGGTCGGCTGAAGCAACTGGCCGGCTGGCTGGTCTCGCGGTTCGGCGGCGAGCTGAAGGTGTTCGTCGACACCGCGCCGCTGATGGAAAAGCCGCTGGCCGAGCGCGCCGGCCTCGGCTGGCAGGGCAAGCACACCAATCTGGTCAGCCGCGAGTTCGGCTCATGGCTGTTCCTCGGCTCGATCCTGACCGAACTGGAGCTGACGCCCGACGCCGCCAGCGGCGGCTCCTGCGGCCAGTGCCGCGCCTGCCTCGACGTCTGCCCGACGAAGGCTTTCCCCGCCCCCTACCAACTCGACGCCCGCCGCTGCATCTCCTACCTGACCATCGAACTGAAGGGCCCGATCCCGGCCGAGTTCCGGCCGGCGCTCGGCAACCGGATCTATGGCTGCGACGACTGCCTGTCGGTCTGCCCCTGGAACAAGTTCGCCAACGCCTCGCGCGAGATGCGGCTGACGGCGCGCGAAGAACTGAAAGCCCCGACGCTGGCCGACCTTGCCCGGCTGGACGATCCGGCCTTCCGCGCCCTGTTCGCCAAGAACCCGGTCAAGCGCATCGGCCGCGACCGGTTCATTCGCAACGTCCTCTATGCGATCGGTAATTCGGGAGATCCGAACCTGGCGCCGGCGGCGCAGGAGCATCTGGCCGCCCCCTCGCCGTTGGTGCGCGGCGCGGCGGTCTGGGCGCTATCGCGGTTGCTGGAGCCGGAGGCGTTCGAGGGGTTGCGGGATGGCGCGGCAGAGACCGACGCCGAGGTGTTGGCGGAGTGGTCATCTCCGCCACGCTCGTCATCCTCCGGTCAGCCGCAGGCTGATCCGGGGGACCCAAGCTGAGTCGCCGAACTTGCCAAGCCGCTTGGGTCCCCCGGATCGTCTTGCAGACGACCGGAGGATGACGAAGTAGGTGGCGGCCGAGCTTAGCCCTGCCAACTCGGCGCGCCTTCGCCGGCCTGGGCCGCCTGCGCCCGGCCGAACGCCTCACGCCCCGCCAGCCGCTCCCAGTAAGCATTGATCGCCGGGCTGAAACGCTCGTTCAGGCCCAGGGTGCGGGCCAGCAGCAAGGCGTAACCCACCGAGATGTCGGCGGCGGTGAAGCGGCCGGCGCATAGATAACCCCCGCGCTCCAGGGCCGCATCGACCGACCGCAGCCGCGCCATGAACCAGCGGGCGTAATCCTCGGCCACCTGCGGGTTGCGCTGCTCCCTGGGCTCCAGCCGCGTGTAGCGAAGCACCAGGGTCTGGGGGAAGGTCAGGGTCGCCTCGCCCCGGTGCAGCCAGTTCAGCCAGTCTCCATAGGCCGGGTCATCCGGCTCCACCGCCAATGGTCCGCCATGCTTGGTGGTCAGGTACTGAAGGATGGCCGCCGACTCGGTCATCTGCGTCTGACCATCCACGAAGAACGGGATGGTGCCGAGCGGATTGATCTCCAGATAGCTCGGCGACAGCAGCCGGGGCGGAAACGGCAGCAGCTTCAACTCATAGGGAACGCCCAGCTCCTCCAACGCCCAGAGGGCGCGGAACGAGCGAGCGTCGGTGCAGTGATAGAGCGTGACCATCAGTCGGCGTAGACGGCGGCGCGTTTCTGCATGTTCGACATCACCGCTTCGACCTGGTTGGGCGAGCCGATGAGCGCGCCCTGCTCCTGGCTCTCGGCCAGCAGGATGGCGTGCTGGTCGGCGTCGGCGACCATGTCGAGCAGCCGCTTGGCGCCGCGGATG
Organism: Phenylobacterium sp.; assembly: GCA_040391295.1. Lineage (GTDB taxonomy): Bacteria > Pseudomonadota > Alphaproteobacteria > Caulobacterales > Caulobacteraceae > Phenylobacterium. Next base: position 10,626 of record JBEBYB010000034.1, on the reverse strand, counting down.
GCGGTCGGGCTTTTGCCGGCGATCTCGGCGGCCAGGGCCAGGGCCTCGGCGCGCGGATCGGCGCAGACCCGGGTGGCGATGCCCAGGCGGGCGGCCTCCTCGCCCTGGAAGATCCGGCCGGTATAGGTCAGCTCGCGGGCGACGTCGTCGCGGACCAGGCCCTTCATCAGCACCATGCCGGCCATGTCGGGCACCAGGCCCCACTTGATCTCCATCACCGCCATGCGGGTGTCGGCGGTCACGAACCGCAGGTCAGCCGCGAGCGCCAACTGGAAGCCGCCGCCGAAGGCCACGCCATGGACGGCGGCGATCACCGGAACCGGCTGCTCGCGCCAGACCATCACCGCGTGCTGGGCGCGGTTCGAGCCGCCGGCGGTGCGCTTGGGGGTCAGCAGGCTTTCGCCGGTCGAAGACTTGCCGCCGTTGCGCTCCCCCGACGCCATCTTGCCGAAATTGCCCATGTCGAGGCCGGCGCAGAACGCGCGACCCTCGCCCGACAGCACGATGGCCCGGACGCCGGGCTCGGTCTTGAGCCGCTCGCCGGTCTCGATCAGGGCCGAGAACATGGCGTCGTCGAGGGCGTTCATCTTGTCGGCGCGGGTCAGGCGAACGTCGGCCACGCCGTCCTTCAACTCCACCGTGATGCGATCTTCCATGGGGATGTTCCTTCAGGCCTTGCCGACGATGTAGCCGGCGCGTGGGAAATGGATGTGGGTCTTGCCAAGCTCCGACGTCTCGCGAGCCACGACCACCCGGTCGGGGGTGAGCGCGACCAGCGTCCCGGCGATCGGATCGCGGCCATAGTCGTCGGCGGCCACGGTCACGGCGGCTCCAGGCGAAAGGCCGAGCGGATCGGCGATGTCGTGGTCTGGCGCCCGGTCGGGCTCGGCGTCACGAGCCGCCGCGAGCGCCGCGGCCCCTGTGATCTCGCGCCGCTGGCCGTAGCCGATGGCGGCGACGCGGCCCCGCCAGGCCTGGGTCCGCTCAAACCCGGCCAGCAGTTCGTCGGCCAGGGCCGGCAGATTGCGGGCCAGGAACCAGATGTTCATGTAGGCGGCGATATCGGCCAGGCCAGGAGCCTCGCCCGACAGCCAGTCCGCGCCGGCCAGGCCTTGTTCGATCCAGGCGGCCTGGGCGCGCCACTGCGGACGCATGATCCCGGCCGCCGCCTTCATCGCCTCGACATTGAAGGGCCGGCCCGACAGCTTCTCGCGGTCGGCGATGAAGTCCTCGCCCGTCGCGTCGCCCAGTTCGCCGAAGATGATCGGCACGGTGACGCCGAAGAACAGTCGGTCGGCCCAGAAGTTGACGGCCCAGGCCGCTCCCAGCGCCAGGGTCGGGCCAGGCGCGCGGCGCTCGATCTCCGCCAGTATGGCCTGGGTGTCGCAATAGATGTCGGCGCCGATCTGCAGCACCGGAATGCGGCGATAGCCGCCGGTCAGCGGCGTCAACTCCGGCTTGGGCATGATCACCGGCGCCTGGACCGAGTCCCAGGCCAGGCCCTTGAGACCCAGCATCAGCCGCACCTTCTCGGAGAACGGCGAGGTCTCGTAGTGGTGCAGGATCAACCCGCTCATCGGTTTCCCCATCGCGGCCTCTGGCGGGCCGCCAACCTTACGCTGTCACGGTTTCGAGCCCGGGCCTACTCTGACCCCGCGTCAGGCTTTGGCGTCCTTGGCCAGAAGCGCAATACCCGGCTCGCCGCTCAGGCTCTCCAGAATGGGGGCCTCGGCATAGAGGGCGTCGCGCTCGTCGAGCTGACGACGGATATCGGCATGCTTCCGGGCGTCCAGCTTCCAGCCGATCACGCAGGCGCCGCCCAGCATGACGAAGAAGATCGGGCCGACGATAAAGGCGAGTTCCAGGCTGAAGATCGCCTGCGGCGTATTGCTCGCGCCTTCCACCGCGTTGTAGCCAAGCCGGCCGAGCAGCGGGAAGGTCAGGCCAATGGCGAAGGCGGAGGCGATCTTCGCGGCCAGCGCGTTCAAGGCGTAGATCAGGCTGAGCTGTTCCTGGCCCTGTTCCAGACGCACCTCGTCAGCCACGTCGGCCAGCATGGCGCGGATCATCAGGTCGAAGCCCGCGGCCATAAAGCCGCACCAGAACATTACCGGCAGAGCCGCCAGCACGCTCCCCTTGGGTGTGATCAGCACCATGCAGAGTCCCAGCGCATAGGCGGTGGTGGTGACCATCAGCGTGCGGTGCTTGCTGAACCGCATGGCCAGCCGCGCGGTCAGCGGGGCGCCGACGATGCCGGCCACCACATAGACCAGCAGCAGCAGCGAGGCCTGTTCGGGCGAGTACTTCCGCGCGTCGATAAAGAAGAACATATACAGCGCGCTCATCCAGCCCGGGCCGAGGGTCAACGCCATCTGGGCCAGGAACAGCCGCAGCAGGTCAGGCTTGGTGATGAGGCCCAGATAGTCCTGGAGCTTGAAATTCTCGGCCGCGGTCCGCCGGGCGATATGCTCGGGAGTCTTCAGGCAGACCAGCCCCACGACAATCGGAATCAAGGCGAAGATGAACCAGCCCATGGCGCGCACGCCCTGCGCCGAGCTCCAGCCGATCCGCGAGGCCAGGATAGGGATCAGCAGCACCACCACCGCGCCGACGACCCCGGCGGCGGCCAGCACCCCGAACACTCGGGATCGCTGATGATACTCGGTGGCTAGCGTGGCGGCCCAGGCCGAATGCCCGAGGCTCAGGATCGAGGTGCCGAGATAGTAGATGAGCAGCCAGCAGATCAGATAGGCGGCCCCGATGCCGGTCGGCGCCTCGAACAAGGCATAGATCGCCACCATCAGGATCGGGGCGCCGATCATCATCCAGATTCGGTAACGGCCGAGCCGCGTCCGCGTCCGATCCATGACCAGGCCGAGCACCGGATCAACGCCGATATCCAGCAAGCGGACCACCGCCCAGGCGCCGCCGATGACTCCCAGACTGACCCCGAGATGGCTGGCGAAATAGGGGGGAAGGTAGACGGCGGCGGCCACGGCCAGAGCGCCCAGCGGCAGGGCGATGGTCGAGAACGAAAGCAGCATCGGCGAGGAGAGCGGCCGAGGCCCGGCGGCCGGCGCGTCTTGGGTCAATTGGCGATCTCCCTGTGCGTCGTCGGCGATCACGCCGCGACGTCCCTTGTCGCCAAATGATCGGCTTCCCGCAGGGAAGGGCAAGAGCGAACAATGGTCGGAGAGATTAAAACGGGCGTTTGCATGCGCGCCGCGATCCCGGCAAGGTCGCCGCCAAGCCTCAAGGGCGATTATAGGGAGAGATTGCATGAACCCGGCCGCGGAATTCGACATCATCGTCTATGGAGCCACGGGCTTCACCGGTCGTCTGGTCGCCGAGCATCTCGCCAAGCGCTATGGCGTCGGCGGCGACGTGAAATGGGCGATGGCCGGTCGCAGCCTGGATAAGCTGCAGGCGGTCCGCGACGAGATCGGCGCGCCCAAGGACACCCCGCTGATCGTCGCCGACGCCGGCGACGCGGCCTCGGTGAAAGCCATGGTGGAATCCACCAAGGCGGTGCTGACCACCGTCGGCCCCTATCAACTCTACGGCTCGGACCTTGTGGCGGCCTGCGCGGCGGCGGGGACCGACTATCTGGACCTGTCGGGCGAGCCCAACTGGATGGCCGAAATGATCGGCGCCCATGAGGCGGCGGCCAAGAAGAGCGGCGCGCGGATCGTGTTCTCCTGCGGCTTCGACTCCATTCCCTTCGAACTGGGCGTGTTCTTCGCCCAGGAAACCGCCAAGGCGAAGCTGGGCGGCGTGGTTCCCCGCGTGAAGGGCCGGATGCGCGCGATGCGCGGCGGCCTGTCGGGCGGCACCGCGGCCAGCGGCCGGGCGACGATGGCGGCGATCCAGAAGAACCCCGGCCTGATGGCGCTGATGGTCGATCCGTTCGCCCTGACCCCTGGCTTCAAGGGCCCTGAGCAACCGCGCGGCGACAAGGTCGAGCACGACCCCGACATGAACGCCGACGTCGGCCCGTTCATGATGGCGGCGATCAACACCAAGAACGTTCACCGCTCGAACCTGCTGCTCGGCCACGCCTACGGGACCGACTTCGTCTATGACGAGATGTCGGTGGTCGATCCCAATACGCCGGCCTCGTTCGCCGCCGACGCGGGCGCCGGCCCGCAGCCGGGCGAAGGTCCCAGCAAGGATGAGCGCGAGAACGGCTTCTACGACGTGGTTTTCATCGGCATCGCCAAGGATGGCCGCAAGGTTCGCGTCGCCGTGAAGGGCGACAAGGATCCGGGCTACGGCTCGACCTCGAAGATCATCGCCGAGACCGCCATCTGCCTGATCAAGGAAGCCGCCGACGTACCTGGCGGCATCTGGACGCCCGGCGCGGCCATGGGCGACAAGCTGGTCAAGCGCCTGAACGACAAGGCCGGCCTGACCTTCCACGTGGAGGCCTGAGCCATGACCGCCGACCTGTTCGCACCGCTGGCCTTCACCCGCGGCCCGGCCATGAAGAACCGCTTCATGCTGGCGCCCCTGACCAACACCCAGAGCCACGCCGACGGCACGCTGTCGGACGACGAGTTCCGCTGGCTGACCTATCGCGCCAAGGGCGGCTTTGGCCTGACCATGACCTGCGCGGCGCATGTGCAGCGCCAGGGCCAGGGCTTCCCCGGCCAACTCGGCGTGTTCGGCGACCAGCACCTGCCCGGCCTGACCCGGCTGGCTGCGGCGATCAAGGCCGCCGGCAGCGTCGCGGCGGTGCAGTTGCACCACGCCGGCATGCGCTCACCCAAGGAGTTGATCGGCGAAGCGCCGGTCTGCCCGTCGGAGGATGAGGCGACCGGCTCGCGCGCCCTGACCCTGGCCGAGATCGAGCAACTGGTGGAAGACTTCGTCGCCGCCGCCGTTCGCGCCGAAAAGGCCGGCTTCGACGGAGTCGAGATCCACGGCGCCCACGGCTACATCATCTGCCAGTTTCTCTCGCCGACCATCAACCGCCGCACCGACCGCTATGGCGGATCGCCGGAGAACCGCGCCCGCATCCTGCACGAAATCATCGCCGGCATCCGCGCCCGCTGCCGGCCCGACTTCACCCTCGGCCTGCGGCTGTCGCCGGAACGCTTCGACCTGGAACTGGCCGAGATCCGCGACCTGGCCCAGGCGGTGATGGCGCAGGGCAAGATCGATTATCTCGACATGTCGCTCTGGGATGTGGCCAAGGAGCCGAACGAAGAGGCGTTCAAGGGCCGCACCCTGATGTCCTACTTCACCGAACTGGATCGCGGGAACGTCCGGCTGGGCGTGGCCGGCAAGATCATGAGCGCCCAGACCGCCCGCGAATGCCTGGAGAACGGGGCCGACTACGTGCTGATCGGCCGCGCGGCCATCTTGCACCACGACTTCCCGGAAAAGGTCGCGGCCGATCCGAACTTCACGTCGATCGCCCTGCCGGTCAGTCGCGAGCACCTGGCGGCCGAGGGGCTAGGTCCGGCCTTTGTCGAGTACATGAACGGCTGGAAGGGGTTCGTCGCACAGCCGGCGACGGCGTAGCGCAGCGCCCCTTAGATGCTCCCCCTCCGGGGGAGCTCCCGGCCGTTTGGCCGGGTGAGGGGGACTATGACTCCCTTCATCAAGCCCCCTCCGTCGCGCTTCGCGCGCCACCTCTCCCAGCGTGAGAGGATCTGAAGCAGGCCCTACCGATAGCGGATCAGGGCTTCCTGCGAGGCTGAGGCGACCAGCTTGCCGTCGGCCGAGAAGATGGAGCCGCGGTTGAAACCGCGCCCGCCGGAGGCCGAGGGGCTGTCCTGCACATAGAGGTGCCACTGGCTGAAGTCGCTGGGGTGGTGGAACCACAGGGCGTGATCGAGGCTGGCGACCTGTAACCGGCCGGAATTCCAATCGACGCCGTGCGGACGCAGCGAGGTGTCCAGCAGGGTCATGTCGGAGGCATAGGCCAGGGCGCACTGGTTCAGCGCCACGTCGGAGCCGAGCGGATCGCGGGCCCGGAACCACACCGACTGGGTGGGGTTCATGATCGGCGCCTTGCCGATGGGCATCGGATCGACCGGCCGGACCTCGATCGGCCAGGTGCGGCGCTGCTCGGTCTCGCCCGCCGCCGCGCGCAGTTCGTCCTCGTCCATCAGGCCGTCAGGGCCAGGCGGGGTCGGCATCTCGATCTGATGCTCGAAGCCGGTCTCGGGGTTCTGGAACGACGCCGACAGGTTGAAGATCTGCTGGCCGTGCTGCAGGGCCGTCACCCGCCGCATGGTGAAGCTGCCGCCGTCGCGCACCCGCTCGACCTTGAGCAGGATCGGGATCTTCGGGTCGCCGCCGCGGATGAAATAGGCGTGCATCGAGTGGCAGACCCGGCCGTCGATGGTGCGGTAGGCCGCGGTCAGCGCCTGGGCGATCACCTGGCCGCCATAGATACGCCGCGTCTCGCCTTCCGGCGTGTGGCCGCGGAACATGTCGAGATCGATGGCCTCGATATTCAGGATGCTGACCAGCTCGCTCATCAGAAACTCGCGCTCGGCATGTCCTTGAGCCGCGGCGCGACGCGGTCCTTGTCGGACAAGATCGCCTCGCCGCTGATCGGCCAGTCGATGCCGAGGTCCGGATCGTTCCAGAGCAAGGCGCCCTCGGTCTGCGGCGCATAGAGACCGTCGACCTTGTAGAAGATCTCGCAATTGTCGGTCAGCGTGCAGTAGCCGTGCGCGAAACCGCGGGGCACCAGCAGTTGCTCGCCGCCCTCGGCGGTCAGCTTGGCGCCGACCCATTGGCCGTAGGTGGCCGATCCGGGCCGCACATCGACCGCGACGTCATAGATCGCGCCGCGCAGCGCCCGGACCAGCTTGGCCTGGGCGTGGGGCGCCTGCTGAAAGTGCAGGCCGCGCACGGTGCCGGCGGCGGCGTTGAACGCCTGGTTGTCCTGCACGAAGTCGTGTTCCAGCCCGGCCTTGGCCATGGCCTGGCGGCTCCAGGTCTCCGCAAACCAGCCTCGCGCATCGCCATGGCGCTTGGGCGTGATAAGCAGAACCTCGGGAATCGAAAGCGGCGTGATCGACGTCATGGCTGCCCGGTAAGTTGGAAACCGCCACCGCATGGACGAGCGCGCGCAGGAAGACAAGGCGCAAGCGCCCACGATCAGCGTCTGCATCATCGCCTACAACTCCGGTCCGACCCTGCGGACGTGCCTGGAGCGGTTGGCCGCCCAGACCTTCCAGGACTTCGAAACCCTGGTGATCGACAACGCCTCACCCGACCCCGGCGACGCCGCCATCGCGCGCGAATTTCCCTTCGTTCAATTGATCGAGAACAGCGAGAACCTGGGCTTCGCCGGGGCCGGGAACCAGGGCGCGAGGCTGGCGCGCGGCCGCTGGTACGTGCTGCTCAATCCCGACGCGTTCGCGCAACCGAACTGGCTGGAGGAACTGGCCGGGGCGGCCGAGCGCTATCCGAAGCTGCTCTCCTTCACCTCCCGCCAGTTGATGGATGAGGATCCTGGCCTGCTCGATGGCCTGGGCGATGTGATGTCCGGCTACGGCATACCCTATCGCGGCGGCTATCTGTCGCGCGACCGCGGCGACACGCCGGAGGGCGAAGTCTTCTCCCCCTGCGGCGCGGCGATGATGATCGACCGGGCGCTGTTCTTAGCGCTGGGCGGGTTCGACGAGTTCTTCTTCTGCTATTCGGAGGACGTCGATCTCGGCTACCGGCTGCAGCTCTCCGGCGAGCCGACCCTGCTGGTTCCGAGCGCGGTGATCCGTCATGTCGGCTCGGCCTCGACCGGCGGACGCAAGTCGGAGTTCGCGGTGTTCCACGGCACCCGCAACCGCTTCTACGTGGTCTACAAGGACACCCCGGCGATCCTGCTGCCGATCGTCGTGCCGTTGCACCTGATGGGCGTGGCCTACATCTCCAGCCGCCGCGAGAACTGGCCGCACGCCCACATCGTCTGGCGCGCGTTCAAGGAGTCGCTGAAGGGCCTGCCGACCATCCTGAAAAGCCGGCGTGCGGTTCAGGCCGCCCGCCGCGCCAGCGCCTGGGAGATCGCCAAGGCGATGACCTGGAACCCGCGCGACCTGACCGGCCGCCGCCCGGTCATTCGCCCCTTGCGGCCCAGTCGATCAACCGCGCCATGAACGCCCCGCCGCGCTCCATCTGAGTGCGCTCGACATATTCGTCCGGCTGGTGCGCCTGGTCGATGGAGCCGGGACCGCAGATGACGGTCGAGAACCCCGCCTCCTGGAACTGCCCGGCCTCGGCGGCGTAGGGCACCACGCGCGGCGGGCCGTTGTCGCCAGCCAGGCGGCGGGCGAAGGCCTCGGCCGCGCCGTCCTTCTCCGGCGACAGGCCCGGCGTGCCGGATCGGCGCTCGACCTTGGCCCCCGCCACCAGGAACAGCGCCTTCAGCCTGGCGTCCAGCGCCTCGACCTCGGCGAAGAACGGCGCCAGGATCTGCATCGGATCCTGGCCGGGCGCGCTACGCAGATCGAACTGGAAAGCGCATTCGCGGGCCAGGATGTTGCCGGCCGTGCCCCCATGCACCACCCCGATGGTCAAGGTCGTGTGCTTGGGCATGAAGGGTGAATTGGGATCGGCCTCATGTTCCAGCCGCTCGGCCAGGGCCGACAGCGAGCCCATCAGCTTCACCGCCTCCATGATCGCCGAGACGCCCAGATGGGTCTGGCTGGAGTGGGCTTCCTTGCCGGTGACCGTGACCTTGAAGGTCGAGATGCCCTTGTGACCGCTGACCGCCACCATGTCGGTCGGCTCGCCCACCACGACCAGGGCCGGGCGCGGCAATTGCGAGCCGATGACCGCGATCATGTCCGGCGCGCCCAGGCAGCCGATCTCCTCGTCATAGGAGAAGGCCAGGTGGACCGGCTTCTTCGGGTCCGACGCCACGAGGCCCGGCACGGCGGCCAGCGACAGGGCCAGGAACCCCTTCATGTCGCAGGTGCCGCGACCATAGATGCGGCCGTCGTCCTTCGGGGTCAGCTTGAAGGGATCAGTGCTCCAGGCCTGGCCGTCGACCGGCACCACATCGGTATGGCCCGACAGCACCACCCCGCCCTCGACGTTCGGCCCCACCGTCGCCAGCAGGTTCGACTTGGTCCCGTCGTGGTTCGGCACCCGCCGGTGCGCGACGCCGTGGCCGTCCAGATAGGCCTCCACCCATTCGATCAGGGCCAGGTTGGAGAGCCGCGAAGTGGTGTCGAAGGCCACCAGGGTTTCGAGGATCTCGAGCGCGCGGGGGGTGAGGGCTTCAGCTGAAGGCATGGGCCGACCCTAGCCCCCACATAAGGAGGCGACCAAGCCGAGAATGCTGAAGGCACCGCAAGGAAGTCCCCGATGCGCCGAACTCGGGCCTCGCTGCATTGCGGGCAACCACAGAAAGAACGTCGAGCGTTCTCTGCCAGCTGGACCAGCAATTCCTTTGGGTCAAATCACCCGTTGGCTGCGTTATCAATCTCGCCACGACTGTTCGATTCACTGTTGCTGCAAATTGCATTAGTGATTCGATGCATAGGGGAGATTGCGATGAACCAAGAAGAGCGGATTGCTATCCTCACCAAGCTTCGGGCCTCTGTGGACGAAGCAAAAAAGATGACACCCCAGGAGGCCCGCGGGCGCCTCGAAGCCAAAGGATTTGTCGATGCGCGGGGTAAATTGACCCCGGCGTATGGCGGAAGGGTTGCGGCTCGGGGCTAATGCGCCCTCACACCCCAGTAGTCATTGGATACCACGGGTGTGACCAAAGCCTCGGAATCCAACTCGTCACTGGCAAGGAACAGATGCTTGCCAAGGAACGTCGATACCACTGGTTGGGCTCGGGCATCTACTTCTGGGAAAATGACCCCGACCGCGCCCTAGAGTGGGCGCAGGAGAAAGCGAGCCGCGGAGAACTAAAGGAGCCATTTGTTATTGGGGCGGTCTTAGAATTAGGGCGGTGCCTCGACCTTTCCGTCAGGGAAAATGTCCCCCTAATCGTAACCGCACACGAGAGTCTTTGCGCATTATACGCAAAATCTGGCGCAGAGATGCCAGTTAATCAGAAAGCGCCCAAGGACGATCGAGAAGACAAAGTGATGCGATTTCTTGATTGTGCCGTAATTAATCACTTGGCCGAGACGTCCGATGGGCAGTTTGATACTGTAAGAGGGCTCTTTGTCGAGGGCGACAGCATTTACGAGGGTGGCGAAATTTATCACAAAACACATGCTGAGATTGCCGTTCGCAGTCCGGAGTGCATACGGGGCCTCTTCATCCCCCGCTGATGGGTGATCCCACCGGAGGCTCAACGTCGCCTCGGCATGCTGGGCGATTGACGGAGAGGGAACACCCTTGACGTTCGCTTCAGCTTCGCGCCCTAGACGGGCGCCATGATCCTGACCCTCTCCTGCCCCGACCAGCCCGGCATCGTCGCCCGTGTCTCCGCCTTCCTGTTCGAGCGCGGGGCCAACATCCTCGACGCCCAGCAGTATGACGACCAGGAGACCGGCAAGTTCTTCATGCGGGTGGTGTTCGACGCCCAGGCCGCGGACATCGACCTGCTGCGGGCCGAGTTCGAAACCCTGGCGCAGGGCTTTTCCATGCGCTGGAGCCTGCGCGACCCGAAGGTGAAGCGGAAGGTGATGATCCTGGCCA
>JBEBYB010000033.1:0-21810 GCA_040391295.1 Phenylobacterium sp. | reverse complement strand
AAGGACTTGGAGATGCCCTTCACCTCGGCGACCCGCTGGCCGGACATGCCGGAGGAGGCGATGCCCATCGAGAGCTCGCCGCGCACCTCGCGCAGGCGCTCGACCTTGGTCTTGCGCAGGTCCATCAGGGCGCGACGGCGGCCTTCGTTACGGGCCCGGCGGCCGGTGACGCCGCGCTGCAGCCAGTATTCTTCCTTCTCGAGCAGCTTATCGAGCTTGCGGCCCTCCTCGGCCTCGGCGGCCAGGACGCGTTCGACCCAGGCGTCGAACTCCACAAAGCCCTTGTCCAACCGCCGGACCTTGCGGTGCTCCAGCCAGAACGAACGGTTGGTGACGCGGCCCAGGAAGGTGCGGTCGTGGCTGACGATGACCAGGGCCGAGCGCATCGAGGCGAGCTCGGCCTCCAGGGTTTCGATGGCCAGGATGTCGAGGTGGTTGGTGGGCTCGTCCAGCAGCAGGACGTCCGGCTCTTCGGCGAAGGCGCGGGCCAGGGCCGCGCGGCGGATCTCGCCGCCCGACAGGCCTGTGGCGGGCTTGAACGGGTCCATGCCGAACAGGTCGAGCGCCGCTTCCCCGCGGTACGGTTCGGCCCCGCCCAAGGTCACATAGTCCAGCAGGGTCTCGCCGGTGATCTCCGGCTCCTGCGGGACATAGGTGATGCGGGTGGCGGGCTGGATGCTGCGCTCGCCGTCATCGGCCTGGATCTGGCCGGCGAGGATCTTCAGCAGCGTCGACTTGCCCGCGCCGTTACGGCCGACCAGGCAGGCGCGCGAACGCGGCTCCACCGCCAGGTCGACGCCGTCGAACAACATTTTCGGCCCGTCGGCGAGACGGACATTCTTAAGGGCGAGAATGGGGGGCTTCATGCGGCCAGGGACATAGCCGGAGCCGCCGTTTCAAGCGACTCCTCAGTTCGGGATGGGCTCCATGGTCGCAGCGCTGGGCGGGGACGATGGCGGGGGCGGCTCTATGATCGGCGGGGCCAGCGGCGGCGGCGGTTCCAGCGCCGAGGCGGCGTTGGAGAAATCATCGGCCAGCCCTTCGAAGAAGAAGTTGCGCGGATCGTCCTCGTAGATTGGGACCGGATCGGGCAGCAGCCACTCGAACTCGCGCGCCGGCCGGTTGGCGTGGGCCGTGACCATGAAGTCGCGCCAGATGCTGGCCGCGACCTCGCCGCCGGTGACCTTGTTCATCGGCTTGTCGTTGTCGTTGCCGACCCAGACGCCGGCCACGTAGTCGGGGGTGAAGCCGATGAACCAGGCGTCGCGCCAGTTCTGGCTGGTGCCGGTCTTGCCTGCCGCCGGTCGGCCGAAATTGGCCCGGGCGCCAGTGCCGCTCACGACCACCTTCTGCATCATCTTCACCATCATGCTGGCGAAGTGGATGTCATAGGCGGGGAGCGGGGAGGCCGTCTGGTGGGTGAAGATCACCTGGCCGTCCAGGGTGGCGATCTCGCTGACAATGAAGGGTGTGATCCGGTTCCCGGCCTGCTGGAACACCTGATAGGCCGAGGTCATCTCGATCAACGGAACCTCGTAGGCCCCCAGCGCCACCGACAGGTTCGGATTGGCCGGCAGGGTCGTGATCCCGAAACGCGAGGCGAGATTGGAGATCGCCGACGTGCCGACTTCCTGGCCCAGCTTCACGGCCACGGTGTTGATGGACTGGGCCAGGGCCGTTTCGACCGTGACCGCCCCGCGATAGCGCCCGCCGTAGTTCTTGGGCTCCCAGTCGCCGATTTTCACCGGTTCGTCGATCCGCACGTCGGTTGGCAGCACGCCCTTTTCGAGCGCGGCGGCATAGACGAAGGGCTTGAAGCTGGATCCCGGCTGGCGCTTGGCCTGCACCGCACGGTTGAAGACGCTGTCGCCATAGTCGATCCCGCCGACCATGGTGCGGATCGCGCCTTGGGAGTCGATGGCGATCATCGCGCCCTGGCTGGCCCCGCTGGACTTGCCCTGGCCCTGGATGATCCGGCGCACCGCCTGGGCTCCGCTGGCCTGCAGCTTGGTGTCGATGGTCAGGCGGACCACCAGGTCGGGCGAGTCAGGTCCCACCATCTTCAAGACTTCGCCGGTGGCGTAGTCGAGGGCGTAGCCGTTGTCGCCGTCGTTGGCGAGCGCCGTCCCCGCCAGCTTGGGCGGATTGGCGATGGCCTCGTTCATCTCCTGCTGGGTGATCCAGCCTTCGCCCAGCATCCGTTCCAGCACCAGGCGTTGGCGCTTCAGCGCGCCTTCCATGTTGTGGTGGAGCGCCATTCGCGAGGGCGCCTTGGGCAGGGCGGCGAGCAGTGCGGCTTCGGGCAGGGTGAGCTGGCTGGCCGGCTTGCCGAAATAGGTGCGGGCCGCGCCGTCGAGCCCGAAGGTGTTGGCGCCGAAATAGATGCGGTCGAGATAGAGCTCGAGCACCTGGTCCTTGGTCATCACCTGTTCCAGCTTGTAGGCCATCGCGGCCTCCTGGATCTTGCGCCGCATGTTCTGGTCGGGCGTCAGGAACAGGCCCTTGGCCAGTTGCTGGGAGATGGTCGAGCCGCCCTCGACCACGCGGCCGGCCTGATGGTTGGCGCGCGCGGCGCGGGCGATGGCCCAGAGATCGATGGGGCCGTGCTTGTAGAAGCGGCGGTCCTCGGCGGCCAGGAAGGCCTTGGGCACATAGTCGGGCAGGCGGGCCAACTGGATGTCCTCGCCATACTGCGGTCCACGCGAGGCGATGAAGGCGCCGTTCATGTCGTAGAACTTGATCGCCGGCGCGCGGCTCGAGGCATAGAGCGCCTGGCGGCTCGGAACCTCGGGCAGGTCTTGCAGATAGCGCTGGTTTACATAGTTGGCCGCGTAGAGCGCCGCCGCGACGCCCAGCAACACGATGACGGCGAGGCTGATCCACAACCAGCGCAGATCCAGCCGCCGACGCGGCCTATCCCCGTTGCCGCCACGCTTGCCTTTCCTGCGCTCAGGGGGCAGGTCGGCGCGGAACGGTTCGTCCGGCTTGGGCGCAGCCTTCTTGAGGCCGGGCCTAAGTCCGCCGGTCGGCGCCTTTCCGGCGCGATCAGGATCGTTGTCGTTGTCGGTCACGGATAGTCTGGGTCGGCTTGTATTGGTTTGTGTAGGACGCCTGTAGCATGGCTTCGAGGCCTTTCTGGGAAACGAAGTCTCTCAAGGAGATGACGCCGCGCGAGTGGGAGAGCCTCTGTGACGGCTGCGGGCTGTGCTGCCTGATCCGCTTCGAGGACGAGGACACCGGCGAGATCATCCCGACGCGGGTCCATTGCCGTCTGTTCGATTCCGAGAGCTGCGCCTGTTCGAACTACGCCGATCGCAAGCGCCACGTGCCCGACTGCATCAAGCTGACGCCGCAGAATGTCGACACCCTGAAATGGATGCCGCTCAGCTGCGCCTATCGGCGGGTGAACGAGGGCCGGGGCCTGGCCGACTGGCATCCGTTGATCTCTGGCGACCCCGAAAGCGTTCACCGGGCTGGGGTTTCGATCCGAGGCGAGACGGTGAGCGAAGAATCCCTCGCTGATCCGGATGACGCGATCCAATATGCGGCCTGGGATCTGCTAGACGAGCGCGGTGACGACTAGCCTCGTCGTCGTTGATGTGATAAAAATATCACACTAAGGCTTGCGCGCCTCGCCAAACGGCCTAATTGAGAGGCCCGGTTCTAATCATTCGAGAGGTTTCTTCCTTGGCGCGCGATCCCTATCAGGAACTCGGCGTATCGCGTGGCGCGAGCCACGATGAGATCCGCAAGGCGTTCCGTAAGCTCGCCAAGCAGCATCACCCCGACACCAACCCTGACAACAAGGCCGCCGAGGACCGCTTCAAGGTGGTCAGCGCCGCCTTCGACATCTTGGGCGACCCTGACAAGCGTAAGAAGTTCGACGCCGGCGAGATCGACGCCGACGGGCGCGAGGTCATGCGCGGCTATGGCGGCGGCGGGGGCGGCGGTGGTCCCTGGAACCAGTCGCGCAACGCCGAGAGCATGGAGGGCGCCGACCTGGGCGACCTGTTCAGCGAGATCCTCGGGCGTCGTGGCGGCGGCGGCGGGTTCGGCGGCTTCTCCCAGAAGGGCGCCGATGTTCGGGCCAAGTTCGAGATCGATCTTGAAGACACCATTCATGGCGCGAAGAAGCGCATCGCCTTTTCGGATGGCCGGACCATCGACGTCACCATTCCCAAGGGCGCTGAGGAAGGCCAGACCCTGCGCCTGAAGGGGCAGGGCTCGCCGGGGCGTGGCGGGCCGGGCGATGCGTTCATCGAACTGGTGGTGCGGCCCCATGCGATTTTCCGGCGCGAGGGCGAAGCCCTGGTCATGGATCTGCCGGTCTCGATCCCCGACGCGGTGCTGGGCGGCAAGGTCGAGGCGCGCACGCCGGACGGCGCGGTGACGTTGACCGTGCCCAAGGGCGCCAATAGCGGCCAATCGCTGCGGCTCAAGGGCCGGGGGCTGTCGGACTCGCGCGGCAAGCGGGGCGATCTGCTGGCCCGTGTCGTGCTGATGCTGCCCGAAAAGCCCGACGCCGAGCTGGAGGCCTTCGCTGAGCGTTGGCGAAAAGAGCGGCCCTACACGCCTAAGAAGAAGTGATCGGCGTTCGGTCTGCGTGACAGACCGACGCACGCCATTCATAAACCTGCCATTCAGGCTCGGTTCAGTGACGTGGTTGTAGTCCTTCAGATCATGAAACGCCTTCTCCTCATCGTCGCGCTGATGGCCGCCGCTCCGGCGGCTGGCCATGCGCAGCCGGGTCCGGACTATGGGCGCTCGTCTTATGGCGGCGGCCGGGGCGATCAGGACGCGGCGCGCGCGGCGGTGCGCGGCGGGCGGCAGGTGCCGCTTTCGCAGGTGATCGCCACGATTTCGGCCCGCACGCCAGGTAGGCAACTGAACACAACCCAGGGCGACGCAGGCGGTCGGCCCGCCTATTTCGTTCAGTGGCAGACCAATGACGGCAGGGTGATCATTTTCGTCGTCGACGCCCAGAGCGGGGCGATCATCTCCCGCCAGGGCGGCTAAAGGAGTCCCATGCGTATTCTACTTGTTGAGGACGACCCGGACCTTTCGCGCCAGCTCAAGGCGGCGCTCGGCGATGCGGGTTACGCGGTCGATCATGCGCCCGATGGCGAAGAAGCTCAGTTTCTGGGTGAGACCGAGCCCTATGACGCGGTGATCCTCGATCTTGGCCTGCCCAAGGTGGACGGTGTCTCGGTGCTGGAACGCTGGCGCCGCGAGAACATGGCCGCGCCGGTGCTGATCCTCACCGCCCGCGGCGCCTGGAGCGAGAAGGTCGCCGGCTTCGACGCCGGGGCCGACGACTATCTGACCAAGCCCTTCCACACCGAGGAACTGCTGGCCCGGCTGCGCGCCTTGCTGCGCCGCTCGGCCGGCCATGCCGCGCCCAGCCTGTCGATCGGCGGCCTGCGCCTGGATCCGCGCGCCGCTCGCGCCAGCGTCAATGGCGAGCCGCTGCGCCTGACTTCGCTGGAATACCGCCTGCTGCACTATCTGATGATGCATCAGGGCCGGGTGATCAGCCGCACCGAACTGGTCGAACATCTTTACGATCAGGACTTCGACCGCGATTCCAACACCATCGAGGTGTTCATCGGCCGGGTGCGCAAGAAGATCGGCGCCGAGCGCATCGAAACGGTCCGGGGCCTGGGTTATCGCCTGACCGCGCCGGCCGACGAACTGGGAAGCGAGGCGGCCAAGCCGTGAGCATGGAGGCCCTTCGCCAGCCTTCGCTCGTCCGGCGGCTGGTGATCCTGGCCGCCGGCTGGAGCCTGGCCGTGCTGCTGGTCTCGGCGATCGTCCTGGCCATGCTGTTCCAGCAGGCGGCGATCCGGCGGTTCGACCAGGGCCTCCTCGAACTCATCGACAATCTGACCGCCGGCACGACCATCGCCGACAAGGGCGAGGTCGTGGCCCCGGCGCTCACGGACCTGCGCGCTCTGCGGGCTTTTTCCGGCAAGTACTGGCAGATCGCCGAACCGGCCAAGGACGGCAAGCTGCAGGTCCTGGTTCGCTCGCGCTCGCTGTGGGACAGCGAGTTGAAGGCGCCGGCCGACATGGTGGCCCGGCTGGACGCCGAGCCGGGACGCCCGGTCTCGTACGCCACCCGCGGCCCGCTCGACGAGCCGCTGCGCGCCATGGCCACCCAGGCCAAGCTGCCCAACCGCGCCGCGCCGGTGATCTTCATGGCCGCCGAGGACCGTAGCCCGGTGGACAACGACGTGCGGGGCTTCATCACCGCCACGGCCGTGGCCTTCCTGCTGCTGGGCGTCGGCATGATCGCCGCCGTGGTGATCCAGGTCCGGGTCGGCCTCAACCCGCTGTTCGCCCTGCGCCGCGAGGTGGCCTCGGTCCGCCGCGGCAAGGCCGAGCGCGTGGTGAGGATCTATCCCACCGAACTTTCGCCCCTGGCCGACGAACTGAACGCACTGATGGCGCACAACCAGGAAGTCGTTGAACGGCAACGGACCCACGTCGGCAACTTGGCCCATGCCTTGAAGACGCCGCTCTCGGTGATGCTGACCGAGGCCCGGCAGACCGGCGGCGCGCTGGCCGACATCGTCGAGAGCCAGGCCGAGGCCATGCGCCGCCAGGTGGACCACCACCTGCGCCGGGCCCGCGCGGCGGCTCGCACTCAAGGGTCCGGCGAGCGCACCTCGGTCGCCGATGTGCTGGACGAGCTGTCGCGGACCCTGGAGCGGATCTTCCAGGACAAGGGTGTGGAGATCGACTGGGACGCCGAGGACGATCTCTACTTCCTGGGCGAACGGCAGGACCTTTTGGAACTGGCCGGCAACGCCATGGAGAACGCCGGCAAGTGGTGCGCCGGCCGCGTGCGGGTGCGGGCGGCGCCGGTCACCGCCGAGCGACTGACCATCACCATCGAGGATGACGGCCCCGGACTGACGCAGGCCGAGCGCGAGGAGGTCGTCCAGCGCGGGGCGCGGCTGGACGAAAATGCGCCCGGTTCGGGCTTGGGGCTCTCGATCGTCGACGAACTCGCCCGCGCCTATGGCGGCTCGCTCCGGTTGGGTGAGGCGCGGCTGGGCGGACTCTTGGTTGAGTTGAACCTCCCGCGCGCTGAGGCCTGATTTTCCAGGCTTTTTTGGAAAGCCTTAACCCGGCGCCGGCAAGGTCGTGGCTGCGTGGAGGTTCATCCGCGCCTGGAGCGTCCCTTCCGTATGGCCGGCCTGCCCGACGCCAAGATCGATATTGTCCGCACACTTGTTCAGGAAGCGCCCGACAAGGTGGTCGATGGCCTGCGCAATGCGCTTGCCCTGGTCGATGGCGACACCGCCCTGGCCGGGGTCCGGCGGGTGGTGGACGCCGAGGTCGATGACCGCAATCTGCGCAACAAGGTGCTGGAGCCGATCGCCCCGTTGTTCATCGGCGCCGGTGCGGACCCCGACGCGCTGGTTTTCCCGGTCCGGGCGCTCAGCCTGCTTTGGCGAGGGTTGAAGAGCCAGGCGCGCGGCGATGTCGCCAGGGCCGCTCATTTCCTGCTGGACTATCGGCCGGGCGAAAGCTCGACCGCGCCGTTCGACGCCCTGGTCGCGCAACTCGCCGAGAGTTTGCAGATGGGCGAGCAGGCCGATCACCTGGCCGCCGTCGCGATGATCGAGCAGGCTCGGCCGGGCGGCGCGGAGGCCTTGCTCTCCTGCCTGTCCATTTCGCCCGTCGTCCGGCGCGCCACGCTTCGCTTGCCGGAATGGATCCGTCGGACGACCCAGGAGGGGGGCGCGACCGCGCGCCTGGCCTATCGCGACGCCTGTCGGTTCGGGGGCGACGCCGGCCCCTTCTTCTTTGAAATGCTGGGCGCCCAACTGGCCGAACCCTGGACCATATTGCGGGTGGTGTCGGCGGTGATGGATCGGCCGGCCGAGGACTATCTGGCTGGCTCCGAACTTTCGATTTTCGCCACCCGGCTGATGAACCAGATCGACGTGAATCTGAAGGCGGTGGCTGGGTTCGACCTGAACGGCGGCGTCGCCTCGGGCATGGCGGCGGCGGGGCTCGTCGAGACCCTGACCCTCCAGATCACCGAGCTGGAGAACGCCATCGATCTGCGACGGGACGGCGGCTGGGGCGAGCGGGTCTACAAGCAGAAGCAGTCGTTCGCCGGCGTGGTCGAGAGACGCCTGCGCGAACTGATCAAACTCCAGAACACGGCCTTGCCCAGTCATAAGGTGCGGGTCGCGCGCGCCCTGGTCTACGAGCCGCTGCTGATGAGCGAACCCGACGCCAGGCAGGTCGGCCGTTGCCGCAGCCTGCTGGCTTTCGCCGGGGGCGTTCGGGCCAGCGCCAACCATGGCGGCTTTTCTTCGACCCGGGCCAAGGTGCTGGAAAAGGCCGGCGAGACCCTTGATCAGTATGTCGAGGACGTGCTGGCCCTGTTGCGCGACCATGAGGTCGCCGACCGCGAGATCGCCAGGCGCTACCTGCAGATCGCCGCCGAGTTCGCCGAGTCGATCCACGATGCGCGCGCGGGCGAAACCATACGCCGTCGGACGGCTGCCGCATTGAGCATTGTCAAAACCGAACGGCCTCTTGCAGAAGAACCCTGATTTACATCGCTGCGCCGATCGGCCCTGTAGAACTGCCTCTCCGTTTCGGCTAAACGCGCGCCATGATCGCATTCTGGGTGGTCGCGGGCGTGCTGTCGGCCGCCTGCGCCGGTGTCATCCTGTCCAGTTCCGCCCGGGCCGCGAAGCGCGCCGGGGCCGCGGACCCGACGACGGCGCTCTATCGCCGCCAGCTTCGCGAAATCGACGACCTGGCCGATCGTGGCCTGATCCCCGAAACCGAGCGGACGACCACCCACGCCGAGGCCGCGCGCCGCCTGCTCGCCGCCGCCGACGTTCAGGGACCGGCATGGTCGGCCGACACCGCTGTGCGCAAGCCGATCCTGGTGGTCGCCGCTCTGACGCCCCTGTTGGCGCTTGTCGCATACATCAGCGTCGGCGCGCCCGGCTTGCCCGACCAGCCCTTCAAGGGCCGGGTGGCGGCTTGGCGTGACACCGACCCGGCCTCGCTCACCGCGCCGGAAATGGCGGTGGTGCTGCAGACCTTGATCAAGGAGCGGGGCGGCGACGTCGAGGCCTACGGCTATCTGGCCCAGGCGGAGATGGCGTCCGAAAACCCGGCCGGCGCGGCTCGCGCCTTGCGCCGGGCGATCGAGCTCGAACCCAAGCGCGCCGATCTGTGGGAGGGGCTGGGCGAGGTGCTGACGATCGAGGCCGACGGCGAGATCACCCCGCAGGCCGAACGCGCTTTCCAGGAGGCGCTCAGGCTCGATCCGGCCTCGGTCAATGCACGCTTCCACCTTGGCCGGGCGCGGATCGCCGCGGGTGAACAGAAAGAGGGCCTGGCCGCTTGGCGCGCGCTGGCGGCGGATCTGCCGGCCGCCGATCCGCGTCGCGCGACCGTGCAGTCGGCGATCGCCCAGGCCGAGGGCCAGCCGGCGCCGGCCGCCGGCCCGGCGCTCGGCGATCAACTGGGCGCGGTCCAGGGCATGGTGGCCAGTCTCGCGGCCCGGCTTGAGGCTGATCCGGACGACCCCGAAGGCTGGGTGCGGCTGGTGCGCTCCTATGCGGTGCTGGACGATCAGGCCAACCGCGACGCGGCCCTGGCCAAGGCGCGAACGAAATATGCCGCCAATCCCGATATCCTGAAGGCCTTGGACCTGGCGGCGAAGACGGAACCGATGCGATGAGCGGCTGGCTGCCCAAGTCTCCCAAGGCGCGGCGACGCCTGACCCTGGTCGCGGCTATCGCGCCGGTCCTGGCGCTGGCCGTCGGTCTGACGCTCTGGGGGTTGTCGGACTCGATCTCCTATTTCTACACCCCCGCTCAGGCCGCCGAGGCCAAGCCGCCGGTCGGCCGTTCGATCCAGCTCGGCGGGCTCGTCGAGGGCGGCAGCGTGGTCAAGCATTCCGACGGCCGGGTCGAGTTCACCGTGGCCGATCAACTGGCCACGACGCGGATCCATTTCTCCGGCGACTTGCCCGACCTGTTCCGCGAGGGGCAGGGCATTGTGGCCACCGGGGCCTTCCGCGTCGACGGCGATTTCGAGGCCAAGCAGGTGCTGGCCAAGCATGATGAGCGTTACATGCCGCGCGAGATCACCAACGCCCTGAAGGAACAAGGCGAATGGCGCGGCGAAGGCGCGCCGCCGCCGAGCTATCAGAGCGGCGCCGCTCCGCAATGATCGTCGAAATCGGGTCGTTTTCACTGGCGCTGGCCCTGGCGCTGTCTCTCGCCCAGGCCGTGCTGGCCGGCGTGGCGCGCATGCGCCGCTCAGTGGTGCTGGCCGGCGCCGGGCAGGGCGCGGCCTTGGGCGCCTTCGCGTGCCTGGTCGTGGCCTTCGCCGCGCTCATGTACGCCTTCGTGACGTCGGACTTCTCAGTCTCGAACGTCGCCGCCAACTCGCACACCGCTAAGCCGCTGCTCTATCGGGTCGCCGGAACCTGGGGCAGCCACGAGGGCTCGATGCTGCTCTGGTGCCTGGCCCTGACCGGGTGCGGCGCGGCCGTGGCCGGCGTCGGGCGCAACCTGCCCGCCGGGCTCAAGACCCTGACGATCAGCGTCCAGGGCATGTTGGGCATCCTTTTCCTGGCCTACACGGTCTTTGCTTCGAACCCGTTCGTGCGCCTGGCCCAGCCGCCGGTCGAGGGGCGCTCGCTGAACCCGCTGCTGCAGGACCCGGCGCTCGCCTTCCACCCGCCCATGCTCTACCTCGGCTATGTCGGCATGTCGGTGGTGTTCTCCTTCGCGGTCGCCGCCCTGATCGAGGGTCGGGTGGACGCCGCCTGGGCCCGCTGGGTCCGGCCCTGGACGCTCGGCGCCTGGAGCGCGCTGACCGTCGGGATCACGCTCGGCGCCTTCTGGGCCTATTACGAACTGGGCTGGGGCGGCTGGTGGTTCTGGGACCCGGTCGAGAACGCCAGTTTCATGCCTTGGCTGATCGCCACCGCCCTGTTGCACTCGGCCATCGTCACCGAGAAGCGCGGCGCGCTGTCGGGCTGGACGGTGTTCCTGGCGCTCGCGGCCTTCACCTTCTCCATGCTCGGCGCCTTCCTGGTGCGCTCAGGCGTGCTGACCTCGGTGCACGCCTTCGCGGTCGATCCGACTCGCGGCGTCCTGTTGCTGGCGATCCTGGGGATAACCTCCGGGTCGGCCTTCGCGCTGTTCGCCTGGCGCGCGCCGCTGCTGAAGCAAGGCGGGGTGTTCGCCCCGATCAGCCGCGAGAGCGCCCTGGTCCTGAACAACATCCTGCTGGCCGCGGCGACCGCCACGGTATTGCTGGGCACGCTCTATCCGCTGATGCGCGAGGCGGCGACCGGCGAGGCGATATCGGTCGGCCCGCCCTTCTTCAACCTGACCTTCACGCCGCTGATGGCGGCGCTGGCCATATTACTGCCGGCCGGCCCGCTGCTGGCCTGGAAACGCGGCGACTTGCGCGGCGTCATGCAGCGACTGTGGGTGGCCGCCGTGATCGCGGTCGCCTGCGGCTTGGCGGCCTTCGCCTTCATCAGCCCGCGCAAGGCGTTCGCCTCGGTCGGGGTGGCCATGGGCGCCTGGCTGGTGATCGGTTCGCTGGTCGAGATCGCCGAACGCACCCGCGCCTTCCGGACCTCGGCCGGCGAAAGCTGGCGGCGGCTGGTCGGCCTGCCGCGCGGCGCCTGGGGCATGACGCTCGCCCATCTGGGTCTCGGCGTCTTCGTACTGGGCGCCTGCTTCGAGACCGGCTGGAAGCAGGAGGCGGCCGAGGCCCTGGCGGTCGGCGGCCGCCTGAACCTTGGCGAATATCACCTGATCCTGGACGGGGTCCGCGGCCTGGAGGGGCCGAACTACGACGCCGAGCGCGGGCAACTGCGCGCCTTCAAGGGCGACAAGCAAATCTGCGCGCCGGCTCCGGAGCGCAGGCTCTATCCGACCGGCGGCCAGACGACCTCCGAGGTCGCCATCTGCACGCTGGGGATCAACCATCTCTATGTCGTGCTGGGCGAGCGGCGTCCGGCGCAGGGCGCGCCGGTCTGGCTGGTGCGGGCCTACTGGAACCCCTGGGCGCTGCTGATCTTCATCGGCCCCGGCATCATGGCGCTCGGCGGGGTGATCTCGCTCAGCGACCGTCGTCTGCGCCTGGCGGCGGGCCGTAAGGCGGAGGCCGCGGCGTGAAGCGCGTCCTGGCCATACTGGGCGCCGTCCTATGCCTGGCCGCGGCGTCCGATCCGGCCGAGCGGTTGCCTGATCCGGCGCAGGAAGCGCGGGCGCGCGAGATGTTTCGTGAAGTCCGCTGCCTGGTCTGCCAGAACGAATCCATCGACGATTCCAATGCTGAACTGGCCGGCGACCTTCGCCGGTTGGTTCGCGAGCAGATCAAGGCGGGCAAGACCGACGATCAGGTCCGCGATCACCTGACCGACCGTTACGGCGAGTTCGTCCTGCTGAAGCCGGCCTTCTCCTGGGGCAACGCCGCCCTCTGGGGCGCGCCGTTCGTGGTGGTGATGTTGGGCTTGCTGCTGCTGTTTCGCAGCTTCCGGAACCGTCCGGTGGACGAGGAGCTCACCTCTGACGAGGTCAAACGGTTGGATGGCCTGTCAGACGATTGATCGGCGTGACAATATTGCGCCTAAGAATGAACGCTATGAAGAGCCGAGCGTGACCTAAACGTAACTTGAGAGACATTGCGCTCTCAGGCATCGAACCTAGGTTGTCGGGGACGTGCCCGTGTTATGTGACGACGGACGCCCACAGGGAAATTGAAGGCTAATGACCTCGAAGAAGACCGGTTATCTCCTCGGCGCCCTGGCGGGTGTCGGCGTCGCCACTGCGGCTCTCGCTGGCGCCAATATGGTCGACAATCCGTTGGCCGATTCCAAGGTGCAGCGCGGGTTGCTCATGAAGACCTCGACGGCGCCGATCTTCGCGCCGCCGCCCGGCGCTCCGCTGTCCTTCGCCGACATCTTCGAGCGGGTCTCGCCCGCGGTCGTTTCGATCAATGTGACCTCCGACGTCGACACCTCGGCCCTGCGCCGGATCCCCGGCTTCGAAGGCTTCCCGTTCGCCGTGCCCGGTCAGCCGGGCGGTGAAGAGGGTGAAGAGGCTCAGCCGGGCCAGCCCCCGTCCAAGGGCCGTGGCGGCCAGCCGCGCCTGCCCAGCCAGCAATCGTCGGGCTCGGGCTTCTTCATCTCGGGCGACGGCTACATCGTGACCAACAACCACGTCGTGGAGAACGCCAAGGAGATCAAGGTCGTGCTCAAGGACGAGCGCGAACTGGACGCCGTGGTCGTCGGCCGCGACGAGGGCACCGACCTGGCCGTGCTCAAGGTCAAGGGCACGGGTTTCCCGTTCGTGAACTTCGAGAACGCCGCCAAGCCGCGAGTCGGCGACTGGGTCATCACCGTCGGCAACCCCTTCGGCCTGGGCGGCACCGCCACGGCCGGCATCATTTCGGCCTATGGCCGTGACATCGGCGAGACCTTCGTCGACTTCATCCAGATCGACGCTCCCATCAACCGGGGCAATTCGGGCGGCCCGACCTTCGACGTCTATGGCCGGGTGATCGGGGTCAACACCGCGATCTTCTCGCCGTCGGGCGGATCGGTGGGCATCGGTTTCGCCATCCCGGCCGACATCGCCGACTCGATCACCAAGCAGCTCATCTCGGGCGGCAAGATCACGCGCGGCTATATCGGCGCCTCGATCCAGAACTTCACCGCCGAGATGGCCGAGGCCCAGGGCCTGGGCGATCAACGCGGGGCGATCGTGGCCAACGTGACGCCGGGCGGCCCGTCCGAGCGCGGCGGCCTGCAGTCCGGCGACATCATCGTCTCGGTGAACGGCGTGAAGGTGAAGACGTCTTCGGAGCTGACCCGCGAGGTCGCCAAGGCCACGGCCGGCGACGTGCTGCGGCTCGACCTTATCCGGGCCGGCAAGCGCAAGATCGTCGAGATCCGCTCCGGCGTGCGCCCGACCGAACGTGAACTCGCCGCCAATGACAACACCCAGGGCGGCGGCAAGAACGGCGGGGCCGAGGGCCCTGGCGCCGAAGCGCAGCACCCGGCCGTGCTGGGTCTTGCGCTCGCGCCGCTCGACGAGGCGTCGCGTCGCCGGCTGAACCTGGACGCCGCCGTCCGCGGCGTGCTGATCACCAGCGTCGACCAGACGTCGGACGCCGCCCAGCGTGGTCTGCGCAAGGACGACGTCATCGTCCAGGCCAGCGGCGCACCGGTGGCGACGGCGGCGGAGTTCTCCGCGGCGGTCCTGGCCGCCAAGAAGGCTGGACGCCCCGGCATCCTGGTCGGCGTCCATCGTGGCGGTCGCACGTCCTTCCTGCCGCTGAAGATTTCCGGCTAGTCTGGCGCAACCCTGGGGGCGGCGAATCGCGATGCGCATTCTGATTGTCGAGGATGATCTCGAGGCTGCGGAAGTCATGGACCGCGGCCTCACCGAGGCAGGCCACGAATGCGTTCGCGCGCCCGACGGCGAAGACGGCCTCGCCGCCGCGCGCGGCGGCGAGTTCGACGTCATGATCGTCGATCGCATGATGCCGCGGATGGACGGGATCACCATGATCCAGACCATCCGGCGCGAAGGCGACCAGACCCCGGTGCTGTTCCTGTCGGCGCTGGGTGAGATCACCGACCGGGTCGACGGCCTCAAGGCCGGCGGCGACGACTATCTGGTCAAGCCCTACGCCTTCGCCGAACTGATCGCCCGTGTCGAAGCCCTGTCGCGGCGCCGCGAGACCGGTTCGGTGCAGACCATGCTGCGGGTCGGCGAGCTGGAGATGGACCTGATCGGCCGCACCGTGCACCGCCAGGGCAAGGAGATCGATCTCCAGCCGCGCGAGTTCCAGCTGCTGGAATTCATGATGCGCCACGCCGGCCAGTCTGTGACCCGAACGATGCTGCTGGAGAAGGTGTGGGAATATCACTTCGATCCCCAGACCAACGTCATCGACGTCCACATCTCGCGTCTGCGCTCCAAGATCGACAAGGGCTTCGATAAGCCGATGCTGCAGACGGTGCGCGGCGCGGGCTATCGTCTAGAGCCGTAAAGCCCGGCGCACGCCATGCGCCTGCCCAGGCTTTTCAGAACCACGCCGTTCCGGCTGACCTTGCTGTTCCTGGCCCTGTTCGCCGCGGCGGCCAGCGCCTTCCTGGCCTATATCTACCTGGCGACGGCCGGCGAGGCGACGCGTCGCACCGATCAGAACATCACGCGCGAAATGCGCTCCCTGGTCGCGGCCTACGACCGGGCGGGCGTCGACGCCGTCAACCAATCGCTGATCGAGCGCGCGTCCAGCGAGCGGCCGTTCCTTTATCTGCTGATGAAACCGGACGGGACGCGGATTTCCGGCTCGATCGCCGAGTCGCCGCTGGAGGACGCCCAGGGCGTCCCGTCGCGAGCCAGTTTCTCGGTCACCGACTACGACGCCCAGGGCCGGCTGGTGAAGCATCCGGCGCGCGGCTTCCAGGAGCGGCTCAGCGGCGGCGAGATCCTGTTCGTCGGCGCCGACGTCAGCGAAGACCAGGCCTATGTGGTGAAGATCGTCCGCGCCCTGTGGGGCGCCGGCGCCCTGGTGATCGTGCTGGGCCTGGCCGGCGGCCTGCTGGTCAGCCGCAATGTTTCGCGCAGCATGGGGGCGTTGAACGACGTGGTTACCGCCGTGCGCAACGGCGACTTCGGCGCGAGGGCCCAGGTGCGCGGCACCCGCGACGAATTTGACGAACTGTCCGAAGGCATCAACGAGATGCTGGACCGGCTGGAGCGTTCGATGGCCGGCCATCGCCATGCCGGCGACGCCATCGCCCACGACCTGCGCTCGCCCCTGACCCGCCTGCGCGCCCGTTTGGAGGCCGCCTATCTCGACGTCGAGGCCGGCAAGGGCAACGCCGAGGAGGCGCTGGCCCAGGCGCTGGAAGACACCGACGGGGTGCTGAAGACCTTCGGGGCGGTGCTGTCGATCGCCCGCCTGCAGGCCGCCGGCCAGGCGCCCGACCAGGTGGTGTTCGATCCGGCCGAACTCGCGGCCGACCTCGCCGAGCTTTACGAGCCGACCTGCGAGGACAAGGGGCTGGAGTTCGACGCCGAGCTGACCAAGGATCTCCAGGTTCGCGGCAATCGCGAGTTCCTGGCCCAGGCCCTGGCCAACCTGCTCGACAATGCCGTGAAATATACGCCGGCCGGCGGGGCGATCATGCTGCGGGTGCGCCGTCGCTCGTCCGGCGAGGTCGAGTACTCGATCACCGACACCGGGCCGGGCGTGCCCGACGAGGACCGCGCCCGAGTGGTCGAGCGCTTTGTGCGGTTGGAGAATAGCCGCAGCGAGCCGGGTTCCGGCCTTGGCCTGTCGCTGGTCGCCGCCGTCGCTGAGGCGCATGGCGGGCGGCTGGAACTGTCGGAAGGCCCCGGCAAGGTCGGCGAAATGGGGCCTGGGCTGCGCGTCGCCCTGATCCTGCCGCGCGCAGCCTGATCTTTCCTCCCCCGCTGCACAGGGAGGAAATATGGGACTGGCGAGAACCGCTCCTGCACTAGTGAAATCTGCATGGTCGCCGAGCTACAGTGTTCGGCGATGACTCAGCTTCTCGATGTTTTGAAACCCTGCGGCCCCGTGGTCGATCCCAAGGCGGCCGACCGGGCGCGCAACGTCCTGGTCGAGGCCGCGACACGCGACGGGTGGCTCGAGTTGCTGGACACGGGATGGCCGGCCCTGGCCCCGGTGTTCGGCGCCTCGCCCTATCTGACCAGCCTGGCGCGCCGTGATCCGAGCCGCTTGCGCGATCTGCTGCAGAGCGATCCTGACGCGCGGTTCGAGGACCTGTTGGCGCGCACAACAGTCTTGGCCGCGGCCGACTGGGACGCCGCAAAATCTGGCCTGCGCAAGCTCAAGGCCGAGGCCCATCTGCTGATCGCGCTTGCTGACCTGGGCGGGGTCTGGGACCTGGACGCCGTGACCGGCGCATTGACCCGCTTCGCCGACGCCGCCCTCTACGCGGCCCTGAGCGTCGCGGCCCAGGCCGAGCTGGAGGCTGGTCGTCTCACCCGGATCGGCACGGGCGACGAGGGGCCGGTGCCGGGCTGGTTCTGCATCGCCATGGGCAAGCACGGCGCCTATGAGTTGAACTACTCCAGCGACATCGACATCTCGGTCTTCTACGAGCCCGAGGCGCTACCCTTGGCCGAGGGCGTCGAGACCCAGGGTTTCGCGGTCCGCCTGACCCACCGGCTGGCCGAACTGATGCAGGACAAGACCGCCGACGGCTATGTGTTCCGTGTCGATCTGCGTCTGCGGCCGGACCCGTCCTCGACCCCGCCGGCGATCCCGGCGGCGGCGGCCTTCGACTACTATGAGAGCGTTGGTCAGAACTGGGAGCGGGCGGCCTTCATCAAGGCGCGTGCGGCGGCTGGCGATGTCGGGCGGGGGCGGGCCTTCCTGGCCGAACTGGCGCCGTTCATCTGGCGCAAGAACCTCGATTTCGCGGCCATCGCCGACATCCATTCCATCAAGCGCCAGATCCACGTCCACAAGGTCGATGACCGCCTGACCGCCAAGGGAATGGACTTGAAGCTCGGTCGCGGCGGCATCCGCGAGATCGAGTTCTACGTCCAGACGCAGCAGCTGATCCTGGGCGGGCGCCATCCCGAACTGCGCTCGCCGCGCACCCTCGACGCCCTGCGCGCGCTGGAGGCGTCGGGGCATGTTTCCAGCCATGCGGCGGACGAATTGACCGAGGCCTACAAACAGCTTCGTTCCGCCGAGCACCGGATCCAGATGCTGGCTGACGAACAGACCCACCGGCTGTCGGAATCCGACGGCGAGCGCAAACGGGTGGCGGCGCTGTCGGGCTATGACCGGGTGCGCAGCTTCGACGCCGCCATCGAGCGGACCCTGAAGACCGTCAATCGCCGCTATGGCGAGTTGTTCCCCGATGAAGAGCAGCTTTCATCGAAGTTCGGCAGTCTGATCTTCACTGGCGTCGAGGACGATCCGGAGACGCTGGCCACGCTGAGCCGGATGGGTTTCTCCAACCCCGCGCGGGTTTCCCAGACCATCCGCAACTGGCACCATGGCCATATCCAGGCCACGCGCACCGAGCGAGGGCGCGAGTTGCTCACCCGTCTGGCCCCGCGCCTGCTGGACGCCGCCCAGGCTTCCGGCGCGGCCGACACCGCCTTCACCCGGTTCGAGGACTTCTTCTCCAAGCTCTCGTCAGGGGTGCAGCTTCAGTCGCTGTTCCTGGCCCAGCCGAAACTGTTCGAACTGATGGTGCAGGTGATGGCGTTCGCGCCGCGCCTGGCCAACACCCTGGCCCGACGGCCGGCGGCGCTCGACGCCTTGCTGGACGGGGCCTTCTTCGCCGATCTGGATTCAGAGGAAGACCGCAACGCGATGGCCGTGGCGGTCAGCCGGGCCGACGGCTTCGAAGAGGTCATGGACGCTGTGCGCCGGGTGCATCGCGAACAGGCGTTCCGGGTCGGCGTGCAGGTGATGAGCGGTGCGGCCAGCGCCGAGACCGCCGGCCGAGCCTTCGCCAACCTGGCCGACATCTGCATCGAGACCTTGGCGCCCGCGGCCCTGGCCGAGGCTGAACGGCTGGGCGGGGCGTTCGAGGGCGACGTGGCGGTGATCGCGCTCGGCAAGTGCGGCTCGCGCGAGATGAGCGCGGGGTCTGACCTTGATCTCATGACCCTCTACCGGGCCAGCGCCCCAGGGGCGGTGTCCACGATCAAGGAGTGGAGCGCCGAGACCTTCTATGGCCGCTTCACCCAGCGGCTGATCGCGGCCCTGTCGATCCCGACCGGGGAGGGCGAGCTCTATGAAGTCGACATGCAGTTGCGTCCCTCGGGGACCAAGGGGCCGGTGGCGGTCAGTTTCCCGGCCTTCGCGGAATACTATGATCGCGAGGCCGAGACCTGGGAGTTGATGGCCTTGACTCGTGGGCGGGTGGTCTGGGCGAGTTCGGAGGCCTTCGCCGCCGACGCCGCCACGGCGATCGAGACGGCCCTGCGTCACCCCCGCGAGCGCGCCTGCACCGCCAAGGACGTCCGCGAAATGCGCGAGCTGTTGGAGCAGGAGCGTCCGCCGAAGGGCGAATGGGACCTGAAGCTCTCGCCCGGGGGGCTGGTCGATATCGAGTTCGCCGCCCAGTTCCTGCAACTGGCCCATGCCGCCGAGGGCGCGCCGCTCAGCCAGAACACCGCCGAGGCCCTGACCGCGGCCGGCGCCGCAGGACTGGCGTCCACCACGTCGCTGGCGGCGTTGCGCAAGGCCTGGACCCTGCAACAGAACCTCACCCAGCTGCTGAAGGTGGCCTTGGCCGACAACGCCGATCCCACCGACGAGCCGAAGGCCTTCCGGGCCTTGCTGGCCCGCGCAGGCGCGGCCAAGGACTTCCGGGCGCTGAAGGGTAAGCTCGACACGGCCCGAGCCGGCGCGCGTCAGGCCTACGACACGATTGTGCGCTCGTGACCGACGGAAGGCGGCTGGCCTTGCGTTGAAGCTATGACGGGCGCCTGGCGCCCTGGAGGAATTTCATGATGCACGTCCTGCTGGCCACCCTCGTCCTGGCCCAGAACCACGACCGTGACGCCGGCTGAGAGACATAGCAAACTCGACCCCGGCCAGGGTGAGGTGAGGCTTGGATCCAGGCGATCCCGACGAGGCGCTGTTGGCGCGGGTGGGCGAGGGCGACCCCGCCGCCGTGCGCGCGCTGGTGGCGCGCAAGCTGCCGCGCCTGCTGGCCTTGGCGGGACGGATGCTGGGAGATGCGGCCGAGGCCGAGGACGTCGCCCAGGAAACCTTCGTGCGGGCCTGGAAGCAGGCGCGCGATTGGCGGCCGGGCGTGGCCAGGTTCGACACCTGGCTGCACCGGGTGGCGCTGAACCTTTGCTACGACCGCCTGCGCCGCCGCCGCGAGGTGGCGACCGATACGCCGCCGGAACAGGCCGACGAGGGGCCGGCCCCCGATCGCGGCCTGCTGGCGCGGGACGTGGGGTTGCGGGTGGCCGCTGCGATGCGCGCCCTGCCGGATCGTCAGAGAGAGGCGGTGAGCCTCTGTCACTATCAGGAACTTTCCAATATCGAGGCCGCCGCCCTGATGGGCGTCAGCGTCGACGCCTTGGAGAGTCTGCTCGCAAGGGGACGGCGCGCCCTGCGCGCGTCCTTGTCGGATATGGTGGAAAACTAGCCTCATGACCCGCGAACGTTTCGAGGACCTGGCCGAAATCTACGGCGGCGACATCGCGCGCTGGCCGGCGGCCGAACGCGACGCGGCGGCCTTGCTGATGGCGGCCGAGCCTGACTTCGCCAAGGCGGCTCTGGCTGCGCCCGCAAACCTGGACGCCGTGCTGGACGCCTGGGCGCCGCTGTCGGTCAGCCACCAATTGCGCGAGGCGGTGATCGCCAGTGCGCCAGTCCCGCGTGCGCGGCACGGCGTGCGGGGGTGGTTCTGGCGTGCGGGGCTCGGCGCCAGCTTAGCGGGGGCCTGCGCGGCCGGTCTGGTGGTCGGGGTCAGGCTTTCGGAGGTGGTCGTCCAGCAGGAAGACACGGTGAGCGCGGCGCTTGGCGGCTATGACGACCTCGCCGACGTCGTGATCGGGGAAGAGGCGTGATGAGCCGCAAGACACTCCTGATCGTGCTTTTCGTTTCGCTGGCGGTGAACCTCTTCCTGGTCGGCGGGGTGATCGGCGGGCTGGTGGTCGGCCAGCGCCTGCGTCCCGACCGTCCGCCGACGGCGCGGATGAATCAGCCGGTCTGGGCGGCCGCCCAGGCGCTCGACCCGGAGCAGGCGCGCGCCTTCCGCACCATGCTGCGCGGCGAGGGGATGGAGGCGCGCACCGCTATGCGCCAGACCCGCGAAGCCCGGGCCCAGGCTTGGCGCACGCTCGGCGCCGAGCCCTTCGATCCGGCGGGGACTAAACAGCGCCTGGCCGAGATCCGTACCCGAGAGGCCGACACCCGCAGCGAGATCGACGGCCGTATCGTGGACTTTGCGGGCGGCCTTGCCCCGGCTGAGCGGCAGAAGCTGGCGACCGCCCTGGCCGAGCCGCCGCCGCGCGATCATGGACGGAAGGGCGGGCCGGGCCAGCGCCGCTAGGCCACCGCGAAACCCGGAGCGGTGCGGACCGTGCCGCTCTGCCGGATGGGCAGGGAGAAGCTGACCAGGGTGCCTTCGCCGGGCGCGCTCTGCATGTCGAGCGAGCCGCCGTGCATCTCGACCAGCGACTTGGTGAGCGCCAGGCCGAGACCCGATCCCTGGGTGGTCTTGGAGTGCTGGTTCTCGACCTGCTCGAAGGGCTTGGCCAGACGCGCGAGGTCGTCCTGGGCGATGCCGATGCCGGTGTCGCGCACGCTGACCCGAACCCGTTCGCCCAGCGGGTCGTGCCGGCCCTCGGCGCTGATCGTCACCCGGCCGCCGCGCGGGGTGAACTTGATGGCGTTGGAGAGCAGGTTCAGCAGCACCTGTTTCAGCGCCCGGTAGTCCGCCTCGACCTCCGGCAGGTGCGGGAACTCGATGGAGAGGGCCAGGCCCGCGGCCTCGGCGCGGTTGCGGACCAGGCGCACGGCGTCCTCGGCCACTTCCTCCAGCCACAGCGGCTCGAACTTCAGCGCCATCTTGCCGGCCTCGATCTTCGACATGTCGAGGATGTCGTTGATCAGCGCCAGCAGGTGCTGGCCCGACGAGAGGATGTCCTGAGCGTAGCCCTTGTAGCGCGCGTCGCCGAGCTGGCCGAACATCTCGCCGACCATGATCTCGGAGAAGCCGTTGATGGCGTTCAGCGGGGTGCGCAG
>JBEBYB010000032.1:0-21811 GCA_040391295.1 Phenylobacterium sp. | reverse complement strand
CCCGCCCGCCGGCCGGCTTCGCAGCGCCGGTCAATATCCGCGAACACAACCGCGCCGTCATCCAGGCCCGCCACCAGGGGCCCGATCGCCTCAAGACCCTCCTCACCGGCATGCAGGCGGCCTGACGCACCATGCCGCCCCCGGCCAGGCCCAGCGCAATTGTTCAAGCCCCGGCGGCGCTCGCCGGGTCCGCCCAACATCTCAACCTCAAAGATAACGACGGAACCAAGAAATGAGCTCGATCCTTGACCTGAGCGTCCTGGCCAACGCGGCCTACGAGACCAATCCCAATCGCGTGAACGGATGGATCTGCACCGCTTTCCGCGCCGGCAGCGGCCACCTCAACGGCTTTCAGGCCGCGGCCTTCACCAAGGGCGGCGAGACGGTGCTGGCCTTCCGCGGCACGACCGGCAGCGTCGACGACGTCACCTCCGACCTCAAGCTCGGCATGGGCATGAACACCGGGCACTTCGGGGCGGCCGACGCCTTCGCCGCCGAGTATGCGACCGTCAAGAACGTCTCGGTCACCGGCCACTCGCTCGGCGGCGCCATCGCGCAGGTCGTGGCCAACCGTCAGGGTTTCAAATTCGCGACCTTCAATGCGCCGGGCGTCGCGGTGTTCGCCTCGCGCAACATGTCTGACGCCCAACCCCTAGCCCTGGGAATGCGGGCCATGGGTTCCGTCCTCAGCGCCATTCGCCACCCGGTCCAGGCGGCCCGCGACATCGCCTCGACCTTTACTGTCGTCAAGGGCGTGAACGTCTGCCTGCAAGGCGATCTCGTCAGCCGCATCGGCATCCATTACGGCAATGTCCTGCGGATTCCCGGCAGCAGCGCCAATCCGCTAACCGAACATGGCATCGGAACAGTAATCAGCGTGCTTGGCGCCAACCCCGTCGGGGGCCTGACCATCGATCAGCTAGGCTGATCGACAGGACCGACAAGGCCAGATTGGCGTGTGAGCGATCGCCCGCCGCCGCCTTCGACAGCCCGGGCGCGCCCTATCGCCAGATGGCGGACGCGCCCGGGCCGGTTGATCACCCGCCAGGCCCGACGGCGCATCGCTGATTGTCGCCGTCACGGTTCATCAGCGGAATACCTGCTGGATTGCTCTTTTCCAGTCCTTTCGAGAGTACGCCCTTCGACCATTTACGTTCATCGACGGATCTCGCGATATGAACTGCGCGACTGTAGCCAGCATGGTGCTCTTGCCGTTCTGATCCGACATCGCGCCCCATGCGCCGGAATTGTTGTCTATTTCCCACGCGCCGCCGGCGGGATGTATCTCCCCGGAGATAATCGCCGCATTCATTAAGGCGACATGGCCAATCTTGCTCTGGCCCGCTCCATTGGCGTTATTGACCATCATATCGTGCCCGAACTTGACCTCGATGTTGCCACCGACATCTGTGTAAGCCCACAACATCGGAGTATTGCCATTATTGAAGTTGGCGGTGAGACACTGGCTCAGTGTAAAGGCGGCGTTCTGATTTGCCGCCAACACAGCCGCCAGATTACCGCCATTGGCCGCCCCATTGATCGTGGCGATCAGGTTCGTGCCCAACGGCCTGTGAACATTCTCCATATGCTTATTGCCGCGAGCAGACATCTGTGGCGGAAGCATCGACACCCTCTTGAGTAGAAATACACAAACAATTCTCGGAAGAGTAAGCGTCCTTCGCGGCGAGTACAACCACAAGATGGGCGCCGAGCCGGTGGCTCCAGCGCCTTGACGCTCCGATCTCCCTGGCCGATGAAGGGCCGCAGGGGAGAGAATTTCATGCGCACTTTGATTTTTACGATGTCGGCGGCACTGGTCCTGGTCGGATGCGGAGATAGTTCACCGAGCGGAGAGGTGGCCACTCAAGTCGCCGCCCACGCCGCAAAAAGCGTAACGGGTCAGGCAGGGAAAGCCGCCGAGTACCAGATCAAGATCGCCGATGTTGATTTCCTGGATATGCAGGCGACCAATGCGCTCGCAAAGAGCCTCGACCCCGCCGATTCCTACGCGTTTCTCCTATACGCCATCGCTTGGAAAGCCTCCAAAGTCAGCGGCGACGAGACGGAAATCCGCGACGCATCAGGGGCGCTCCCCGTGACCGTGAAGGACGCAGTCGCCATCCAGCAGGCGGTGCTGGCGACGAAGCCGGCGGCAGGCGGGTAAGGGCCTCTACGGCCCCCAATCGCGAATATCGGCAAGTCCGCCAAGATCGATTCGATCTACGGCCGGTTGTGCTTTGGTTGGGTTACCGAAAAGGGGGCAGCACCCCAGTTTCCGGCGGCCGACGTGCGCTACGACGTCGACTTTCCAGATCAGCGCCCACGGCTTCAAGCCGAGCAGCCGCCTGAGCGTCTGCGCTCGCCTTGATCAGTAGTGCTTCGGCCGAGAGACAGGGGCGCTCGGCCCCTCTCCAGGCAACCCGCCCGACGCGCGACCTTGGGATCGCCGACATCGCGGTCACCCCGAACTGCCTCCGCAACTCGAGCAGCACCGGCTCGGGGGATGACAAAACCCCACGAGCCCTTGAACATTTGGAAAAGTAAGTGGCGCGCCGACTCGGAAGGCGCCGAGAACTACATGTTCGCCACAGCCCTCTGACGCGGCGATCGCCACAGCGAGTGGCATGGTCATCAAACCACGCGCATTGCCGAACGATTCCGCGCCGAAGGTCAGCGATGAGGGCACGAAAAACAGGGAGCGCTATTCCGACCACGGCTCCGGATGGCGCCGCACAAGCGAGGAGAGCGGAGTATCCACCTGAATTCATGAAGGGGCCGCGGCCATTGCTAAAGACAAGCCAGCTAGCAACGACACACGATTGATACGGTCGGCCAGACGATCCGAAATGGCTCGCAATGCAACAACGTATGGAACAGCCCCCTTGGCGCCTCGCGATCAAAACTATAGAACAGGAATTATTATTCTGGTTAAGGGGCGGATTGACCAAACCGTACGGACCTTGTCGTCGTCTGGCGAGGGGCCGTCGTTTGACTGGATGGCCGCCAACGATAGCCAGCATCGCCGCATCAGCCGGCGGTGAAACGAAAGTCAATCAGCGACGAGGGGGCGAAACATCATGACGCGCGGCTGGACCTGGAGCGTGACGCTGTGCGCCGCCCTGGCGCAAGCGGGCTGCGGCGCGGCGCCGCCCACGAGCTTGGCGGAGGCGAGGACCATGTCTGCCGCGCCATGCCTCGCCGATCGCACGGTCCCGGCGCGCGCGCCGGCCACGGAAAGCATGGTGTTTATTAAGGGTGGAGAGTTTGTGCAGGGCGCGGCGGCCGCGAGACAGGAGGAAGGCCCGCCCCGCAAAACCCGTGTCGGGTCTTTCTGGATCGATCGCACCGAGGTGACCAACGACGACTTCGCCCGTTTCGTGGCGGCCACCGGCTATGTAACCTTGGCCGAACGCCCATTGGATCCGAAGGCCTATCCGACTCTCAGCGGCGATCAGCTCAAGCCGTCGGCCATTGTGTTTGTGGTCTCCGAAACCCAGACCCGGGACGATCCCGGCCAGTGGTGGCAAGTTGTCCAGGGCGCGAACTGGCGACATCCGCAGGGGCCAAACAGCACCATCCAGGGAAAGGGTCCGTTGCCGGTCGTGCAGATCGGTTGGGCCGACGCCCTGGCCTACGCACAGTGGCTGGGCCGCGATCTGCCGACCGAGGCCGAATGGGAATATGCTGCGCGCGGGGGGCTGCAGGGCGCCGCCTATACGTGGGGCGACCAGCCGTTGGATACGTCGAAGCCGCAGGCCAACGTCTGGCAGGGCCCGTTCCCTGCGGTGGACACCGGCGCAGATGGCTACAAGGCGCAGGTGGCGCCGGTCGGCTGCTTCCCGGCCAATGGCTACGGCCTGCACGACATGGCCGGCAACGTTTGGGAGTGGACGCGCGACTGGTACGCACCTGGTCTGCCCGCCTCGGAGATTGTCGATCCAGTCGGCCCAGTGGAGCGTGCGGCCTACGACCCCGACGACCCGGCTGAGCGCAAACATGTCATCAAGGGCGGTTCATTTCTGTGCGCCGACAACTTCTGCTTCCGCTATCGCCCGCCGGCGCGGCAGGCTGGGCCTGCCGACACCGGCTCGGACCATGTTGGCTTCCGCACGGTCCTGCGGGTCGAAGTCGACTAGACGCCTAGCGCCCCGTCCACTGGGGCCGGCGCTTCTCGGCGAAAGCGCGCGGACCCTCGCGCAGATCCTCGCTGGCCATCATCGCTTGCACCGCCGGGTAGGCGTTTTGGCGGGCTAGCGCGTCGGCCACCGAGGCTTCGCCGAGCCCCCGGGTCACCGCCTGCTTGGAGGCGCGAATGGACATCGGACTGAGTTCGAGCATCTGGCCGGCCCAAAGCCGCGCAGCCGCCATCAGTTCGGTCGGCGCTACGACCTCATTAACGAACCCCAGCACCTGTCCTTCGTCGGCCCCGACGCGGCGCCCCGTGAGGATCATGCCCATCGCTCGCTTGGCTCCTATCTCTCGCGGCAAACGGTGCAGACCACCGGCCAAAGCGGCCAGACCGACCTGCGGCTCGGGCAATGCGAAGACGGCTGTCTCGGCCGCGATGATCACATCGCAAGCCAACGCGATCTCGAATCCACCGCCCATGGCCACGCCGTTGACGGCGGCGATCAGCGGTTTGTCGAGGTCGAACCGGTGGGTGATCCCGCCGAAGCCGCGTGGCGGAAGGGGGGTGCGTCCACGCTGAGCAGTGGCCTTCAGATCATTGCCCGCGCTGAAGGCCTTCCCGGCGCCGGTGACGATGGCGATCCACTGCTCGGGGTCGGCGGCGAAGGCGTCGAACACCTCGGCCAGTTCCAGGTTGGCTTCCAGATGCAGCGCGTTCAGCATCTCCGGCCTGTTTAGGGTGACGATGGTCAGCCGCCCCTCGCGCTCGACAGTGCAGAATTGATGGCGGGTCATTTCTCTCTGTCCCCTTCCAGCGCCAGGAATGGCGTACAGCCGGCAACCTCAAGGACGGCGGCTAGCTCGCGATCGTCTTTGACCAATCGGTACTTCTCACGCAGGGCCGCCAGCGACTTGGCGTGGTACTTTTGCGGTGGCTGTACATAGAGACGGCCCGCCAACTCGACGGAGAACTCCGCGGCCCCGCGAGCCAGGGCTTCGGCGTTAGCCTGCGACCAGGGGAGGAAATAGCGACCGATATAGGCCAGCAGCGGATCCAGCGTCGGGGCTAAGGTGGTCAACGCCTCGAACGGACCTTCGTCGCGCGGGTCGACCATCCTGAAACACCAGTCGAGCACCGCGGGCGCGCGAGCCCGCGTCACAGCTCCGCCCGTAGGGTCGGAGGCTGCGTGGTAGAGCTGCGCCGCCAGGGCGAAATCTCCGAACGAGGGCCTGGCGCCGAGCAGATAGCTGCGGCGCTCCAGGTGGGGCTGCAGGAGGTCCAGCAGTTCGACGAAGTAGTCAAAAATCAGCGGCGCGGTGGCTGGGCTGGAGCCGACGAAGCGACCTCGGTCCGCCATCCGTTCTCGGACCGCCATCGCGCGGGCGGCGACGGACGGCTCGTCCGCGCCGGTCATGCTCAGCCGCGCCGCCCGGTCGGACGAGGCCGCCACGTCGATGTCGGCGTACCAGCGCAGGTGGAACATCAGCTTGTTGCCCCACTCGTCGCCGAACTCCTCGATCAACGTCGAAAGAAAGCCCAGCAGGACGCCAGGCGGTTGGATGGCTGGTTCAGGATACTTTGGTTCCAGCCCCTCGATGATCGGCGTCGAGTCCTGCTCGGCTTTCTCGCCATCGGGCCAAACCAGGGTGGGGACGATAGGCAGCCGCGCATGACCGCGATATCCAGGGTCGCTGGACCCGGGTCCGCTGGGAATCCAGCGGTGGGGCGCTCCCTTGTAGCGGAACCAGGATCGCACCTTGTGCGAATAGGGCGACATCTCCGAACCGTAGAGCGTGAAGGGGCGGATCATCGCAAAGTCTCCAGGCAGCCGGTCTCGGTGAGGATCGAGTTGAGTTTCGCCTTCTCCGGGACGGCGGCGTAGCGAGCCTTGAGGACCGCAAGGGATTTGGCGTGGTACTTCTGCGGCCGCTGAACGTAGGCGCCGCCGGGCAGGTCGACGCGGAACTCCGCTTCGCCTGCTTCAAGCGCCGCGGCGTTGGCGACCGACCAAGGCAGGAAGTAGCGGCCGACATAGGCGATCAACGGCGAAAGCGTGGCGGCCAGACTGGCCCAGCTCTCGAACGGTCCCTCGTCGCGAGGCTCAAGCATGCGGTAGCACCAGTCGAGCACGTTCTGCGACCGCCCTCGAATCAGGCTGCCGCATGTGGGATCGACGGACGCCTCATAGAGCTGTGCGGCCAAGCCGAAGTCGCCGAACGACGGCCGCGCGCCAAACAGGTAGCGACGGTTCGCCAGGTGCGGCTCGAGAAGGTCCAGAAGTTCGAGCAGATACGCGCGGATCAGGGGCGCGGTGGCGTCGCTGGATCCCACGAAGTGGCCGCGTCCGGTCATCCGCGCCAGCACCGCAGCCGCTTGCGCGGCGATCTGCTCTTTGCCGCCGTCGGGCAAGGCCAACCAGGCGAGGGTCTGGGCCGACGCGCGGGCGTCGATATCGGCGTACCAGCGGTGGTGGAACATCAGCTTGTTGCCCCACTCGTCGCCGAACTCCTCGATCAACGCCGAGAGGAAAGCCAGTTCTGGCGACGGCGGATGGATGGAGGGCTCCGGAAACTTCGGCTCCAGCGCCTCGATAATCGGGGTCGAGTCCTGCAGACCCTGGCCTTCGGGCGTGGCCACCACCGGCACGATCGGGAGCTTGGCGTAGCGCTTGTACTCGTTCTCGCTCGCAGCGTTGCGCGCCACCCACTGGTGGGGCGCACGCTTGTAGCGGAACCAGGATCGCACCTTCAGCGAATAGGGCGACATCTCCGAACCGAAAATACGATAGGCGCTGCTCATACCCGGCCCTCCGGCGAGAGCATGGCCCTCTGGCGCTCGGCGAAATCGGCCTTGCCGATGTTCGCGCCCCTCACCACCGCCTCGCGGGCGCCTACCCGCTTGAACCAAGTTTGCAGATTTGGGAATTCCGCGAGGTCGATGTCCAGCATCTTGTAGCCCCGGATCCAGGGCCAAGTGGCGATGTCGGCGATCGAATAGTCGCCCCCCAGGTATTCCGCCTCGCCGAGCCGGCGATCCATGACGCCGTATAGGCGCCGCGCCTCGCCGACATAGCGGTCGATGGCGTAGGGGATCTTCTCCTTCTGATACTTGAAGTGGGCGGCCTGCCCGACCATCGGCCCCAGACCCGCGCACTGCCAATAGAGCCACTGCTCCACCATCGAGCGGGCACGCCGAGCGGCGGGGAAAAAACGACCGGTCTTGTCGCCCAGATACTGCAGGATGGCGCCCGTCTCGAAGATGGCGATCGGCGCGCTTTCCGGCCCCTCGGAATCGACGATCGCGGGCATGCGCCCGTTGGGCGACACGGCCAGAAAATCAGGGTTGAGCTGGTCGCCGGCGCCTATATTCACCGGGGTCAGCCGGTACGGAAGCCCAGTCTCCTCCAGCATGATGGTGATTTTCCAGCCGTTAGGGGTGGGCCAGAAGTGCAGATCGATCATCCTGCGGTTCCTTTCACGCGACGGCCAGACGATTGCCGACCCGGGTCAAGGGGCGGGCGAGGTCGATGGCCAGCAGATCATCGGCGCCGATCTCGGCCGCCAATCGGCCACAGGCGCTGCGTTGATCGGCCGGCAAGGCGGCCAGCCAGCGCAGGGTGCGTTGCAGGACCCACAGCGAGTGGGCCGACGCACCGTGAGTCATCTGGCGGCCGCGCAGTCGAACTGTAACCATGCCCAGGCTCGGCTGGTCTTCGTCCTGGTCGGAGAGCAACGTTCCAGGGGGCTTGTCGGGATTCCGCGCCACCCAGTCGCGCCAAAGCCGGGCGGTCTCGATGAAGCTGGCGGCATGGTCGGCCATGAAGGTGCGCAGGAGCTCGACCACGGCCGGCGGCACCGCGTCGTCCGGCAGATAGGACAGGGGCGCCTCGGAGAACTCCGGCGAGCGGATTTCCGGGGTGTTCATATGCTCGACCCAGCGGAACACCCTGGGCGCCCGGCGCTGCATCAAGTGCAGCGGATAGGGGTCTCGCCCCAAGTGGCCGAACAGCGGCCCCATCAGACCGAAGTCGCCGACGCTGGGGAGGCCGCCGAACAGGTAGGGGTGTTCGGTGAAGTGCGCCTCGAGCTGCTCCAGCAGGTCGAGGTAGATCGCCTCCATGGCCGGGAACAGGTCCGGCGTGATCCCGACTCGCGCCCGGTGACTGTCCATCTGCCGGGCGACGACGCCGCCATAGTGGTCAAGCTCGGCGTCCGTGCCCTGCGGCCGGAAGCTGCGACCGAACTCGCGCGAGACGAAATGATAATTGGCCTCCTGGAAATTCCAGCGGAAGTGCCACGCGATCTTCAGCGCCTCGCTCGCTATCAGATCGATCAGGTATGCAGCCAGCCGCTGGCCCGGCCCCGGCGGCAGGGCGGGCCGTTCGGGGAAACGCAGCTCCAACACCTCGAAGATCTCGGTTGTGTCCTGCACCACTTCACCGGTCGGGGTCTCCAGGATCGGGATGCGCCGCGAACGGGCGGTCGGGCTGATCACCTCGCGGAAGCGCGGATGACTGGGTAGGCGCTCGATAAAGGGGATGTTTTTCTTGCGCAGATAGCTACGCGTCTTACCGGTGTAGAACGAGGCGTGGGCGCCATAGAGGATGTAGGTCGCCGGCGCGTCGGCGCTCGTCGCATGATTGGCGGCTACAGGCACAGTCATCCTCCCCTACGCATCAAGACGGCCCGGGACATCCCTTGCCGCCCCAATATGTGAACCGAAATTACGGTTCATTTCAAGGGTCGTCTTGATACCCGCGAGCGATCGTCGCGCCGGGTCTCGCTAGACTCGGTGAACGCCGAGGTAGCCGGCCAGCATTTCGGTCAGGGATTCGATTACGAAGGGCGTGCCAGCCCGCTCGCCGGTAACCTCTGAGCGCAGGCCGCGATGGATCAGCGCCGCTTCCACGGTCCGCAAGCCGAAGATGCAGGACTCCTCGAGTTCGGTCGGCCGCCCCTCCCCGCGTTTGACGAGGAACGCCGCGAGCAGGCGACCGGAACGATCATCCGCAGCGCGCAGCGCCGGGACATAGGCCGAGGCTGCCCCTGCCAGGGTGCGCTGGAACAGGGCGCGGAAGAAGCCGGGGTGGCGTTCGATCACGCGTGCGGTGTTCGTGACCAGGCTGCGCAAGACTTCATAGCTCGGCTTCTCCGCCCATTCCGGCATGGCGAGGAAGCGTTCCATGTTGTTTTCAATCCGCTGCGCGAACCGCATATGCAGCGCGCGGAACAGCGCCTCCTTGTCACGAAAGCGGCGGTAGAAACTGCCAATTGAGCATTTGGCGGCGGCGGCGATGTCGCTGACGTGGGCGTCGTCATAACCCTTGCGTGCGAACACCTGCTCACCGGCCTTCATGAGCCGCGCCTGGGCCTCGCGACTTCGCGTCTGGTTGGCCGGGATAACGCCGTCGATGTCTTCGATATCGGAGGTCTGGGCCGCCAATCTTGTCGCCTTCCATCCCACATGCCGAGTCACGCATCACGGCCGCCGCGCCCTCATGACACAACCCCGGAGGGCCCGCAACGGAGCAGAAGGTCCGCCAAGAGTGATTAGCCGATCGACCTATTGAATCCCGTTTAATCGTTGAATCAAGAGAGGAAAAGGTCGGAATTTTGATTCCGCTTCACCGACCTGTTCATACGCTGAACACGGCGGGGGACGGACACCTCCCCTCCCCGCCGCGCCAGAGAACCTAGTTGCCCCAGTAGACGTATTCGTCGCTCTCGACCTGGGGTGTTTCAAGGGTGTGGTCGATCATCACCGGCGACTGCCCGAGTTCGGGCCACATGGGCTTGACCTGCTGAGCGTTGTGGCCGTCGAGAAGGGCCTTCAGTTCGGCGACCTTCGCCGGCTGAGCCAAGGCCAGATTGTTGCGTTCGGTGGGATCGACGGACAGATCGTAGAGCCAGTCCTTGGCCGGCCGCTCCGTGACCTGCAACTTCCAGTCGCCCGCCCGAACGACTTGATAGGGCCCGGTGCGCCAGAACAGCACCTCATGCGGGCGACCGAGCTTCTTGGCCTGAACGTAGGGGATCAGGTTCACCCCGTCATAGACTCGGTCGCCGGGCAGCTTGGCGCCCGCGACCGCCGCCGCGGTGGCGAAGATGTCGAAGTGAGAGACCGGCGCGCGAAAGACGGACCCGGCCTGGATCATTCCCGGCCAGCGCACGAAATAGGGCGTTCGGATCCCCCCCTCGAAAAAGGTCTGCTTCCAGCCCCGATAGGGCTGATTGATCTCCGGCAGCCCGAGGTAGTAGGCGCCGCCGTTGTCGCTGGTGAAGATGACGATGGTGTCCTTCTCCAGCCCCTGCTCCTGTAGGGCTTCGAGCAGACGACCCACATTGCGATCCAAAGAACGGATCATGGCGCCATAGATGCGCGTCCGCCGGTCGGCGATGTTCGAGAGGGCCTCGAAGTCCTCCTTCGTCGCCTGCAAAGGCGTGTGCGGGGCGTTGTAGGCCATGTACATGAAGAACGGTCTGTTGCGGTTGGCCGCGATGGCGTTCACCGCTTCGTCGGTCAGATAGTCGGTCATGTAGCGCTTGGGCGCGAAGGCCTCGCCGCCGTCCTTGCGGACGTAGAACTGCAGATTCTTCCATAGATTTATGTCGATAGGATCGAAGTCCTGCCGCGCTTCCACCCCGCGAGGGTCGCCTGGCGGGAGGAACATCGAAGCGCCACCGATAAAGCCCAGGCTTTCGGAGAAGCCCCGGCTCTGCGGCCGGAACTGTGGCGACTCGCCCAGGTGCCACTTGCCGAACTGCAGCGTGTGATAACCCGAATCCTGCAGCAGTTTCGCCAGCATGATCTCGCTGGGTGGAACGCCCATCTCCGACATCGGAATGATGTCCTTCTCGCGATCGGCGAAATAGACCGGGTTGCGTATGCCGTAGTTGAACGCCCGCACAGCGCGCGCAAAGGCCAGCGGCACCGGCGTGAATTCAAAGCCGAAGCGGGTCGGATAACGGCCGGTCAATAGCGCCGCGCGAGATGGCGCGCAGGTACCGTGCCCAGCATAGCCTTGGGCGAAGCTGACGCCTTCGTGCCCGATGGAGTCGATGTTGGGCGTCTGGACCAGACCGCCCGCTACGCCGCCGCCGTTGAAGCTGACGTCATTGTAGCCGAGGTCGTCGGCGACAATAAG
Source organism: Phenylobacterium sp. (assembly GCA_040391295.1). Lineage (GTDB taxonomy): Bacteria > Pseudomonadota > Alphaproteobacteria > Caulobacterales > Caulobacteraceae > Phenylobacterium. The sequence continues at coordinate 10,538 of JBEBYB010000032.1, read as the reverse complement.
GATGATATTCGGCTTGCGCTTGCCGGCAGGCGACCGTTCCGGCCCCGACTGCCAGACCACGTCGCGTGGCGGGCCTATCACGACCCGAGTGCGTTCGGTCGGGACATGGGCCGGCGCCTGGCCCCACGAGGGCGAGATCATCGCCAGGCATGCGGCGATCCCCGTCGCCACCACTCCAAGACCGCGTTCTACACTTCGCATCTATGGACTCCCCTCAATGAACCGGAATTTTTATTCACATTGATGTTCACGGCGATGGCTGTCAACGCCGTCCGGGCCTTCGGCGGCCGCCTCGTGAGCCGCCGGAATTGGGCGAACGTAAACGCCGCGATCACAGCTCCGAGCCGCCGCGTTCCGGGCTTTGTGCGACAGCCCCGAAAAGCGGGGCGCGCAGGACGCGCCCCGAGGTCGGGGAGAAGAGCTAGAATTTCTTGGAGACCTCGATGCCCCAGGTGCGTGGAGCGCCATACCAGCCGGCATAGCCGCGTGCCTGACTGGTTCCGCCCCCGCTGATAAAGGCCGCGAGGGGTTGAGGTGTCTTCTGAACGAAGTAGACCTCGTCTGTCAGGTTCTTGCCGAACAGCGACATCCGCCAGTTCTGGCCGTCCGAGGTGAGGCCGATGCGCGCGCCGACCAGAGTTGTCGCCGGCTGGAAGGAGCCCGGACCAAGCGTCGGCTCAAGCTGCCGATCGCCAACATAGCTGACGTCGGCGTTGAGAAACCAGTTCAGGCCTGTGTCAGCAAGCGGCGCCTCCCACTGGCCAGCCAAGCTCCAGCTCCACTCGGGACTCTGGGACGGGGTGAGGCCGTTGTAGTTGCACGTCCCTGGCAAGGTCCCATCTGGGACCTTGCCAGCATAGCACTGGCCGGCCGGATAGTCAGTGAACTCGGCATCCATGTAGGATACCGAGCCCCGCAGCGAGAGTTGCGCGATCGGATGGAACTGCGCCTCAGCCTCGAAACCCTGCACCCGGCGCGATCCGGCGTTGGCGACAATGAAGCCGCTGCTGGTCTTTGGGTTGAGGATGGAATCCTGGAAATCGTCCAAGTCCATTCGATAGATGTCGGCGTTGATCAGCAGGCGGCGGTCCAGCCAGGTCGACTTGATCCCCAGTTCATAGGTCAGCGAGCTTTCCGCATCGAAGTCCACGGGCACGCCCACAGCGGCCGAGCGTCCGTTGAAGCCGCCAGTCTTGTATCCGGTCGCCGCGATCGCATAGGCCATCACGCCAGGCGACAGGTCATACTGCGCGCCGAGCGACCAGGTGAGTTTCTCCTCAGACCGATCGACGGCGCCGAGGTGGTTCACCGCGAAGACGGTCCGAGCCGCAAGCGAGGCCGTGGCGTTGACGTCGGAATCGAAGAACGCATCCTTGCCGTCCCAACTGTACCGCAATCCGCCGGTGAAGCGCAGCGCCTCGCTGGCGTTCAGCGTCGCTTGCCCGAAGACGGCGGCGCTCCGTGTTTTCTGGGTGAAGTAGAACTTGCTCTCGTCGGTGGGCAGGAAGGTGCGACCGTTGGGCAGGGTGCGATTGGCGTGGACGCCCAGCGAGAGCCTGGTCTCGTACGTGGCGCTTTCCGAGAACAGATAAAGTCCCGCCAGATAGCTGAGGGTCTGCTCTACCGGGGAAGCAATCCGCAGTTCCTCGCTGTAGCCCTCCCGACGCAGGTACTGCTTGCCGGACGCGGTGGATTGCGGAAGGCCGTCGGCCGCCAGTGAGCGGATATCATCCGTGTAGCCGTTCCAGGCGGTGATCGAGGTCAGGGTGTGGCCGCTGTCGAGGTCCCAGTTGAAGCTCGCCGACAGGCCGTAGGCCTGGGTGACGTCCAGCCCTTGGTTGTCGTCGTCGACGACACGGTCCGTATCGTCAAAATTCCGGAACGGCCGGCCCAGCGCCGCTGTCGCCGTAAGGAAGCCAGGGGTGGCGATGCCGGTGGGGCCTCTGGGATCCAAGGTCTCGGGGGTGCAGCACTCCGAACGCATACGGGTGAAGTAGCCGATGAAGTCGCCCGTCACGTTGTCGCGCGGCCGCCATTGCAGCCGGCCCCGCACGCCGTACTGCTCGACGCCGTTCACGTCGTCGCCAGTGAAAAGATTGGTCTCGTAGCCGTCGCGCGAGTTAGCCCAGAACGAAAGCCTCCCGGCCAGGGTTTCCGTCAGGCCGCCGCCGACGTAGCCGCTGATCTGCTTGTCGGAATAGTCGCCGATGCGCAGAGCGAGCATCGCCTCGGGCGTCTGGGAAGGCGCGCGTGAGGTGATATTGATCGCGCCCACCGGCGTGTTGCGGCCATAGAGCGTGCCCTGCGGACCACGCAGGACTTCCAGGGTTGAGATATCCTGCAGGTTGGACTGGATGGGTCCGGCGGCGACGATATAGACGCCGTCGATGAAGATGCCGACGCTGCCCTCGATCCCAGGGTTGGTGCCGGAGGTGCCGATGCCCCGCACGTAGACCGTCGAGTTACGGTTGTTGTTGGACTGGGTGATCGAGACCGATGGGATCATGCGGGAGAATTCCGCCGCGGTGGCGACGCCGGTCTTCTCCAGGTAGTCCCCGCTCGCTGCGCTGACCGACATGCCTACATCCTGGATGTCCTCGGCGCGCTTGTTGGCGGTGACGATGATCGTCTCCACCTCGGCGACCCCGTCCTGCGCGCGCGCCGGCGATATTGTCACCGCCGTCAGGACAAGGGTGACCGCAGTTCCGCCAAACAACATGCTCGCAAATCTACGACGGTCCATATCGCTCCCCCATTTGTTGCGCGACCTTGTTCCCGGCGGAGGGCCCGCCGAGCCGGTTGCGATAAAACAAACCATAGTGGAATAAGAATTCCGGTTCAAGTCATGACATTGACGCACTCGTCTTGAGAAGGCCGCCGCCCCTAGATCGCCCCCGCGGCGCGCAAGCTCGCCATACTGGCTTCGTCGTAGCCAAGCGTTCGAAGCACCTCCTCGGTGTGTTCGCCGGTGCGGGGCGGAGGACCGGCGATCATGCCGGGATTAGCCGAGAGGGAGATGGGCACACCGACGACCGGCGTGGGCCGGGAGGCGTCGGCGTGCCTTACCTGCTGCAGCAAGCCCATGGCCTGGACATGCGGATGGTCGAGGGTTTCGGCAGGGCTGAGGACGGCGCCAGCAGGGATTCGCGCCGCGCCTAGGGCCTCCAGCGCTTCGGCGCGGCCTCGCGCGCCGCACCATTCCCCTACGCGGGCGCTGATCAACGCGCCATGGTCGCCGCGCGAGAGATCGTCAGCGAAACGCGGATCAGCCAGCCAGCCAGGCTCGTCGATCAAGTGCGCTAGACGGCGGAACAGAGGCTGGCCGACGACCTGGATGAGGATCCAGCCGTCCCGCGTTCTGAAGAGATCTGCGGGCGCAGCCCCGAAGCTGCGATTGCCCAAGGGCGCGCGGTTGGAGGCGAGAACCGCCTGCTCGATGAGCGTGGGACTCATAAAGGCCAGCGCCGTGCCCAAGAGGGAGGTCGCCACCTCCTGACCCCGACCACTCTTCTGTCGTTCCATCAACGCCAGCAGCGTTCCCACCGCGCTGTGGAGCGCCGTTCCAAAATCCACCCAGGGCACAGGCGCGCGGAAGGGCTGGTCAGGAAGGCCGGTCAGGTAGACAGCACCCGACATCACCTGGCCGATCCCGTCGAACCCCACCTGGTCGCGGAGTGGGCCGGTCTGGCCATAGGCGGAAGGGGTCGTCAGGATGATGTCTTCGCGCACCGCCTTCAGGCTCTGGTAATCAAGACCCATCGCACGCAGGGTCGCCGGCGGCAGGTTGGCGACAACGACATCGGCAGTAGCGACCAGTTGGCGGACCACTGCGCGGCCGGGTTCGCTCATAGGGTCCAGTGTAATGGAACGCTTGCCCCGGTTCATCTGTGAGAAAAGCGCGCCGTCCAGGCCAGGTCCCAGTGGCGACACAAAGCGGTCCTCGCTGCCGTCCCGCTTGTCGATGCGGATGACCTCCGCGCCAAACTCCGCGAGCAGAGCCGCGCAGTAGGGACCGGCGATGTAACGCCCGAAGTCCAGCACGCGGACGCCGTCCAGAATCCCCATCGTCTCTCCCCTCCCCTGCCCTGCGGGACAACTTCAGCCGAACAGCAACTCGCATCCGGTGCCGGCGAGCGTCGCATCGACGACTTGGCGGCTGGCTGGCGGCAGAGCCTGGTACTCAGCCCGCAGCCAAGCGAGGCACTTGGCGTGGTAGGCGAACGTCTGCTGCACCCAGGGTAGGCCATCGATTTCCGTCGCCACCTCGGGCTGGCCCAAACGGGCCGCTCGGTCGTTCGCCAGCAGGAGCGGCGCGTAGACCCTTCCGATCTCCCCGAGCAGGCCACGGACCGTCGGCGGCAGATCGGCGAGGTTGAACCAGTCGTCATCGGCCGGCTCGAGGCCCGAGAGATCTTCCACCGCGCCGACCCAGGCATGGACACGGGGGGCACGTTCGGCCGTCAGCGCCAACGGCGTGGGGTCGAAGTGGGCCAGTTGGGTGAGTTGCCCGAAGATGGCGAAGTCGCCGGCGCCCGGTCGCCCGCCCAAGAAGAAGGACTGCGAACGCAGATGATCCTCCATCACGTCCAGGAACCGCCGGTAACTGGCCTCGATCACTGGGCGGGTCGTCTCGTTCGATCCCACATACCGAAGCCGGGGGATCTGGCGAGAGCGGATGGTGTCGGCGGCGACCTCCAGTTCGGCGTCCGAACCGCGCCCCCGCGTCCACGCTGGCAGGATGCGGCCTGCATGATAGGCGTCCTCCTCATAGGCCCAGCGATAGTGAAACATGGCCTTGGTCAGCCATTCGTCGCCGTAGTCCTCAATGAGGGCGTCGATGAACGCCAGCGCCGGATCGACGGGCCTGACATGACGTTGGCTGTACTCCGCTTCAAGACGCCTGATGATCGGCGTGGAGTCCGTCACGGCCTCCAGCGCGCCCCCCTCGCCGGGGAAATAGAAGGTCGGCAACAAGCTGACCTTCGGCCGCGGCAGAGACTTGCCGCCCCGCTGGGCGAGATTGTCGTGCGACGCAAGGATCAGTTTGTAGGGAATGCGGCGATAGCGAAGAACCGCCAGCATCTTGCGGGTGTATGGCGAGCCGGGAACCCCCGAGAGCACAATGGGCGAAGTCTGGTTCATAGAGTCGGGTTCCGGATTGCTCGTTCGCGCAGAGGAGTCATGGGTCAGTTCACGGATCGGGTCTTGCCCGCCCAGAAGGGCTCGCGCAGATCGCGGCGCAGGATTTTGCCTGCGAGGTTTCTTGGGATGGAGGCGGCAAAGTCGACACTCTTGGGCGCCTTGTAGCCGGCGATATGCTCGCGGACCTGGCGGATGATCTCCGCCTCGTCGCTGACGGCCCCCGGGCGCAAGACGACAATCGCCTTGACGGCCTCGCCCCAACGGGCGTCCGGCACACCGATCACCGCGGCGTCCGCCACATCCGGATTCCGGAACAAGGCGTTCTCCACCTCCGCCGGATAGACGTTCTCACCGCCGGAGACGATCATGTCCTTCACGCGGTCGTGGATGTAGAGATAGCCGTCGGCGTCGAAGTAGCCGGCATCGCCGGTGTACAGCCAACCATCGACGATCGTCCGGCCCGTGGCGGCGCCGTCACGATAGTACCCCGGCGTCACAACCCCGCCCTGAACCACGACCTCGCCGACCTCGCCCACGGCGCAGGCCTCGCCGTCGGAAGACACCACCCTCACCCCGATTCCTGGCAGGGGCTGACCGCAGGACTGCAGCTTCCCGCGCCCGTCGGCGTGGTCGGCCGGCGCAAGCATACAGACCGCGCTGGTCGTCTCCGTCATGCCGTAGCCCTGCGCGAAGGCGCACTTGAAGGTGTCGCGTGCTTCCACCAGCACCCGTTCGGTGATTGGCGAGCCGCCATAGGTGATCAGCCTCAGGGCGGAGAAGTCGCGCTCGGCGATCCCCGGGACCTCCAGGCACATCTGCAACATGGCCGGCGCCATGGCCGCGCGGGTGACCCGTTCGCGTTCGAAGATCTCGACCACCTGAGCGGGGCGAAACTGGTCGACGGTGATCAAGCGCGAACCGGAAATCAGGCAGCGCAGCAAGCCGTTGACGCCGTTCACATGAAAGAACGGAGCAGGTGCGAACACAATCTCGTCGGCGCGGGCGCGCGACCACTCGTGCCGGTCCATCGCCCCGAAGGAGCGGTTGTAATTCTCGTGGGTCAGCTGCACGCCCTTGGGCATGCCCGTGGTCCCGCTGGTGTACATCTGAATGAATACATCCTCAGGTTCCGCAGGAACGACGGGATCGTCGCCGGACTGCCTGGAACACCAAGCCTCGTAGCCTTCAAGCGCAGCCCCCTTGCCCACCACGATCACGGCGCGTGCACACGCAAGGATTTCGGCCGACTGCGAGAGGCTCGGCAGGAGGTCCTCCTCGACGAACATCGCTTCCACCTGCGCGTGCTCGAGGATGTAGCGAACTTCGCCCGGCGCCAGTCGCCAGTTCACCGGCAACAGCACCGTGGCGGCCTTCAGCGAACCGCAGAGAATCTCGATGAACTCGGGGATGTTGCGCGTCAGGGCGGCGACCCTGGCCCCGGGCCGACAACCGGCGGCGATCAGGCCGTTGGCGATGCGGCTGGCCCGCCGGTCGAGGGCCTCGAAGGTGATGTCCCGCCCGCCGGCGCTGCACGCTATTGATGTCGGACGGAGCCTCCCTTGCAGGCGGACGGCGTTCCCCATCACGTCGACCGATTGCATGCTGACCTCTCCTCGCATCCTCGCCGACTCGCAATGCGCGCCTCGGCTCCCGACCAGGCAAACATAGGAACCATAATTCTGGTTCTCATCAAGTGATTTTTTGAAATTCCACCGCCAGGGCTTTCGAGGCGGCGGCTTGCGTCGGCGCCCCTCGCGCGCACGATTAGACGTCTATCTGCGCCCCGCCCATCGGTCAGTGAGACGTCTGCGACCAGTCACCCCTCCCACTCCCAGCGCTTGACACGGCCACGAGCACCGAGAAGAATGCGAACAGAAATTCCTATTTATAAAAATGCGGCGCCTGAGAAGGAACTCAAATGACCGAAAGCACCGCCGTCGCCCCTGCGGGAGGACTCCCGACGGCAGGGATGACGCCCTTCTCAGCGACCTACACACGCTACGCCATGTGGCTCTTGCTGCTGGTCTCGACGCTGAACTACCTAGACCGCCAAGTGGTCAACATCCTCGCCGAGTCCATCAAGCGCGATCTTGACCTGAGCGACACCCAGATCGGACTGATGACCGGTCTGGCGTTTGCGTTGTTCTACACCTTCCTGGGCCTGCCGCTGGCGCGGCTCGCCGACAATCCGAAGGTCAGCCGAAGCTGGCTGATCGCGGCGTCGCTTGCAGCCTGGTCGGCGATGACGGTCATGTGCGGCCTGGCGCAGAACTTCGTGCAACTGCTCCTGGCGCGGGTCGGAGTCGGGGTCGGCGAAGCCGGCTGCGCGCCAGCGGCGCACTCGCTGATCACGGACATGGTCCCGCGCGAGAAGCACGCCTCCTCGATGGCCTTCTACGGAATCGGCATCCCTATCGGAGGCCTGCTCGGCATGGTGATGGGCGGGTTGCTCACCGACCTCTACGGCTGGCGATCCGCCTTCCTCGTCCTCGGCCTGCCAGGCCTGATCTTCGCCGTGCTGCTCTTGACCACCCTGAAGGAACCTCGGCGTGTCCTCAAGAAACGGGCCCTGGCCTTGGCGACCCCCGCCCCGCCGCAGATGTCGTTCCGCGAGGCTGTCGCTGAGGTCGCCGCGTCGAAGGCCTTCATCCTGATCACCATCGCCGCCTCCTTCGTGGCCTTTCTCGGCTACGGCAAGACCGTCTGGCAGGCGATCCTGTTTATCCGCACACACAATCTGTCACCGGGCCAGGTGGGTCTGTGGCTGGGCATCTCCGCGGGCGTGGCCGGGGCGATCGGAATGTTCCTGGGGGGCTACTTCGCCGATCGCTTCGGCGCCAAAGACCCGCGCCGTGTGCTCGCTGCGCCGATCATCGGCATGGCCCTAGGAGCCCCCCTGCTGGTGGCGGGTTACCTCCAGGCCGACTGGCGGATCGCCCTGGTGCTGATCTTCCTGCCCTCCGTCGCCAACAACCTCTTCTATGGCCCAACCTTCTCCTGCGCCCAGCGGCTGGTGAGCCCCCCTGCCCGCGCCATGGCGTCAGCTATCATCCTGTTTGTCATTAATCTGATCGGGCTGGGCTTGGGACCGCTGTTCTTCGGCATGCTATCCGACGCCGTGCAACCGTTGGCCGGCGACCAGAGCGTGCGATGGGTACTGGCCGGGGCCGCAGGCCTGGGCATTGTCCCGGCGGTGTTCTTCTGGCTGGCCAGCCAGCGTCTCACCAGCGAACTCAAAACCATCTAGGCCCAGCTCGACCGCCCTGGCCAATGCGGCCAGGAGACCGATCGCACACGAACGCTCCTTCAAGGCGAGGCACATGAAAACCAGGATCACCGAACTCTTCGGCATCGAACATCCGATCATCCAGGGCGGCATGCACCATGTCGGCTACGCCGAACTGGCGTCAGCGGTGTCGAACGCCGGCGGCCTCGGGATCATCACCGGGCTCACCCAACCGACGCCGGAGGCTCTAACGAACGAGATCGCGCGCTGTCGCGAGATGACCGACAAGCCATTCGGCGTGAATCTGACCTTTCTGCCCAGCTTCCAGGCGCCGCCCTATCCTGAATACATCGACGCCATCATAGCGGGCGGCGTGAGGGTGGTGGAGACGGCCGGCCGCAACCCGCAGGAGCACATGCCTCGCATGAAGGCGGCGGGGATCAAGGTGATCCATAAATGCACCTCGGTGCGCCACTCGCTGAAGGCGGAAGCCATCGGTTGCGATGCGGTCAGCGTTGACGGCTTCGAATGCGGCGGCCACCCCGGCGAAGACGATATTCCCAACATGATCCTGCTGCCACGCGCGGCCGAAGAGCTGAAGATCCCCTTCGTCGCCTCCGGCGGCATGGCCGACGCCCGCAGCCTAGTGGCCTCGCTGGCGCTGGGCGCCGAGGGCATGAACATGGGCACCCGCTTCATCGCCACGCGCGAGGCGCCCGTGCACGAGAACGTCAAGCGCGCCTTGGTGGACGCCGACGAGTTGCAAACCCGGCTGGTCATGCGTCCGCTGCGCAATACCGAGCGCGTGTTACTCAACGCCGCCGTCGAACAAGTGCTGCGGATCGAGGCCGAGAGAGGCGCGGAAACCACCATCGGCGATATCAGGCAATATGTAGCTGGCGGCCAGAGCCGGCTGGTGTTGCACGAGGGCCAGATGGACGCCGGAGCCTGGAGCTGTGGCATGGTGGCGGGACTGATCCACGACGTCCCGACAGTGAAGGAACTGATCGACCGGATCATGAACGATGCCAAGGTGATCATCCGTCGGCGGCTGGAAGGTCTGCTGACGGCCTGATCGCGCCGGACAGCTGAAACTCGACACCAGAGGAACGGAGACGATGACAGGCCAATTGATCGAGACGGTGGAAGACGGAATCGCCACCTTGACCATGAACCGCCCGGAAGCACGCAACGCCCTGTCGGGCGAAATGCTGGCCGCGCTGTCCGAAGCCGCTCTGCGACTGGCGGGCGATTCCAACGTTCGAGCTGTGGTTTTGACCGGCACGGGCGGCGCGTTCTGCGCCGGCGGCGACGTCAAGGGTTTCGCCAGCGACAGCGGAGGGGGGGCGAGCTTCGAGCAGAAGCTGCACTCCCTCCGCACCGGCATGGATCTCAGCCGCATACTCCATGAAATGCCCAAACCGACCCTGGCGGTCATCCCGGGTGCGGCGGCCGGCGCGGGCCTGTCCATAGCCCTGGCCTGCGACCTTCGGATCGCCGCCGCCGAGGCCAAGCTCACCACGGCGTTTTCGAAGGTGGGCGTCTCCGGCGACTATGGCGGCAGCTATTTTCTCAGCCATCTTGTTGGCGCGGCGAAGGCGCGCGAACTCTATTTCTTGGCCGACGTGATCACTGGCGCGGACGCTGCGGCGCTCGGCATCGTAAACTGGGCTGTGCCGGCGTCGGAGCTGGCTCAGACGGCCGGCGCCATGGCCCGCCGACTGGCTGACCTGCCGACGATCGCGGTGGGTTATATGAAGAAGAATCTGAACGCCGCCGACCAGGGCACGCTGAACGACGTACTCGACGTCGAGGCCGTGAACATGGTGCGGACGATGATGACCGAAGATCACAAGGCCGCGTCCAAGGCGTTCGTTGAAAAACGCGCGCCGCGGTTTGCTGGCCGGTGACGCGGCCCCCCGCCCAAGACGTCGGCTGACGGCCTGGCGGCGTTCGACGCGCGAGAGGATCGCGTCGAACACTCATCCTGGCCGCTGTCGAAGGAATAGCAGGCAACCGGACGTTTCGAGAATGGGATCGATACGTTCGCGCGCCGCGCCGTTCAGCGCCGCGTAAACTAGCGCGTCATAGCCCGCCAAAAGCGAATGGAGACCAGCGCGATGGCCCTCGACACCGGCGACCAGCCCAAGACCTTCAACTGGGAAGACCC
>JBEBYB010000031.1:0-24625 GCA_040391295.1 Phenylobacterium sp. | reverse complement strand
TGGGAATAACATCTCGGGGGGGGCATAGTCTGCCCCCCCCCCCCCCCCCCGGGGCGGCCCCCCCGCGGGGGGGGGGGGGGCCGCGCGGGGGGGGGGGGGGCCAATTCGCCCTCCACCGCCGCGATCCCCCTCCGTCACTCTTCGCTGCGCTCCGAGCGCCACCTCCCCCAGGGGGGGAGGATCTTGGGGGGGAAACTCTGATGGCCCACCAATCCGACCTCATCGCCGACGACATCGAGGCCTATCTCAAGGCCCACGAACACAAGAGCCTGCTGCGGTTCCTGACCTGCGGCTCGGTGGACGACGGCAAGTCGACGCTGATCGGCCGCCTGCTCTATGACAGCAAGATGATCTTCGAAGACCAGCTTGCGGCCCTTGAGGCCGACAGCAAGCGGGTCGGGACCCAGGGCGGCGATATCGACTTCGCCCTGCTGGTCGACGGCCTGGCCGCCGAGCGCGAGCAAGGCATCACCATCGATGTCGCCTACCGGTTCTTCTCGACCGACAAGCGCAAGTTCATCGTCGCCGACACCCCCGGCCACGAGCAGTACACCCGCAACATGGTGACCGGCGCCTCGACCGCCGACGCCGCCATCATCCTGATCGACGCGCGCAAGGGCGTGCTGACCCAGACGCGTCGGCACTCGTACCTCGTCAGCCTGCTGGGCATTCGGCACGTCGTCCTGGCCATCAACAAGATGGACCTGGTCGGCTGGAGCCAGGAGGTCTTCGACACCATCCTGGCCGAGTATCGCGACTTCGCCGACCAGATCGGCATCAAGCAGTTCACCGCCATCCCGATGTCGGCGCTGAAGGGCGACAACATCACCACCCGAAGCGACGCTGCGCCCTGGTACGACGGCCCAGCCCTGATGCCGCTGCTGGAAACCCTGCCGGTCGACGACGACCTGCGGGACAAGCCGTTCCGCATGCCGGTGCAGTGGGTCAACCGCCCCAACCTCGACTTCCGCGGCTTCTCGGGCCTGATCTCCTCGGGCACGATCCGGCCGGGCGACAAGATCAAGGCCCTGCCCTCGGGCCGCGAAAGCACGGTCGAACGCATCGTCACTTTCCGTGACGACCTCGACGTGGCCGTCGCCGGACAGTCGGTCACCCTGACGCTGAGCGACGAGATCGACATCTCGCGCGGCGACGTGATCGCCGAGGCTGGAACCCCGCCGCCCGTCGCCGATCAGTTCGAGGCGACGGTGGTGTGGATGGACGACGAGGCCATGCTGCCCGGCCGCCCCTACCTGCTGAAGCTCGGGACCCGGACGGTCTCGGCCCAGATCACCGAGCCCAAATACAAGATCAATGTGAACACGCTGGAGCACCTGGCCGCCAAGCGGCTGGAGCTCAACGAGATCGGCGTCTGCAATCTGTCGCTGGACGCGCCGATCGCCTTCGACGCCTATGCCGACAACCACGACCTCGGCGGCTTCATCCTGGTCGACCGGATTTCGAACCGCACGGTCGGCGCCGGCATGCTGCACTTCGCCCTGCGCCGCAGCCAGAACATCCACTGGCAGGCCCTGGACGTCGACAAGACCAGCCGTGCGGCGCTGAAGGGTCAACGCGGCCGCGTCGTCTGGCTGACCGGTCTCTCCGGCTCGGGCAAGTCGACCATCGCCAACCTGGTCGAAAAGCGCCTGCACGCCGACGGCCGCCACACCTATCTGCTCGACGGCGACAACGTCCGCCACGGCCTGAACAAGGACCTCGGCTTCACCGACGAGGACCGCGTGGAGAACATCCGCCGGGTGGCCGAGGTTTCCAAGCTGATGGTCGACGCCGGCCTGATCGTGCTGGTCTCGTTCATCTCGCCGTTCCGCGCCGAACGCAGGCTGGCCCGCGATCTCCAGGCCGAGGGCGACTTCGTCGAGGTCTATGTGAACACGCCGCTGGCGGTCGCCGAGCAACGCGACGTGAAGGGCCTCTACAAGAAGGCCCGCGCTGGGGAGTTGAAGAACTTCACCGGCATCGACAGCCCCTATGAGCCGCCGGAACACGCCGAGATCACCGTCGACACCACCGCCATGTCGGCGACGGAAGCTGCCGAGCGCATCGTCGCCTGGCTCGAAGGCGAACTCGACTACTCGATCTAGGGAACGCTGGACGGGGCGTTAGGCCCCGTCCAGGTCCTGATCAGATGACGCCCTGCGCCCGCATGGCGTCGGCGACCTTCACGAAGCCCGCGATATTGGCGCCGTCGACATAGCTGACCGTGCCGTCGGGCCGCTTGCCGTACCGCAGGCACGAGGCGTGGATGCCGCGCATGATCTCCAGCAGGCGCTGATCGACCTCTTCCCGCGGCCACGACAGCCGCATGGCGTTCTGGCTCATCTCCAGGCCCGACGTCGCCACCCCGCCGGCGTTGCTCGCCTTGCCCGGGCCAAACAGTACGCCAGCTTCCTCGAACACCTTCACCGCGTCGGCGGTCGAGGGCATGTTCGCCCCCTCGGCCACGCAGATCACGCCGTTGGCCACCAGATTTTCAGCGTCGTGACCGTCCAGTTCGTTCTGTGTCGCGCAGGGCAGCGCCACGTCGCAGGGCACGTGCCAGGGCCGGACGCCCGCCTCGAACCGCAGGCCCAGCTTGGCCGCGTAGTCCGAGACGCGGCCGAAGTGATGGTTCTTGACCTCCATCAGCTCGGCCAGCTTCTCGAGCGTGAAGCCGTCCTCGTCGATCACCGTGCCGCTGGAGTCCGAGACGGTCACCACCTTGGCGCCCATGTGCATGGCCTTCTCGACGGCATACTGCGCGACGTTGCCGGAGCCGGAAACGCAGACCCGCTGGCCCTCGATCGAGCGGCCGCCATGGTTCAGCATCTCTTCGGCGAAATAGACCGTGCCGTAGCCGGTCGCCTCGGGCCGGATCAACGACCCGCCAAAGCTCAGGCCCTTGCCGGTGAAGACGCTGTCGACGCGGTTGGTCAGCTTTTTCATCATGCCGGCCATGTAGCCGACCTCGCGGCCGCCCACCCCGATATCGCCGGCCGGCACGTCGGTGTCGGCGCCGATGTGGCGATACAGTTCGATGATGAAGGCCTGACAGAAGCGCATCATCTCGCCGGGGCTGCGGCCCTTGGGGTCGAAGTTCGATCCACCCTTGCCGCCGCCCATAGGCAGGGTGGTCAGGGCGTTCTTGAAGGTCTGCTCGAAGGCCAGGAACTTCAGGACCGACAGGTTCACCGTGGGGTGGAAGCGAATCCCGCCCTTGAACGGGCCGATCGCCGAGCTGTGCTGGATACGGAAGCCGCGATTGACCTGAACCTGGCCTTTGTCATCCACCCACGGCACGCGGAAGATGATCGTGCGTTCCGGCTCCACCAGGCGGTGGATCAGGCCGTGTTCGCCATAGACGGGATTGCCCTCGATAAACGGCCAGAGACTGGTCATCACCTCGGTGACGGCCTGGAGGAACTCGGGCTGCCCTTCATTCTGGGCTGCGACGCTATTGAGACAGTCGTCCAGGCTGGTGAATTTCATTGGGCGACCTCATCAAAGCGTTATTCTAACAGGGTTTGGGGGCGACTTACGGGCAACCGCCGAGCCGCACAACCCCAAAGCGTGAGCATAAATCGAACGGTCACGGGCTTTTGTGCGCTCTGGGAAGTCACCCGTCCGATGACTCGCATCAGGCCAAGCTGGCGCCAAGGCCAGCACATCTGTGGCACGATCGCCAACAGCGACCCTACCCTCGGGGTCTGCGCTGCGGTCGAGGTGGCCTGATGCTCCATACCCTACGCGAGTTCGCCACCTCGGCGCTGAAGTCGCCGGCCCGGCTGCTGAGCGACGGCGACCGCAGCATGGTCGAGGCCGAGATCCACGACGCCGGCCGGCTGACCAACGCCTACGGCTTCATGCTGTTCAGCGCCTGCGGGATCGCCGCCCTTGGACTGCTGCAATCCTCGGCTCCGGTAGTCATCGGGGCGATGCTCATCTCGCCGCTGATGGGGCCGATCGTCTCCATGGGCATGGCCCTGGCGCGCGTCGATCCGCGCAGATTCCGGACGGCCGCCCTCACCCTGGCCATCGGCGCGTTTCTATCGGTCCTGGCCTCGACCATCATTGTCTGGGCCTCGCCGCTCAAGGACGTGACGCCCGAGATTCTCGCCCGAACCCGGCCCACCCTGCTCGATTTGGTCGTCGCCCTGCTGTCAGGATTCGTCGGGGCCTATCTCTCCATCAATCGCAAAGGCGGCGCGATCGCCGGGGTCGCCATCGCCACCTCGCTGATGCCGCCCCTGGCCGTGGTCGGCTACGGGCTGGCGACCGCCGCCTGGGATATCGCCGGCGGCGCGTTGCTGCTGTTCCTGACCAATGTCGTGGCCATCCTCGTCGCGGTCTTCGGCGTCGCCCGCCGCTACGGCTTCAGGTCCGTGGGCCAAACCGGCGCGGCCTGGGAAACCCCGGCTCTGGTCGGAGTCATGGTGGCGCTCTGCATTCCGCTCGCCCTCTCCCTGCAGGGCATTGTCATCGAGACGCGGGAAACCAACCGGGCGCGCGGGGCCATCAACCAAACCTTCGCCGACGCCTCCCCGCACATCACCGAACTCAAGGTCGAGGCCCAGGACAAGGGCGCGACACAGGTTCAGGCCGTCGTCGTCACGCGCAGGTACATTCTGGGCGCCGAAGCCCAGGTGGCCGGCCAGCTCGATCCAGGCGCCAAGGTGGAGATCGAACAGATCCTGACCGCGAAAGGTACAGCCGATCTCACTAGCGGCGCCCTGACGGCCAGGCCGCCCGCCAGCCCCGAGCAGCGGCTGCGCGCCATGCTCGGGACCATTGGCGAGGTTCAGTCCATCGAGAAGCGCGGCTCTGGCCTGACCGTGGCCTTCACAATGAACAATGCCGGCGACCTGCAGGACTATTTCGCCGTGGAGCAGGCCGCCCAACGCTTCATGCCGCAAACCCCGATCGCGCTGATCCCGCCGCTCGCGCCCCTGCCCGAGGTGCGGTTCGCCTATGGCTCGACCTCGTTGTCCCCGGAGAACGCCACGCTGGTCGACGCCATAGGCTGGGTCCTGACCCGTTGGGGCGCCGCCGCAGCGAAGGTCGAGGGCAGCGCCAGCCCCGATCCCCGTGGCCGGCGGCCGGCCGACCTGCGCGTCGCTCAAGCCCGGGCCGCCGTCGTCGGCGAGCGGCTGCGCGCCCACGGGATTCGAGACGTCACCTTGAGCGCCGACGTCCCGGACACCCCCACAGGCGACGAAGCACAGCACCTGGTGGCGCGAGTGACGATGCAGCCCACCGCCCCGACTAAGGCCGGACCTCCCTAAGCAAAGGTCAGAACTGCAGGACGATCTTTCCGAAATGCTCCCCGCCCTGCATGGCGGCGAAGGCGGCGGCGGCCTCGGTCCAGGGGAACACCTTGTCCACCACCGGACTGATCTGGTGCAGTTCGATGGCGCGGCACATCGCCTCGAACATCTCGCGCGAACCGACCGACAGCCCCTGCAGCCGTGCGCTGTTGCCGATCAGGACGCCAGGGTTCACGCCCTCGCCCGCCCCGGCCACCACGCCGATGATGGCGATGTGGCCGCCGATCCGCACAGCCTTCAGGCTCTCTTGAATAGTGCCCGCCCCGCCGACCTCCATGACGAAGTCGGCGCCGACGCCATGCGTCGCCTCGCGCACCGCCTTGGACCAGTCCGGCGTGGTTCGATAGTTGATCAGCGTATCGGCCCCCATGGCCTTGGCGCGGGCCAACTTCTCGTCGGAGGACGACGTGATCACGGTCCGATAGCCGGCCGCCTTGGCGAACTGCAGGCCGAAGATCGAGACCCCGCCGGTGCCCTGCAACACCACCGTGTCGCCAGGTTCCAGCCGCGCATCCTCGAACAACCCGCGCCAGGCGGTCAGCGCCGCGCAGGGCAAGGTCGCCACCTGCTGGTCGGTCAAGAAATCGGGGACCTTGGACACCCCCTCCTGGCTGAAGGTCGCCAGTTCACGGCCCGCGCCGGGCACCGGGAAACCGAGCGCCGAGCTGAGCTTCTCCAAGGTCGGCCGGCCGGAAGTCCAGTTCTGGAAGAACAGGGTCGCGACCCGGTCGCCGACCGCCACCCGCGTCACCCCGGGGCCCACCGCCTCGACAACCCCGCAGCCGTCCGAGAACGGCGTAATGACCCCGCCCGCCGTGGCCGAGCCGCGGCTGTACATGCCGTTGATCATCAGCATGTCGCGATAGTTCAGCGACACCGCCTTCATCCGCACCAGGACCTCGCCGTGCCCTGGCGACGGATCGGGACGATCCACGACCTTCAACGCATCGGCGCCCCACGGCGCGGCGACTTCCAAGGCCCGCATGTCATCACTCCCTACGATCTGGTTGCGGCCATAGTCGCCGCTTCCGAAATGCCCGCAAGGCTGTCGTGGCGGAAGTCAGGCGTCGAGGCGCCGGACGCCGTAGAGCCGCAGCGCCCCGACCAGGCCCAGCGCCGACATCGCCGCCATGGCGAGGTAGCCCTTGGTTCCCACCGCGTCGAACAACCAGCCCGACCCGATGGTCGCCGCCCCCATCAACAACCCGCCCGACAGCGCCGAATTGATGGTCTGCGCCGCCGAGGCGTTCGCCGGGCTCGACAGCCGCTCGACCAGCTGCAACGAAGCCAGGAAGGTCGCCGCATAGGTGAAGGTGTGCAGCACCTGCATCAGCATGACCACCCAGAGGGGCGGCGCGAACGAGAGCACCGTCCAGCGCACCAGGGCCGCCCCGCCGCCGATCATCAGCAGGTTGCGCGGCCCGATCCGCCGCCGCCACGGCTCCATGAACCACATGAAGGCGACCTCGACCGCCACAGCCAGGCCCCACAACAGGCCCGTCATGCTCTCGGGCAGCCCCTGCTGCTTCCAGGAGAGGATCGAGAACGAATAATAGAAGGCGTGGGCCGCCTGGATCAGACCGACCGACACCACCACCAGCATGAAATGCTTGTCTTTCAGCAGGTCGCCGAGGCCCGCCAGCCGCTCGGCCAGCCGGCTCCCCGCCCCGCCCTCGCGCACCGGATCGGGCGGCAGCAGCCCGCGGGCGCACCCCGCCGCCAGCATGGCCGCCGCGGTGATCCAGACCAGCACCAGCTCCGGCGAGAACTTCGCCAGCAGCAGGCCGACGACGACATTGGCGACGATGAAGGCCACCGATCCGATCCCCCGTGGCCAGCCGTAGTTGAAACCCTCACGCCGGGCCCGGCCCAGGACGATCACATCGGTCAGCGGGATCATGGTCGACAGGATCGTGTTGGCCACGAACCAGATCCCGAACCACCAGGCGAAGCCGAACGGCGCGGCGAGCAATCCGTAGGCCAGCGCGGTCGCCAGCCCCATCAGGATCAGCGGCGTGCGCCGCAGCGCGAAGCTGTCGGCCCACATGGCGATGGCCGGCGCGCTCACCGCACGGGCGAACATCGGCGCTGACAGAATCAGCCCGATCTCGGCGCCGGAAAGTCCGCGCGAGGCGAACCAGACGGGAATGTACGGAGAACTCGCCCCCGTGCCGACGAACAGGGCCGCATAGAAGAGACCAAGGCGTACGGGCTGGGACATGATCGAAACCTGCCTAGTCCGAGTCGGTCGCAATTTTCCCGACCGTTCTCGCCATTGTTGCGGTGCTTTAACTTCCGCTAGGGCGCCCCGCCGTGTTAGCGCCCAGCTTGAAATGTCCGAACACACCAAAGCCGCCAGCGTCTCCGAACTCCTCGACCAGATCGGGGCTCGCCCAGGACGCGAGGTGTCGGTCGGCGACCTGCTCGACACCTTCGGCGATCGTGCGTTCGGCGCCCTGATGTTCGTGTTCGCAGCGCCGCTGGTGCTGCCGATGCCGCCCGGCGTATCGGCCCTGCTCGGCGCCCCGCTGATCTTCATCACCGCCCAGTGGACCATGGGTCGCAAGACGCTCTGGCTGCCCAAGGCGCTGCTCGCGCGCACCATGAGCATGTCCGACTTCCGGTCGTTGACGGCGAAGCTGAAGCCTCACCTGGAACGGCTGGAGCGCCGGCTGCGCCCGCGCCTGACCTTCATGTACAATCCGATGGGCGACCGGCTGGTGGGCGCACTGTGCTTCATCCTTTCGCTGATCGTCTTTCTGCCCATCCCGTTCGGCAACATGCTGCCCTCCTTCGCCATCGCCGCCTTCGCGATCGGCGGCGCTGAACGGGACGGGGTGGCGGCCCTGATCGGCTGGGTCACGGCCATCCTCTCGATCCTGGTGCTGGCGGCGCTGTCCAAGGCGATTGTCGCGGCGGTGGTGGCCTTCTTCGCCACCCTGGTCGGGATGTTCTAGCCGGGACCACGACTGCCGGTTGCCGGATTTCCATCTCGGCGTAAGGTCACGATCTGGCCTTCGTCGGTGGAGAATCCTATGGACCGTCCCAACCGCCTGGACCGCGCGCTGCGGGCGCGCGCCGAGGCTGTGATCCCCGGCGGCATGTACGGACACCAGGCGGTCGGCCTGCTGCCCGACGACTATCCCCAGTTCTTCGCCAAGGCCGAAGGCGCCCACATCTGGGATGTCGACGGCCATCGCTATCTCGACCTGATGTGCGCCTACGGGCCGAACCTGTTCGGCTATGCGAACCCGGAGATCGACGCGGCCTATGTCCGCCAGCTTGGGCTCGGCGACACCCTGACCGGCCCCACCGAACTGATGGTCCGCCTGGCCGAGGAACTGACCGCCCTGGTGACCCACGCCGCCTGGGCGATGTTCTGCAAGAACGGTACGGACGCCACCACCATGGCGCTGATGACCGCCCGCGCCCACACGCGGCGCAAGACCATCATTCGCGCCAAGGGCGCCTATCATGGCGCAGCCCCCTGGTGCACGCCGCGGCCTGGCGGCACCACCGACACCGACCGCGCCTATCAGGTCTTCTGCGACTACAACGACGTGGCCAGCCTCGAGGCCGCCGTCGCCAGGGCGGGCGATGATCTGGCCGCGATCTTCGCCGCCCCCTTCAAGCATGACGCCTTCATCGATCAGGCGCCGCCGAACCCCGCCTATGCCCGCCGCGCGCGCGAACTGTGCGACCAGACCGGCGCCTTGCTGATCGTCGACGATGTCCGCGCCGGGCTTCGGATGGCCCGCGACTGCTCCTGGTCGTTGCTCGGGATCGAACCCGACCTCTCGACCTGGGGCAAATGCATCGCCAACGGCCATCCGATCTCGGCCCTGATGGGGTCGGAGAAGGCCCGCGCCGCGGCGGCCTCGATCTATGTGACCGGCTCGTTCTGGTTCCAGGCCGCGCCCATGGCCGCCGCGCTGGAAACCCTGCGCCTGGTCCGCGACACCGACTATCTGGAACGCATCGAGACGCTCGGCGACCGCCTGGCGACCGGGTTGGTCGAACGGGCCGCGGCGGCGGGCTTTGGCCTGCGCTGTTCTGGCCCGACCCAGATGCCGCTCTATCTGTTCGACGACGACCCCGACCTGCGTAAAGGCTTCTGCTGGACCTCGGCGATGCTGGCGCGGGGCGTCTACATGCACCCCTGGCACAACATGTTCCTCTGCGCGGCGATGAGCCAGGCCGATATCGACCAGGCGCTGGACGCCGCCGACGGCGCCTTCGCGGCCCTGAAACGCGAGGCGCCCGGCCTCGCCCCGGTCGAAAAACTCGCATTCCTCTCCGGCGGTCAAAGGTAAGGGCGACATGGCGATCGACGACTATTCCGAACACGACGGCCTCTCGCTCGCCGCCCTGGTCGCCAAGAAGCAGGTGACGCCGCTGGAGCTGGTGGACGCCGCCATCGCGCGGGTCGAGCGCCACAACCCGACCCTCAACGCCGTGGTCCACAAGGCCTATGACGAGGCCCGCGACCGGGCCAAAGGGCCGCTGCCGGATGGCCCGTTCAAGGGCGTTCCGTTCCTGATCAAGGACCTGGGCATGCCGGTGGCCGGATGGCCGCGCAGCTATGGCAGCAGGTTCGCCCGCGGCGTGGTCGACACCGAGGACGGCGACCTCACGGGTCGCTATCGCCAGGCGGGCGTCATCCCGCTCGGCAAGACCAACACCCCGGAATACGGGATCACCGGCACGACCGAGGGCGCGTATCTGGGCGCCTGCCGCAATCCCTGGAACCCCGAGCACATTTCCGGCGGATCGTCGGGCGGGGCGGCCTCGGCCGTAGCGGCGGGCATCGTGCCGCTGGCCCACGCCTCCGACGGCCTGGGCTCGATCCGCATCCCCGCCGCCTGCTGCGGCCTGGTGGGGCTGAAGGTCACCCGCGACCGCAATCCGAACGGGCCGCAGGACACCGCCTACGCCATGGGCTTCACCGTCGACCACGTGGTCACCCGCACCGTGCGCGACTCCGCCGCGATGCTCGACGCGACCGGACAGCCCCGAGCCGATTCCCCCTTCGCGGCGCCGCCCAAGGAACGGCCCTACACCGAGGAGATCGAACGCAGTCCCGGCAAGCTGCGTATCGCCTGGTCGTCGGAAACCCCGTCCGGCCGCCCGATCCACCCGGAGATCCAAGCCGCCCTGGAACGCACCGCCGCCCTGCTGAAGGGCCTGGGTCACGAGGTCGTCGAAAAGGGTCTCGGGATTGACTACCGAGCGCTCTATGCGGCGCGCACGCCGGTCTCCGGCGCGAATTTCGCCGCCGACATGGCCCGGCTGATCGAGCAGGTCGGCCGCGAGCCCGAGCCGGACGAACTCGAACCCCTGACCTGGGCCTCGCTGAAGGGCGGCCGCAAGGTCACCGGCGAGCAGGCGTTCCGCGGTTGGCAGGACCTGCGCGTGCTCAATCGCCGGACGCTCGCCTTCTTCGAGAACTGGGACATCTATCTCTGCCCGGTGCTCGGCGCCCCGGTCCCCGAGGTCGGGCTGATCGACCCAGTGGCGCTGGAGCCGCGCGAGGTCAATCGCCGCCAGAGCGAAGCCTTCCCCTACACCCCGCCCTTCAACTTCTCAGGCCAGCCGTCGCTCTCCCTGCCGTTGGAGATGTCGGCGAACGGTCTGCCGATCGGCATGATGTTCACCGCCCGTTTCGCCGACGAAGCCACCCTCTTCCGGTTGGCCGCTCAGTTGGAAAAAGAGGCGCCGTGGAAGGCTCGCAAGCCGATGGTCTGGAACTAGCAGCCAGGTCGCAAACCCCAAGGAATCGCGTAGAAGTAGAGATGAACCGATTTTCCCTGAGCGCCGCTTTCACCACCGGGCTGCTGGCCAGCAGCCTCCTCGTCACGTCGGCTAACGCCCAGGCGCTGCAGTCCCGCTACTGGGTCGAGGCCTCGGCGTACTGGCCGAACATCGACACAACGGTGAACATATCCAGCAACAATGGCCGGCACGGCACCGACATCGATGTGGAGTCCGACCTCAACCTGCGGGATCGCAAAACCTTGCCGGCCTTTCTGGCCGGGGCCCGGATCGGAGATCGCTTCACGGTGATCGGCGAGTATTACGGCCTGGATCGCAGCGGTTCGGCCTCGATCGCGCGAGACATCACCTTCGACGACGTCGTCTATCCGGCCGGCGCGCGGGTCGACAGTTCGTTCAAATCCGACGTCTACCGCGTCGCGCTCGGCTACTCGTTCATCCGGCGGGAAAACATGGAGTTGGGCGCGGCCATCGGGCTTCATGCGACCAGTTTCGAGGCCAGATTGTCGGGAGAGGGCCAGGTCGGAGATCTCCCGGCCCAGACTCAGCGTCGCAACCGCGACATTCTCGCGCCTATGCCGACCGTCGGGGTGTTCGGCGGCTATCAGCTCACCCCGCGCCTGACCCTGGCGGGCCGCGCCGACTACATGTCCCTCAGCGCCGGCAAGTATGACGGCAGCATCCTCAACGCCGAGGCCCGCGCAACCTACCAGGTTTGGAAGAACGTCGGGGTCGGCGCGATGTATCGCTACGTCGACTACGACTTCACGATGGAGAAGAACCGCTGGACGGGGCGACTGGACTACAAATTCAGCGGACCGGCCCTCGTCCTCCAAGCGACGTTCTAGACGCACCGGCGTCGCAAAGCCCCTGCGGCGCGGCGCTCGGGGCCGGCCTTCGACAGGAAGATCACCTCAGCCGTTGGCCCGGCCCTCGCCGCACGCTAGTTTGGCCCCAGATTCTAGGAGTGATCGATGAGCGACCAGATCGAACGGCCCTGGGCCCTGATGCGCCACCATGCAGGCTGGGCCGACGTCTTCCACATCGACAGCGAGAGCGCGGACTCGATCACGGGCTTCTATCCTGATCGCGAAACCGTCGGCCCGCCGGTGAACTACAGCGTCCGCGCCGTGCTCGCCCGCTTCCCGACCATGGAAGCCGCCCGCGCCGCCCGTGAAGGCGCGGTGCTGGAATGGCGCAAGCACGACGCCGAGGTTCGTGACGCCGAAGCCAAGCTTCGTGAGGCTGAGAAGGCCCGTGAGGACGCCTGGCTCAACTGCCTGCGCGGCGCCGCCAACGGCGGGTGACTACCGACGCCCCGCGGCGCGGCTTGCTATCGCTGGTCGAACGCCGCCCTAAACTGACCCTGTTGATGGCGGTCCTCGTCGGCTTGGCGGCGACCGCCATCATCCAGAATCTTCCTCAGAAAGGACGTGCGCTCAGCCTGACCCCTGTCGTGCAAACGGTGCTGCTTGACCCCGGTTCGCCGCGCGCCGGCGCCGAGGATCCGGACGTCACCATCGTCGTCTTCACCGACTATCAGTGCTCGGTCTGCAAGGCGACGGCGCCGGCCCTCAAGCAGTTGCTGGCCGACGACAAGAAGGTCCAGGTGATCTTCAAGGACTGGCCGATCCTCGGCGAGGCTTCGACCATCGCCGCGCGCGCCGCCCTGGCCGCCGATCGCCAGGGCAAGTATCTGGCCTATCACAACGCCCTGATGGCCGCGCCGATGAGGCTGAACGCCGACCACATCCGCGCGATCGCAATCTCGGCCGGTGTCGACATCGACCAGCTCGACGCCGATGAAAAGACCTACGCCGCCGAGATCGACGCCCAGCTTATCCGGCATGCGAACCAGGCCTTCTCGCTGGGCCTGCGCGGGACGCCTTCGTATCTGGTCGGCCCCCACCTGATCGAGGGCGGGCTGAACCAGGCGCGCCTGGCCCAGGCTGTCGCCCGCGCCCGCGCCTCTGGGCCCCCACGCGCTCAGGCCGCCCCTTAAAGCCTGCCGCCCTTGGCGATGAACCAGGCCACGGCCACGGCCAGGACGACGCCGATCAACAGGCGAATGATCGTCGCCGGCCGCAGGACCTCCGCGGACAGCTTGCGCTTGCCCGTGATCATCGCCCCAATCAGATTCTGACGCTTCCACAGCCAATAGTAGCCGATGGCGACCAGATGCAGGACGACCAGCCCCTGCACGATGCGGAACGTCGTCTCGTGCAGTTCGGCGGCCACGCGGCTCGCGTCGAAGTCGACCAGATGCGACAGCGGCCCGGACTCCAGGCCGTCGATATCGCTCGCAAACAGCCCCAGCCCGACCTGCACCAGCAGCGCGGCCAGCATCGCCATGACGCTCCAGGCGCCCAGCGGATTATGCCCCGGCGTTCCGCTCGGCTCTCGCGACCCTAGCGTACGGGCATAGGCCAGCGTCGCCTTCGGCCCCTTGAGGAAACTCGCAAACCGCGCGGTCGAACCGCCAGCTACGCCCCACCAGAGACGGAACACCAGCAGGCCGATCACGCCATAGCCCGACCACCGGTGAACCTGCATGTTCTCACCAGCCGTAAGCCAGGACACCAGCAGCAGAACCACCAGCCCCCAATGGAAGATCCGCGTTGGGCCGTCCCACAATCGAGCGCCCTCGCCAGGCGCAGCACCACCCACCACCTAGTCCTCGGCGCGATAGGCTTCGTGGCAGGACTTGCAGGTCCCGCCGACCGCGCGAACCTGGGTCTTGACCGCCGCGAGGTTCCCGGCGGCGGCGAAGGCCTGCAGCTTGCCGGCCTCGGTCTGCAGCGCGCTCCCGGCGGCGGCGAACTTGGCCGGCTCGGCCCAGATCGCCGGCTTGGCCTTGGTCTTGAAGCCCGCCTCAGGGCCCGAACCCTTCGGGAACCAGTTTGGGATCTGCTGAGACTGAGCACTCACGATCGCGGAGTTAGCCGCGATCAGCTTCATGTCCGGCGAGCTCTTCTTCAACTCCTCGTTGATGGCCTTGAACGCCGCGCCGATCTTCTTGTAACCGGCCTGCCGCGTGGCGATGGCGGTCTCTGCGGCCGAGGCTGCGAGCGCGCCTGTAGCGGTCAATGCGAGCACCAGCGCAATGGCTACGCGGCTCGTCTTGGCATGGCGTTCGGACATCAAACGACCTCCCCCTTCATTCAGCAATGGAAGGCCGAACTTTGGGGTGACCCTACCTGTGCGTCAATCAACCATCGCTTCGCACGCTCAGCGGGCGCCGACCAGGGAGCCCTTTTAGTGCCGGACGCCCTGCCCCGAAACGGCCGCCCGCAGGGTCGTGAAAATGACCTTCAGATCAAAGACGAACCCTTGCAGGTCAAGGTAGTCGGCGTCGAGCCGGGCCTTCTCCTCAATCGGCAGATCGTCCCGTCCATTGACCTGCGCCCAGCCCGTGACCCCCGGCCGCAGCACCTCGACGCCGGCCGCGGTTCGCAGCGCCACGAGGTCGTTCTGGTTGAACAGCGCCGGACGCGGCCCCACCAGGCTCATATCGCCGATCAGCACGCTCCAGAGCTGCGGCAGTTCATCAAGGCTGGCGCGGCGCAGGAACCGGCCCAGCGGCGTGATCCAGGCCTGCGGATCGTCCAGCAGGTGGGTGGCCACGTCCGGGGCGTCGGTCCGCATGGTCCGGAACTTCGGCATCAGGAAGATCCGGTTGAACCGCCCGACCCGCCGCGACCAATGGATCGCCGGCCCCGGACTGTCCAGCCGAACAGCCAGGGCGATCGCGGCCAGCACCGGCGAGAGGACGATCAGTCCCCCCAGAGCCGCCACGATGTCGAACGCCCGCTTGATCACGCTGCCTCGTCCCGCCGCAAGCCGGCGGCCAAGGCATAAACTGGTCGGGCCGCCCGCGCCAAGCCTAGGCGGTCCAGACGCGGGCCAGCCCCTGGTCGCCCAGACGGCTGACCGTCCAGTCGCAGATCGCCGTCAACGGCTCAATGAAACCTGCCGGCGCATTGGCCACGACCAGGGCGCAGCCGTTCATCTTCATGGGGTCGGACAGCGGCCGCATCCGCGCCTCGGCCACCAGCAGCGGTCCGTCATAGGCGTCCTCGGCGTCCCGCACGAAGGCGTCGAAGGTCTCCAGGTCCTTCAACGGCAACCAGACCAGCACCACCGCCTTCGCGTTCCTGGCGGTCACATCACTGATCGTGGTCACGATCCGGCGATAGTCGTCGGACTTCTCGAACGGCGGATCGATGAGGACCAGAACCGAGCCGGAGGCCCTCGTCCTGGCCGCCGCATCGTTGAAGCCGTCGGCGCAGACGGTCTTGACGCCGGCCTTGCCCTTGAGGGTCGCCTTCAGGGCGTCATGTTCCTCGGGCCGCAGTTCACAGCCGAGATAGCTGTCGCCTTGCCGCAAGGCGCCGGCGACCAGCAACGGTGATCCCGGATAATATCGCGTCGCGGCGCCGCCGTTCAGGTCAGCCACCGCCGCGCGCAGCGGCTGGAAGGCGGCCGGCAGGTCGCCAGCCTTCATCAACTGGCCGATCCCGGCCTGCGCCTCGCCCGAGCGCTGCGCCTCGTCACCGCTCAGATCGTAGAGCCCCCGCCCAGCATGGGTGTCGATCACGCTGAGCGGGCCCGGTTGCGCCTGCATGTTCGCAAGCAGATCCAAAAGCGCCGCGTGCTTCACCAGGTCGGCGAAGTTTCCAGCGTGAAAAGCGTGACGGTAGTTCAAGCCAAAGTCCCCTATCGGGCGCAGGAACCGCGCCGATCCAGCCCCGTCGGGCGAGACCGCGTTCCTGCCACGTCTCGGATCATTTCCAAAGACGCTCTCCCTCCGCCAGCGGGCCAGCCAGAACGGGGCCTTGGACCTTCTACGCTGGAATATTCTCGAAGCGGCCCAAGAGTCCGCGACGTAAGGCTTCGAAAAGGCGGTACGCCACCCTAGCCAGCCATCCGAAATCGGCGTTAGGCTCCCGCAAAAGACCATAGGGAGGGCGGAATGCTCGGGAACAAACTGCGCTTTGGCGCCTTCATCGCACCGTTCCATCCGTTGGACGAAAACCCCACCCTGGCGATCCAGCGCGACCTGGAGCTCGTCCAGTTGATGGATCAGCTTGGCTACGAAGAGGCCTGGATCGGCGAGCACCATTCGGCCGCCTACGAGCTGATCGCCTCGCCCGAGGTCTTCATCGCCGCCGCCGCTGAGCGCACCAAGCACATCCGTCTGGGCACCGGCGTCTCCTCCCTGCCCTACCACCACCCCATGATGCTCGCCGACCGCATCAACCAGCTCGACCATATGACCCGTGGCCGGGTGATGTTCGGCGCGGGTCCCGGCGCGCTCTCCTCCGACGCCTTCATGATGGGCATCCCGGTCGCCAAACAGCGCGACCGCATGGACGAGGCGCTCGACGTGCTGGTGCGGCTGCTGCGCGGCGAAGAGGTCAGCCACGACAGCGACTGGTTCCAGCTGGTCAACGCCCGCCTGCAGATGACGCCTTATTCGCGACCGTCGGTGGAGATCGCCGTGGCCAGCCAGGTCTCGCCGACCGGCGCGCGGGCGGCGGGTAAGCATGGGATCGGCCTGCTGTCGCTCGGCGCCACCACCAGCGCGGGCTTCAACTCGCTGGCCGCCAACTGGGGCATCGCCGAGGACATCGCCAAGGAAAACGGCAAGACGATGGACCGCAACGCCTGGCGGCTGGTCGGGCAGATGCACATCGCCGAAACCAAGGACAAGGCGATCGAGCAGATCCGCTTCGGACTGGAAAAGTGGATCTATTACTTCCGCGAGATCGCCAACCTGCCGATGGTGCCCGACGATTTCGCCGGCGATCCCGTCGAGGCCTATCTCTCGCTCGGCCAGGCGGTGGTCGGCACGCCCGACGAGGCGATCGAACGCATCGAGCAACTGGTCGAGGAAAGCGGCGGCTTCGGCTGCTACCTGATGATGGCCCACAACTGGGCCAACTGGGAAAACACCAAGCGGTCCTACGAGATGATCGCCCGCTACGTGGTCCCGCATTTCCAGCAGCTCAATGTGAACCGTCAGGCGTCGATGGAGTGGGTGCGCCAGAACAAGACCGAGTTCACCGCCCAGACGCGCGCCGCCGTCGGCGCCCGGATCGTCTCGCACATGATGGAAAAAGGGACCGAGCAGATCCGGCCGGAAATCGTCGCCCTGATCCAGGGCGCAGCGCCCAAGGGATCGGCCGAGTAGAAAGCCTCGGCGCGGTCGCATAGCTGCGGCCGCGCGCCTATGTTCTCGTAAGCCGCAGAGCTTGAGGATCGCCGATGGACGTCCAGGCTTACTTCGACAGGATCGGCTTCACCGGGCCCGCGCGAGCCGACCTGGAAACCCTGACCGCCCTGCATCGCCTGCACCTACAGGCCATTCCCTACGAGAACTTCGACGTCCTGCTCGGCCGGCCCGTCAGCCTGGCGCCGGAAGCGGCCTTCGAGAAGCTGGTCGGCCGGCGACGCGGCGGCTGGTGCTACGAGATGAACGGCCTGCTGGGCGAGGTGCTGGAGGAGATCGGCTTTTCGGTCACGCGGATGGCCGGAGCGGTGATGCGCGGCGAACGTGGCGACGTCTCGCTCGGCAACCATCTGGTTCTCAAGGTCGACCTGGATCGGCCCTACATCGCCGACGTCGGGTTTGGCGACGGCATAATGGAGCCGGTCCCCTTGGCGTTCGGGCCCTGTCACTGCGCCGGCTACGATTTCAGGGTCGAGGACCTGGGCGACACATGGCTGCGCTTTCACAACCACGACCAGGGCGGCGCGCCCTATTTCGACTTCCGCCTGGAGCCCGCCGCGCTCGACCAATTGAGCGCCACCTGCCACTGGCTCGCCACCTCGCCCGACTCGATCTTCATCCAGACCGCGCTGGCCTTCCGGCACACACCGGGCGGGATCACCAGCCTGCTGGGCCGCACGATCCGGCGCATCCAGCCCGGCCAGAAGACAACCGAACTGATTGAGTCAGCAGATGAATTCGTCGCTGTTCTGCACCGCGAGTTTGATCTGGACCTTCCCGAGGCGGCGACGCTCTGGCCGGCCATCTGCGCCAAGCACATCGAACTCTTCGCCGCGCCCGCCAGCGCCTGACCGCTCGCCATTTGTCTTAAAACCGTGCCTGGACTTACCGACCACGGCGCCCCAGATCCAGACTATCGGGGGATCTGGAGAGACAAGATGACCTATGCCTCCTTGCCGCCCTCCGTCACCGTCAGCCCGACCGTCATCGGGGTTTCCGTCCTGGCCGACAACGGCGTCACCGTCCAGGTCAGCCTGCCACGCCCGCGAGGTCTGCACGATCTTCCGGCCGACGAGGTCGCCGATCGCGCCATGCGCCTGGCCTGGGAGGCGCTTCAAAGCGCCGCGCGAAGTCTCGACCCGACCTGACGCCCGAATCGACCTGGGTTTTGAGCGTCAGCGGCAATTCACAGACACGTGATCCGAACCATTGAGCGGCCGCTTCGGTACTGACTTGCGGAGGGATCGTCCTCCTTTCGCAACGAGATACCCGGAGGGTGCTCCATGACTTTGAAGCTTATGGTCTCTGCGTCGGCGCTCATCTTTGCGGCCGCGCTCGCCAACACAGCCGCGGCCCGCGGCATCGATATTGACGACAACAATTTCGCCGCGGCCGGCGTCGGAAACGACGGTACCTCCACCGCCACGAACGACTCCAACAACACCACGACGAAGACCGATACCGACACCACCACCAAGTCGTGGGCGGATAGCTCGACGACCACGAAGACGGACACCGACACAACGACGAAGACCTACACGGACAATTCAGTCGACACTAGGACAAAGACTGACGACTCCTACAACACCTTCAATAAGAACTCGAACAACACCAAGACCGATGACTCCTACAACACCGATAATTCGGTGACGACGAAGACCGACGATTCTTACAACACCTCGACCAAGAACTTCACTGAGAACAAGACCTGGAACGACAACTCGGTCCACACCTCGACCTCGACCCTGTCCAAGCAGGATCTCGACGCGAGCGTCACTGGCACCAAGGTCGATTTTGACGGTGCGAACCCCACCACCTTCGCGACCGGCGCCATCGGGCATAGCGGCGGAGCATTCGCCAGCTATGCGGGTATTCAGACGTCCAGCGCCAACACCGGCATCGGATCTCTGAACCAAGCGGCGACCTCTCTCGCCGCCAACGCCAGCATCTCCTTCGGCGCCGCCCCATAGCGCCAGGAGATGTGAGTTCTGGCCCGGCGAACCCCCATTGGCCGGGCCAGGCTCGTTTCCATTCAGCGGTTCCTCCGCGGAGAACTGAGATGCGCAATCTTCCAGCGATCATGGCGCTGATCATCGTCAGCAGCGCTGGCGCGCCCGCCTTCGCTCAGACGGCGCCGGCCGAAAGCGAGACGGCTATTTCGCCGCCCGCGGCCGAGGTGCTGTCCACCGAGGCGCTCGAGAGCGAAAGCGCCCAGGGCGTCGACACCACCGTGCTCTCCGAACAGCAACTCAACGCCACCACCAGCGGCAACTCGGTGATCGCCACCACGATGCACACCGGCGACGTGGCGTTCTCGACCAGCGCCCTCAGCGGCTTCGCCGGCGTCGGCAACTTCGTGATCAACACCGGCAACAACAGCAATCTCCAGGGGACGATCAACGTCAGCATCGTCACCAGCGCGCCGCCGCTATGAGGCCCGCGCTCGGCATCCTCGCCGGGCCGCTCGCCGCAGCCCTTGCGCTCGCCTTGGGCGCGCCGGCGGCCGCCCAGGTCGCGATCGTCGAGGGCGGGGCCCATTACAGCCTCAACGTTATCTCGATGCGCGACATCCCGTTCCGGACGGTCGTGCGCCAACAATACGACTACAGCTGCGGCTCAGCCGCCCTGGCCACCCTGCTCTCCTATCACTACGGCGTCCGGGTCAACGAGGGGCAGATCTTCAAGTCCATGTACGAGCATGGCGATCAGGCCAAGATCCGCGAGGTCGGCTTCTCGCTGCTCGACATGAAGCGCTACCTGGAAGCCCGCGGCCTGGCCGCCGACGGCTACCGCGCCACCTTCGACCAGCTCGCCGCCGCCAAGGCTCCGGCCTTGCTGGTCGTGAGGACCGGAACCTATCGTCACTTCGTGGTGCTGAAGGGGGTTCGCGACGACAAGGTGCTGATCGGCGATCCGGCCCTGGGCCTGAAGATCTACGACCGCGCCGAATTCATGCAGATGTGGAACGGCATCGCTTTCGCCATCCACGACAGCCCCACCCGCGATCCCAGCTACAATCGCGAGGCCGAGTGGCGGCCCTGGGCCATCGCGCCGCTGGGAATGCCGCTCGACAACAGATCGCTCTCGTCCTTCACCCGCGAACTGCCGCCGATCTACCAGATCACCGACATCATCTCGCTCGATCCGATTTTCCGATGAAACGCGCCCTCATCCTTACCGCCGCCATCACGCTTGGCACGGCGTGGCCAGCCGCCCAGGCCCAGGCGACGCAGGACTTCGCGGGCGCGGAGGTCCTGTCGCTCGACGAACTGGGCGAGGTCCGAGGCGGCCTGCAACTGCCCAGCGGCGCCGAGTTCGGCTTCGGCGCGGTGATGAGCACCTTCGTTGACGGCAGCCTGGCCCTGCAAACCCGCCTCACCTGGACCGCTCTTGGACCGGTGGAGACCGTGGAGGCCGGCATGCTGACCCCCAATCTGACGGCGGCGGCGGCGGCCGGCGGGATCAACCTGCAAGGCGGGCCGACCGTCCAGGGCCTGGTGGTCGACGGCGACGGCGGGATCACCGCGGTGGTCCACAGCGTGTCCGGCGAGCACCTCACCCATCTGGTGATCAACAACGCCAACAACCGCGACATCCGCCAGTCGACCGACATCACGCTCGACATCCCCGGCTTTGCTCAGATGCAGCAGGACATCATCGCCCAGAACATGGACCTGCGCCTCCAGACCGCCCTGGGCCTGGCGCTCAGGGACGCCGCGACGCGTTAGAAACGGTAAGGCAGCCGGAAGACCACCCGCATGTCCGGCGCATCGCTGGTCACGCCGAACTCGAAACTGTTGGTCAGCGTCAGCCGCTCGGTGAGACGGTAGGACAACCCCATCTGCAGCGCGCCGACCTGCAGCGTATTGGACCGCTGAATGGTTTCGCCGTAGTTCGACTCGGTGGCGAAAATGAAGTTGTGGCTGTAGCCGAACGAAACCGAGAACCGCGGATTCAGCGCCAGACCAAAGCCGATATTGGCGCCGATGGAATCCCCAGGATCGACCCGACCGACCATCACCTCCCCGATCACCTTATTGATGTCCCTGGGGATGTGATAAAGATAGCTGATCCCTCCGAATATCACTGCCGGATCAGTGGGATAGAGCATCGTCAGCCCGACTTCGGCGGCCCAGAATCCTGAGCCGGTCGCCAGGCTCGTCGCGACGCCGAACTCGTCATAGCCGACGTCATAGGGGCTCTTGCCGGTCGGCGGCTTGACCCGGGCGTTGGCGACGAAGATCGGCTTGCCGGGCAGTCCGCGGGTGATCTGGTAGCGGGCCGAGACCTCGACGTCGCCGAGATCATGGGCTTCCAGAGTCGTCGTGCGGGTAATGCTCTCGTCACGTTGGGCCAGGGTCGTCACCCGATCGTGGCGATAGACATACGGAATCCTGCCCTCGATCTCGAAGCGATCTCCCAGGCCGTAGCGAGCGGTCAGCGTACCGACCAGCGAGTCCCGGTCGGCGTCATTGGCGTCGATGACCCCGAGTTGCACGCCGGGCACGATCTCCACCCCGCGGAACACCAGCCGGTTGGCGCTGGAGCGGGTGTATTCGATGGTCGGTTCAACAATCAGGGTTCCGTTCGGCGTCAGCACCCCCATGCCGGGCGGGATCGCGGCCACATCCTCCTCGAGCCTGCGTGCGGGCGACGGCGGCGCCTCGCCCACCGGCCCGGTGGGAAGATTGGCGCCGTTGGCCGGGGGCGCCTGCCGGGCGGCCAGTTGCACCGGGGCCGAGCCGCCGGGCTCAGGCGCCGCCACCCCGTGGCCCGCCCGGATATCCGAGAGGATCTGTTCACGCTGCTCCCTAAGCGCGCGAATCTCCAGGCCCTGGCTCTCGATGAGCGCCCGCTGCTCGGCCAGTTTCCGTTCCTGCTCGCCGATGCGCAGGCCCTGCGCATTCAACTGGGCCTCGATCTTGGCGATCTGGGCCTCGGAGGCCTCCGAAGCCTGAGCGGGAGCGGCCAGGATAAAGGGAGCGGCCAGCAGGCCCCCGGCCAAGAGGCCAGCCGTGTACTTCCTGGAAGGAGCGATACTCATCTTGTCTCCAGTGCGGACGGAGCGTCCGGTCGCCCGGACGACCTGGTTCAACCTGTCAGGGGGTGAGGAGCAGGTTCATGCTTGCCCATCACGTAGATTGGACGACCACGGCTCGCCGGCGGATCGAGCAACAGGGTGAGGTGCTCCCTCGCCCGGTTGACGCGGCTTTTCATCGTTCCCACCGGACACCCGCAAACCTGGGCGGCTTCTTCGTAGGTGAGCCCTGTGGCGAGCACGAGCAGCACCGCCTCGCGGGAATCTGGGCTGAGGGTGTCGAGCGCCTCGAGCATCTCGCTGTATTCCACCCGCCATTCCTGCTCGGCCGAGCAGGTCAGGCTCGCCGCGAACTGGCCGTCGACGTCCTGAACCGTCAGCCGCCGCTTGGCGACGTCGGTGTAGAAGCGGGTTCGGAGAATCTTGAACAGCCAGGGTTTGAGTTGCGCGTCCGGCTGAAAGGCCGCGCGATAACTCCAGGCCCGGACCAAGGCGTCCTGCACGAGATCGTCGGCCTCGCTACGCGAGCGGGTTAGAGCCGTCGCATAGGCCCTCAGTTGAGGAATAAGCCTGACCACCTCATCCTTGAATGGTGAGTTCGGCATGACAAAGGACGTTTCCCCCTCGGCCCCGTCAGGCGGCCCAGGTGATTTGGTGATTTGAGTTGAACGCAGACCCCAAGCCGCACGCGTAAGAACTATTCGCCACCAATACGCATAACATCGGTATTTGGATCACAACTAACGTCGATTACCACCCACGATTATGACGAACATCCACAAGTTGCTATCAGACAGCTTCGACATCTTGAAGCGTTCTTGAATCGCGCGGCCAGACACGGACCCGAGGTCGCCTGACGGCGATCAATGCAACCAGCGGACCACCCGGAAGCACGTTCAGTGGGCGAAACTCCCCGGCCGGAAGCTCGCTGAAGTCGCCGGCGCGATAGGTCCTTCCACCCCGGCGAAAGCCGCCGCCCAGAACGCAGACCAGGGATACGTCCCGCCACCCCAGGCGGCGCAGCCCCGCCGGGGTTCGATACACAAACACCCTCCAATCGCGCCGCCGCGAAGCACGGATAGGAATGAGCCAGCCCCCCGGCCCCAGCCGGCGTCGGGCCCCAAGCTTGATCCCTGCAATTGAACTCGGAAGATCGCCTGCGCGCCGACGCGAGCTGGCAAGAAATGGAGGCGCGCCCTCCTCGATCCCGTGGAGCACTCGCCCCAGGGCCGCCAGCCCCATGCGCTCAGGCGGCGCTGCACGCAGCAAGGCGCCCCCGACCTCCTCGAACGTCCGGACAGTCGCGCGGCAATCGGGACAGAACTGAAGATGGGCGAGGACGACGACACCTGGAGCCATGTGGAGGGCGCCGCTCGCATAATCCGAAAGCACACCCAAAGAAGGGTGAGCCGACAGGGTCACCGCGCCATGACCGTCGCCCGCAGATGGGCCACCGCCAGCCGTAGACGAGACTTGACCGTTCCGAGCGGCAGGCTGAGTTCTTCGGCGATGTCGGCGTGGGCGCGTCCCATGAAGAACGACATGCGCAGCACCTCAAGTTGCTCTTGCGGAAGCCTGCTGAGGGCCTTCTCGATATCCCTCTCGCTCTCCCTGCCGACATATACCTCCTCAGGCGTTTTCGGTTCGGTCTGGCTTGCTCCCAACTCCCCCGCCAGCAGCGAGGGATGGCGCTCCCGACGCAGCGCATCGACGCGCAGATTGCGGGCGATCGTGAAGATCCAGGCCGAGGCGCTGGCCTTCGAAGGGTCAAAGGTCCCAGCCTTGCGCCAAACGTTGATGAGGGTTTCCTGCGCCAGATCCTCCGCCGCCTCAGCGCTAAGCCCCTGGTGGCGAAGATAGGCTTTCACCCGTGGCGCGAAGTCCATGAACAGCCGCACGAAGCACGCGCGGTCCCCCGACCGAGCGATCCGCAGGATGTCCTCAGCCGTCGATAGACGACAATGATCGACGCCATCAAGCTTCACTTTAGCGCTTCCGTCCGAGCTGCGCGCAAGTTGAGCGTTAGTTTGATCTATTCTCAGATCGGATGGTTACACAATCCCGCCGCATAGGCGACACAATATTAGCTAACATTACACGGTTAACGGTCGCACCTTCTCAAAGCTCTAGCTTAACTACAATATATAGCTGACCAACACCCCTAAACCACCAGTAATATGGCCAAGGGCGCGACAAGTGCGAGCCCTAGTCTTCCGTATCCACGGAGGCCTGCATCGCCGGCGCATAGCGAGGTCCGGT
>JBEBYB010000030.1:0-25350 GCA_040391295.1 Phenylobacterium sp. | reverse complement strand
GCAGGACGACGCCTGAGAACTGGGCGTCCTTGATCGTGCAATCGGTCAGTTCGAGATCGAGCAGCTCAAGGTCGGTCCAATCGACGTCAGAGAGATCGACGCCCTTGAGATGAGCGCCAGCCTTAAGTTCAATCGACATGCCCTACCCTCCGCTCACCCCGGCAAACGCCGGGGCCCAAGCTGAACATCCACTGCGCCTGCGTCGCAACCGGTCGCAACCCGCATAGGCCGCTGGCTCCGCCGGGATGAGCGGGTATGGGAGGCCCTACTCCTTCGCCGCAGGCACGTAGATCTCCCCGCCTTCAGCGCGGAACTTCTCGCTCATCTCCGCCATGCCCGCGCTCGCCACGTCGTTCTGCTTGGCGGCGCTGTCGCGGATCTCCTGGCTGATCTTCATCGAGCAGAATTTCGGTCCGCACATCGAGCAGAAGTGGGCGGTCTTGAACGCCTCCTTCGGCAGGCTTTCGTCGTGGTACTCGCGCGCCGTTTCCGGATCGAGGCCGAGGTTGAACTGATCCTCCCAGCGGAACTCGAACCGGGCGCGGCTGAGCGCGTCGTCCCACATGCGCGCGCCAGGATGGCCCTTGGCGAGGTCGGCGGCGTGGGCGGCGATCTTGTAGGTGATCACCCCCTGCTTCACGTCCTCGCGGTCGGGCAGGCCCAGGTGCTCCTTCGGTGTCACGTAGCAAAGCATGGCGGTGCCGTACCAACCGATCATCGCCGCGCCGATGGCGCTGGTGATGTGGTCGTAGCCCGGCGCGATGTCGGTGGTTAGCGGGCCCAAGGTGTAGAAGGGAGCCTCGCCGCACACGGCCAGCTGCTTGTCCATGTTGGCCTTGATCTTGTGCATCGGCACGTGGCCGGGGCCTTCGATCATCACCTGGACGCCGTGCTTCCAGGCGATGGGCGTCAGTTCGCCCAGGGTCTCCAACTCGGCGAACTGCGCCGCGTCGTTGGCGTCGGCGATCGAGCCGGGCCGCAGGCCGTCGCCGAGGCTGAACGACACGTCATAGGCCCGCATGATCTCGCAGATGTCTTCGAAGTGCTCGTAGAGGAAGTTCTCCTTGTGGTGCGACAGGCACCACTTGGCCATGATCGAACCGCCCCGCGACACGATGCCGGTCACCCGCTTGGCGGTCAGCGGCACATAGGCCAGCCGCACGCCCGCATGGATGGTGAAGTAGTCGACGCCTTGCTCGGCCTGTTCGATCAGAGTGTCGCGGAACACTTCCCAGTTCAGATCCTCGGCCACGCCGTTGACCTTCTCCAGCGCCTGGTAGATCGGCACCGTGCCGATCGGCACCGGGCTGTTGCGGATGATCCAGTCGCGGATGTTGTGGATGTTGCGGCCGGTCGACAGGTCCATGACCGTGTCGGCGCCCCAGCGGGTCGACCAGACCATCTTGTCCACCTCGTCGGCGACGGTCGACAGCACCGCCGAGTTGCCGATGTTGGCGTTGATCTTGACCAGGAAATTGCGGCCGATCGCCATCGGCTCCAGTTCGGTGTGGTTGATGTTGGCCGGAATGATCGCCCGGCCGCGCGCGATCTCGTCGCGCACGAACTCGGGGGTCACGAAATCGGGGATCGAGGCGCCGAAGTCCTCGCCGTCGCGGATCGCCCCGTCGTTCTCCTGGCGGCGCAGGTTCTCGCGGATGGCGACATACTCCATCTCCGGCGTGATGATCCCGCGACGGGCGTATTCCAGCTGGGTCACCGCGCCGCCGGCCTTGGCGCGATAGACGCGGCGAGGCGCGCTGAACTGCGGGGCCAGGTGCTCGCCCTTGGCGAAGCCGTTGTCCTCGGGCTTCACCTCGCGGGGGTTCTCGACGATCTCGACGTCGCCGCGCGACACCACCCACGGTTCGCGGGTGCGGGCCAGGCCCTGGTCGATGTCGATCTTCACATTGGGGTCGGTATAGGGGCCGGACGGATCATAGATCGTCACCGGCGGCTCACCCGCCGAGGGATGCACCGCCACCTCGCGGAACGGCACGCGGATGTCGGGCCACAGCACGCCCGGCTGATAGACCTTGCGCGAACCCGGACGTTCGCCAGTCGGAATGGCGTCTTTGATAGGCGTCTGGATGTTCACCGGCACGGCTCCTCTAGGCCAAAAGGCTATGCCGGCGGACGGGAATCCGGGCGCAGAACCGCACCCGAAACGCCTTCCCTTCGCCGGCATGACCCGGATCAGGTTCTACGGGTCGCGGGCTCGCCCGCCTCTCAGCCGCCTATGCGCGGCCCCCCGAGGACAAGCCCGACTCTTAAGCGCGAATGAGACCGATGGAAAGCACGGCGTCTGGCTTTAGAATGCGCGCATAGTTCCGCGCTGAAGGAGAACCGCCATGAAACGCCTGCTCGTGATCACCTCGGCCGTCGCTCTCGTCACCTCGGCCCTCCCTGCCCTGGCCGCAGATCCAGCCACGCCCCAGGCCAGTTCGCAGTGCTTCCGAATGAGCCAGATCCGCAACCACACCAAGGCCGACAACCAGACCCTCTATTTCAGCGTCGGCTCCCGCGACGTCTATCGACTGGACATGGCCGGCGCATGCCTGGCCGGCACAAGCTCCAGCGATCCGCTGATCATGGAGACGGTCGGCGGTACGGACCTGATCTGTCGACCGATCGATCTCAGTCTGAAGGTCAAGCTGGGGAATGTCGGCGTGTCGCCCTGCATCATCAAGGAGATCACCAAACTGACCCCTGACCAGGTCGCCGCTCTGCCGCCGAAGGTGAAACCCTAGACGAAGAGCCAGGGGCTCGCGGCGGGCCTTGGCCGCGTGCTAGTCAAGCGGCCAAGCATTCCAGCTACCGCAACTGAAGGGCCTCCGGCGTGACACTGATCCTCGGCGTTCTGGGCGGCATGGGCCCCGCGGCCACGGTCGACTTTCTCGCCAAGCTCCAGGCCCTGACCCCGGCCGAGCGCGAGCAGGACCACATCCGCACCATCGTCGACATCAACCCGCAGGTGCCCGACTTCAACGACCCGCTGGCCAAGCCCGGTCCGGTGCTGGCCGAGATGGCCGGCGCGCTGCAAGGCGCGGGGGCCGAGGTCCTGGCCATCGCCTGCAACACCGCCCACGCCTATGCCGACCTGATCAGCCGTTCGTCGGGACTGCCGCTGATCGACATGATCACCACCGCCTCGGTCGCCGCCCGCAACACCGGCGCGCGGCGCGCCGGCGTTCTCGGCTCCCGCACCGCCCTCAAGCTCTATCGCGAGTACCTGGCCGCCCAGGGCATGGGCTTGGTGACCCTCGAGGCTGATCGCCAGGCGGTGTTCATGGAGCTGGTCCAGAAGATCAAGGGCGGGAACAAGAGCCGCGAGGTGCGAGCCGAGATGGCGGCCCTGACCGCCGATCTGGCCGCAGGCGGCGCGGAGACGATCATCGCCGGCTGCACCGAGGTTCCGCTGGTGGTGGAGGCCGGCGTCACCCGGCTGCCTCTCATCGACGCCAGCGAAACCCTCGCCCGTCGCTGCGTGGCGGTATGTCTGGGCCTGGAACCTATTCCGGTTTGAGACTTCACCGCCCTTAGATCCTCCCCGCTGGGGGAGGTGGCGTGCGCAGGACGACGGAGGGGGTTGCGGCAGAAACTCCCCCTCACCCGGCCAAGAAGCCGGGAGCTCCCCCAAAGGGGGAGCATCTAGAAGCCAAACCGCTACAGGCGGCGCGCCTTGAAGGTGTCGCAGGCGCCGGGGTTGCCGCTTTCCAGGCCGATCCGGAACCAGCGCATGCGCTGTTCGCTCGTGCCATGGGTGAAGGCGTCAGGCATCACTCGGCCCTGGGATTGCTTCTGGATGGCGTCGTCACCCACCGCCGCAGCGGCCCGCATGCCGTCCTCGATGTCGGTGGGATCGAGCGAAACCTCGCCGGCCGACACCTTCGGCGCATGCGCCACCCAGACGCCCGCATAGCAATCGGCCTGAAGCTCCAGGCGCACAGCCGAGCTGTCGGCCCCGCGCGCGCCACGCTCGACCTGCGCCGTCTGGCCGGTCAGATGCTGGACGTGGTGGCCGATCTCATGGGCGATGACATAGGCCCGCGCCGCCTCGCCCTTGGCGCCGAACCGGGTCTCAAGTTCCCGCCAGAAGGCGAGGTCGAGATAGACCTTCTGGTC
The DNA here is from genome assembly GCA_040391295.1 of Phenylobacterium sp. Taxonomy (GTDB): domain Bacteria; phylum Pseudomonadota; class Alphaproteobacteria; order Caulobacterales; family Caulobacteraceae; genus Phenylobacterium. The sequence continues at coordinate 21,228 of JBEBYB010000030.1, read as the reverse complement.
GGCCGGACAATAGAACGGCCCCATCGCCGACTGGCCCATACCGCAGCCGGTGCCGGTCGCCTGGTCATAGATCACGATGGAGGCCGGCCGCTGATAGCGCTGACCGGCCTGGGCGAAGATCGGGGTCCAGACATCGGTGGTCGATTGTTCGATGACGTCGACGAACTGCCCGCCCTCGTCGGCGGTCGTGCCGCGCACGCCCTCCTGCTGCTGGGTCTGCTGGGCCCCGCCCTCGACGACCGACATGGTGGTCGAAGGATCGATGCCGAAGACGAAGTAGCCGACCAGGGCGAGGATCACGCCCACCATGCCGACCCCGCCGACACCGGCGGCGCTGACGCCGCGACGGTCCTCGATATTGCCGCCCCTGCGGCCGCCCTGCCAACGCATGACTTAGGTCCTCTCGAAGCGCCTCACGCTCAACGCATGGGCGAGGTGCAGGATGGGGCCGAACGACGAAGCTGTCAGCGTCTGTTTTGCGAGGCCGCACGCACGCGGGCGTTGGAAGCCGCCAGCATGTCGTCAGGCATCTCGGCGAAACCGGCGGCGCTGACCTGGTCCGGCGGCGCGTCCGCCTTGGCAGGCAAGGTCAGGCTGGGTCGCGTCCGCATGATGTCGATATCCCGAAGGCGCTGCTCGGTCTGCACCTTGGCGTCGAGCGCGTTGAACTGATTCTCCAGCGCGACCGCCCGTTGTTGTTGCGCCCGCTGTTGAGCCGTCAGGTCCAGATCACGCATCGCCGACTGATGATCCACCTGGGCCAACGCCGATGGGGTGGACAGCGCCAGGACGGCCAGGGAAAGGATGAGCCGATTCATGACAAGGAAACGCGAGAGCACGGCCAAGGCTCCCTAGCGAGTCGAAACGGAAAAGCGGGTGAGTTGCTCACGCGGCGCCGGCCAATCGGGCGCGATCTCCACGGCTTTCCGATAATCGAAATAGGCCGACTTGACGTCGTCCATCCCCTCATAGGCCAGGGCGCGGTTGTAGTAGGCCTTGGCCGGTTCGGTGACTCCTAGTTCCAGCGCCCGATTGATGTCCGGCAAGCTGTCGGCGTAACGCTTCTGGCCGATCGAAGCCGCGCCCCGGTTCACATAGGCTTCCCCCATGTCCGGCTGCAGCCGGACCGCCTGATCGAAGTCGCGGGTGGCGTCGGAATAGGATGTCCGCCGCAGCTTCAAGACGCCCCGATTGATATAGGTCCCGGCCCGGTCGCGCGGACTCAGGAACTCGGTGTCCAGGGCCAGGGTGCAGACCTCCTGGAACTTGACATCGTCTTCCCCCGCCAAGGCGGCCTTCGAACAGGCCTGGGCGAGACCGCCGCCAATGACGGTCACCGCGCCCTCGGCCGAACCCGCGGCGGTCCAGCTCAGAACCGCAATACTCGTGGCCGTCAACAGCTTGAGCATGGCTGGGCCTCCTGTGCCCATAGGTTGGGCGCGCCAGCCGACGAAGGGTCCGGCGCAGGTCCGACCTTCAGCAGAAGACTCCTCTCGTAACGCCGATCTGTCAACGCAAGCCTTTCTAGGCCCATGTTGTCCAAGACGCTGTTTGGAGAGGCTATTTCGGAATCGCCCCGACCATCGCCCGGGCTAAATCCGCCATGGTGAAGGGCTTGTGCATCACCGGCCCGGCCCAGGTCTCCGCCAACTCCTCAAGGTCAGCGTAGCCGGTCATGATCACCACCGGGAAGTCAGCCCGCTCCCAGCGAAGGCCGGCCGCGGTCTCCCCGCCGCTAAGTCCCGGCATTGCAAAGTCCACCAGGGCCGCCTGCAGGTCCGGATCCTCACGTATCCGCTCCAGCGCCTGCTCGCCGCTCTCGGCCGTGGTCACCCGGCACCCGAGATCCTTCAACATCTGGGCGGTGACCGTCCGCACGCCCACATCGTCATCGACCAGCAGCACCTTCAAACCCTTCAGGGCCGTGCTGTCCGGCGCGACTGGCGCGGTGGGGGGCGCCGCGTCCAGCGCCGCGGCGCGAGGCAGATAGACCCTGACCGTCGTGCCCCGGTCCGGCGCGGTGTCGATCTCCACCCCGCCGCCCAGTTGCTTGGCCAGGCCCAGGACCTGCGGCAGGCCAAGTCCCGACCCCTTTCCCAGCGGCTTGGTCGTGAAGAACGGCTCGAAGACCCGCGCCACGACCTCCGGCGTCATGCCCTCGCCGGTGTCGCTCACCGCGATCATCACATAGTCGCCGTCCGCCGGCCCCTCGGCGCGGCGACCGCCCGCGGCCACGGCGACATTGCCGGCCGAGATGCTCACGATCCCGCCTCCCGCCATGGCGTCACGCGCGTTCAGGGAAAGATTGACCACCATCAGCTCGACCTGGGTCGGGTCGCCGAATGCCGGCCAAAGATCAGGCGCCACGCTGACCTCCAGCCGATGAGCCCCGCCGATCGTGGGCCGGAGCAGGGCCGCGGCGGCCTCGACCGCCTCGCCAATGTCCATCGACTTCACTTCCAGCCGTTGCCGGCGGGAGAAGGCCAGGAGCTGGCCGGTAAGCTTGGCCCCTCGCTCCCCGGCGGCGCGCGCCTGCTCCAGATAACGGACATGCTTGGGATCGGTGAGCCGCCGCGACAGCAGGTCGAGATTGCCGAGCACCGCCATCAGCAGGTTGTTGAAGTCGTGCGCCACCCCCCCGGTCAGCCGGCCGATCGCCTCCATCTTCTGGGCTTGAGCCAGGCTCTCCATCGCGTCGGCCAGCTCATGCGTCCGCTCGGCGACGCGGGCCTCGAGCGAAGCGTTGAGATTGAGCAATTCAGCCCGCTGGTCGGCGACCTTGTTGCCGGCCTCGCTCAACGCCGCGGCCAGGGCGTCGATCTCCTTGGTGCCGGTTGGGAACGGCGCCGGGCGGCTCTCGGTCCAGGCCAAGGCGGTGTCGGCCAGGCGCTCGACCGGCCTGGCCACGCTGCGCGCCGCATAGATCGCCAGCACGGCGCCAAAGCCCAGGCAGCCCAGGCCCAGCGCCATGCCCCAGAACAGCGACTGACGCGCCCGGCCGGCGATCTCCGTCAACGGCACGGCGACGACGAACGACCAGCCATAGTCGGGCGAGGTGCTCCAGGCGGTGACGCTGGGGACGCCGTCCAGGGTCTCGGTGCTCGCCACACCCGACAGGCCGTTGCGCAGATGGTCGAGCATGATCGGCGACGCCGATCTTCCGACCATCTCGGCGGCGTTTCTGCTGCGCGCGACGATGAAGCCCCGCGCATCCACGATCGATCCGGTCCAGGTTTGCGGGAAATCTTGGTCGATCCAGACCTGGCCGAAGGAGGCCGCCGTGGCGCCCGCCGCCAGCAGCAGCGGCGGCGCATCCGGGCGCTCCACCGGGATGTTGAACGAGATAATCGCTTCCTTGGCCACCGCGCCGTGAAACAGGTTCGAGACCTGCATCCGCCCGGTGTCGGTCTTCGTCCAGCTAAGACCCGGGGCGCGACCGGCCCCTTTGGGTAGCGGCATGCCCGGCGCCAACCGGGTGTTCACCTTCTGCAGCCCGTCCGGACCAAAAGCCACGACCCAGGTGTCGGTCCCGCGGGTGGCCTGGCGCGCCTGGGCGTCGAAGGCGGCCCAGTCCTCGGTCCGCAGATAGGACGACGAGGCGAGGACCTCCAGAAGGACCTCCTTCTGGCCGATCTCGCGATCGACGACGAGCGACAGGGCGCGCGCGGTTTCGGTCATCTGACGTTCGACGAAGTCGCGCTGCTGGCGATAGACGGTCCACATCAGCAGGCCGCCGGCCATGACCGCCGGAATGAGGACAGCCAGCACCAACGCCACCAACCGGGCGCGAAGTCCCGGCGCGTGTTGGCTCGAGGGAGACACGGTGTCGTTCAAGCTATCGCCTAGCCCCGCCAAGGTGCGCAGCCACCCTAGGGCGCGACCATGCCATAGCCAAACCGGATATATGCCGAAGCGCGATCACAGCATCCGTCAACAAACTCTGCGGCCAGCGCTCAGGTCTTGCCGATCCGGAATCGGCGCGTCTCCCGCAGCAGAATATAGACGCCGCTGGCGGCCACGACCAAGGCCCCGACCAAAGTCGCCGAGCGTGGGATTTCGTCCCAGAACACATAGCCGAGGATGCAGGCCCAGATGAGCTGAGTGTAGTCGAAAGGCGCCACCACAGCCACGGGCGCGCGTCGCAAGGCTTCGGTCAGGAGGAGCTGGCCGGTTCCGCCGACCAGGCCGGTGCAGACCAACATCGCCAGCGTCGTCAGGTCGGGAATGACCCAGCCGCCGAACGGCAGGCTCGCCAGGCCAAGCAGCATGCCCGCCAGGGTGAAATAGAAGACGATCGTCGGGCCAGGTTCCGTGCGGCCGATCTCGCGGATGGCGATCATGGCGCCCGCCGCCCCCATCGCGCCGGCGAGGCCGAAGATCGTCCCCAGCGTCGCCATGTGGGTGGGATCGGGCCGGATCATGATCAGCACCCCGATAAAGCCGACGATCACCGCCCCCCAGCGATGGACGCCCACCCGCTCCTTCAAGATCGGCGCCGACAAGGCGGTCATGAACAGCGGCGCGGCGAAGGACAGCGCCGTCGACTCGGTCAGCGGCAACATCGAGACCGCCGTGAAGCCGCAGACCATGCCGACCAACCCGACGGTGGCGCGTGTCGCGTGCCCGCCCGGGCGGCTGGTCTTCAGAACCGAAAAGCTGCTCGTGCGCGAGATGTAGAGAAGCACCGGCACGAAGGCGAAGGCGTTGCGAAAGAAGATGATCTCCAGCACCGGCGCCCCGCGCTCGGCGCAGGCCTTCACCAAGGCCGCCAAGCCGGCCATGCAAGCCATGGCGGCCACCCGCAGGATGATCCCCAAGCCGTTGCGCTGCAGGACGGCATGGGCGGGGGCTTGCGCTGACAAATGGGCTCTCCTCTGGGGCCCCGCTTAGAGGCGCGAGGTCTCCCACGCCATAGGCGCCGCAGGTTTCGCGGGAAAGACTGGCCTAACGTGACGCAATCACCTCAACCTGCAATCCGAGCACCCTGGGGGAGTCGGCGATGACGATCGGACTGATGATGGCGGCCTGGACCCTGGTCCTGGCGTTTGCGCAAGTCCTGCTGTTCGGCATCGCACGAACCAGCCAGTACGGCTTGAAGTGGAACACCGGCCCCCGCGATGGCGAAATGCCGCCGCTGAACGCCCGGGCCGAACGGCTCAAGCGCGCTCAGGACAATCTGTTCGAAACCCTGCCGCTGTTCCTCGGCGCCGTGCTGATCGCTCACGTGGCCGGCAAGGAGAGCGAGATCACGGCGCTCGGCGCGCAGATCTACTTCTGGGCGCGGGTCGCCTATGTGCCGCTCTACGCCTGGGGCGTGCGCCATCTGCGATCCCTGGCCTGGCTGGTCAGCATCGTCGGCCTGGGCATGATCGCCCAGGCGATCTTGCTGCCTTAACGCCGCTTCCAACAAAGTGCGCTAGGCTCCGACCGGGGGCTTGGTGAGAGTTGGAGAACATGTTGCGCGCCCTTGGTCTGCTGGCGGCCTTCGCATTGATGGGGACGCAGCTCGCAGGCTGCGCCTCGTTCGCGCGTGAGGACTTCACGGCCGCCGAGGCCGAGCGCGCCCTCCTCAGCCGCGGCTCGGACATCCGGTTCAACGCCGACGACCCGAAAGCTGCGATCGCCTTCACCGCCAAGGCGCGGGCCGAGCTCGAACGGAGCGGAGCCCAGCAACTGGACCTCCTGGCGATCTCCGGCGGCGGAGCCGACGGCGCCTATGGCGCGGGCGTCATGGTCGGCTGGACGAGCACCGGAACCCGCCCCAACTTCGCGGCCGTCACCGGGGTCAGCACCGGCGCCCTGATCGCCCCGTTCGCGTTCCTGGGTCCGACTTGGGACGACGAACTCACGTCAGCCTATGCGGGCGGCAAGGCCAGCGACATCCTGCAACGACGCGGGCTCGGGGTGTTGTTCTCCTCCAGCCTGTTCAGTCCCAATCGCCTGCGCCAACTGGTCGAGGCCTATGTCACCCCGGCCATGCTGCGCGAGGTCGCCGCCGAACACGCCAAAGGCCGCCGGCTGCTGATCGTCACCACCAATCTCGACACCCAGCAGACGGTGATCTGGGACATGGGCGCCATCGCCACCCGACAGACGCCGGAAGCTCTGGCTTTGTTCAGAAACGTGCTGGTGGCCTCAAGCTCGATCCCCGGCGTGTTCCCGCCGGTGATGATCCCGCTCGACGAGACCGGTCGCAGCCCGATCCGCGAAATGCACGTCGACGGCGCGGTCACCGCCCCCTTCGTATCCATCCCCGAGGGCATGTTCTTCTGGGAAGCGCCCGATGGCCGCGAGATCAAGGGCCGGGTCCATGTGATCGTCAACGGTCAGGTCGATCCGGCCTTCGCCGTCACCCGCGGGCGCCTCTCTGCAGTCTTGGCGCGCACCTTCGACAGCATGATGAAGGCGACGGCGCGGACCCACATCGCCGCCAGCCGGGCGTTCGCGGAGCGCAACGATCTGGACTTCAAGATCACCATGGTCCCGGACGGCGCCGACAGCGGCAGTCTGAATTTCGACGCGGCCAGCATGAAACGACTGTTCATGCTGGGCCGCGACAACGTCATTAGGGGCGTCGCCTGGCGGAAGCTGGGCTAGGCAGCCCGCACTTCGTAGCCCGCACCGACGATCGCCGCTGCGATCGCATCCTTAAGGTCGCTGCCCTCGACGCTGACGCTCTTGGCGGTGAGATCGACCTGGACCTGCGCCTTGGCGTCGACGGCTTGCACCGCCTTGGTGACGGACGCGACGCAGTGACCGCACGACATGCCCTCGACCTGAAAACGCAGCATGGACTTCTCCTGTTCTGACTTCACTGGCAGGAGGGATAGGGCTTCCTACCATGGGAAGGTCAAGCGTTTCGAAAAAGGTGCTTGGGCCCTTGACCCTCCCATGATGGGAGAGTCCATCTAGGCTGGGCGTCACCACCTAGGAGCCCTCCCGATGTCCGACACCATCTTGAAACCGCTGGAAATTCCCGTGCTGGGGATGACCTGCGCGAGCTGCGTGGGCCGGGTGGAGAAAGCCATCGCGTCGGTGCCGGGCGTCACCAAGGCCACCGTCAACCTCGCCGCCGAACGCGCCCATGTGGAGTTCGGCGCGGGCGGCGACACCGGGGCCGTGGTCGAGGCGATCCGCAAGGCCGGGTATGAACCGCTAGCCCGCGAGGTCGATCTGAAGATCGACGGCATGACCTGCGCCAGTTGCGTCAGCCGCGTCGAGCGTGCGCTGAACGCCGTGCCCGGCGTGCTCTCCGCCAACGTCAATCTAGCGACCGAACGGGCTCATATCAGCGCCCTGGCCGGCGCGGCCGAGCTTCCCGCCCTGATCGCCGCCGTCGAAAAGGCCGGATACCAGGCCGAAGCCATCGGCGAAGCCACGCCCGACATGGCCGACCGCGAGGCGGAGGCCCGCCAGGCCGAGATCACGTCGCTGAAACGCGCCGCCCTGGTGGCCGCCGCCGGCACCCTGCCCCTGTTTCTGATCGAGATGGGCCGCCACTTCATCCCCGGCGTCCACCACTGGCTGGACGCGACCATCGGCGAACAACCCTGGCGGCTGGCGAGCTTCGTGCTGGCGGCCGTCGTGCTGTTCGGCCCTGGCCTGCGGTTCTTCCGTAAGGGCGTTCCCAACCTGATCCGCCGCACGCCGGACATGAACTCCCTGGTCGTGCTGGGGACCAGCGCGGCCTTCGCCTATTCGACGGTCGCGACCTTCGCACCCCAGTTGCTGCCGGCCGGCGCCGACCACGTCTATTTCGAAGCCGCTGCGGTCATCGTGACCCTGATCCTGCTGGGCCGCCTGTTCGAGGCCCAGGCCAAGGGCCGCACCAGCGAAGCCATCAAGCGGCTGATGACCCTGCAGGCCAAGACCGCCCGCGTGGTGCGCGATGGCGAGGAACGCGAGATCCCCATCGCCGAGGTCGTCGCCGGCGACGTCCTGGCGGTTCGGCCGGGCGAGCGCATCGCCGTCGACGGCGAGGTCGTGGAAGGCGCCTCCTTCGTCGACGAATCAATGATCACCGGCGAACCGATCCCGGTCGAGAAGACCACGGGCTCGGCGGTCGTCGGCGGCACCGTGAACAAGACCGGCGCCTTCCGCTTCCGCGCCACCAAGGTCGGGGCCGAGACCATGCTGGCCCAGATCGTCCGCATGGTCGAAACCGCCCAAGGCGCCAAGCTGCCGATCCAGGCGCTGGTCGATAAGGTCACCGGCTGGTTCGTGCCCGCCGTGATCGTCGCGGCGCTGCTGACCTTCGGCGCCTGGTGGCTGCTGGGACCGAGCCCGGCGCTGGCCTTCGCCCTGGTCAACGCCGTGGCGGTGCTGATCATCGCCTGTCCGTGCGCCATGGGCCTGGCCACCCCGACCTCGATCATGGTCGGGACCGGCAAGGCCGCCGAACTGGGTGTCCTGTTCCGGCGAGGCGAGGCCTTGCAAGGCCTGCGCGACGTCAAGGTCGTGGCCTTCGACAAGACCGGCACCCTGACGCTCGGTCGTCCGGCCCTGACCGACCTGCAGACTGCCGAAGGCTTCGAGGAGGCCGAGGTGCTGGGCCTCGTCGCCGCTGTCGAGACCCGCTCCGAACACCCGATCGCCGAGGCCATCGTTGAAGAGGCCAAGACCCGCGGCCTTGCCATCGCCTCGCCCGACGCCTTCGAAGCCGTCCCCGGCTTTGGTGCGCAGGCGATGGTCGAAGGCCGCCGCGTGCAGGTCGGCGCCGATCGCTATATGCGCAAGTTGGGCCTCGACGTCGCGGTCTTCCAGCAGACCGCCGCCCGCCTGGGCGCCGAGGCCAAGAGCCCGCTCTACGCCGCCATCGACGGCAAGCTGGCGGCGATCATCGCCGTCGCCGACCCGATCAAGCCGACCACCCAGGAGGCGCTCGACACCCTGCACGCCATGGGCCTGAAGGTGGTGATGATCACCGGCGACAACGCCGCCACCGCCGGCGCCGTCGCCGCGTCGCTCGGCCTTGACGAGGTCGTCGCCGAGGTGCTGCCCGATGGCAAGGTCGCGGCGGTCCAAGCCTTGCGCGAACGCTACGGCGCCATCGCCTTCGTCGGCGACGGGGTGAACGACGCCCCCGCCCTGGCTTCAGCTGACATCGGCATCGCCATGGGCGCGGGCACCGACGTCGCTATCGAAAGCGCCGACATCGTGCTGATGCGCAGCGACCTGCGAGCGGTGGCCACCGCCATGTCGCTCAGCCGTGCGGTCTTGAACAACATCCGCCAGAACCTGATCTGGGCCTTCGGCTACAATGTCCTGCTGATCCCGGTCGCCGCGGGCCTGCTCTATCCGGCCTTCGGCATCCTGCTGTCGCCGATGTTCGCGGCCGGGGCCATGGCGCTCTCCAGCGTCAGCGTGCTCACCAACGCCCTGCGGCTGAAGGCCTTCCGCCCGCCGTTCGCGGCCCAGTCCTAGGAGGACGAGATGAACATCGGCCAAGCCTCGAAGGCCTCGGGCGTCTCCACCAAGATGATCCGCTACTACGACGAGATCGGACTGGTGCGCCCGGCCAGCCGGACAGAGTCCAACTATCGCGAGTTCGACGAGCGCGAGGTCAACGAACTGCGCTTCATCCGCCGCGCCCGCTCGCTGGGCTTCTCGATGCCCGAGATCACCCAACTTCTGTCGCTGTGGCGAGACCGCGAACGGCCCAGCCGCGAGGTGAAGGCGATCGCTGAAAAGCACGTCCGCGAACTCGACGCCCGGATCGCCGAGATGCAGACCATGGCCGACACCCTGCGCCACCTGTCGCACTGCTGCGCCGGCGACGACCGTCCTGACTGCCCGATCCTCGCCGACCTGACCGGGGGCAGCCAACCCGCCGAACCGAAAGCCGCCCATGGTCGCCGGCGCTGAGGCGTATTTCCCGACGCGCCAACTCACTTGTTCCGTTGATCGCAGCCCAGCTCTGACGTAGATGGTCGCTCACGCCCCTTTGGTGGAATTGGTAGACACACGGCACTCAAAATGCCGCGCTGAAAGGCATCCCGGTTCGAGTCCGGGAGGGGGCACCACACCGCAGGCGTTGCAGTTCCTGGGGGAACGCACGCCGATACTCCGCACATGACGAATTTGCAGGCCCAAAAGCGCGGCCTTAGGCGAACCCGTGCGCCCTGGCCTCTCGACGCGGCGGCCTTCGAATGATAATCGTTCGCAAATAGTGCGCGTCAAGGATCTCCCATGAACGACATCTCGACCCGGCCGGCGGCCGAGGCCCTGCCGGTTGAGGGCGCCATCGTGCGCCTGAGCGAGGCGTCCCTGGGCGATGTCGGAACGATCGTCGACGTTCGCGCCGAAAGCTCGCCGAACAGTCACGGCATCGATCTGGAGGAACTGCAGCGCCGCCTGCTGGAGTTCGGCTTCGTCGAAGGCGCCCGGATCAAAGTGATCCATCAAGGCGCCATCCGCCGCGATCCGATCGCCGTGCGGCTCGACGACATGAGCGTGGCCCTGCGCCGCCGCGACGCCGAAGATGTCTATATCCTGCTGGACGGAGCCAAGACGTGAGCGAGACCCTGACGTCGGCCCGCGTCGCTCTGGTCGGCAACCCCAACTCCGGCAAGACCGCTCTGTTCAACGCCCTGACCGGCTCGCGCCAGAAGGTCGCCAACTACGCCGGCGTCACGGTGGAGCGTAAAGAGGGGATGATCACCTCGGCCGCCGGCCGGCACCTCTACATCCTGGACCTGCCCGGCACCTATTCGCTGCGCGCCCGCAGTCCCGATGAAGCGGTGACGCGCGACGCCGTGCTCGGCCGCCTGGAAGGCGAGACCCCGCCCGACGTGGTGATCTGCGTCGCCGACGCCACCAATCTGCGGCTGGTCCTGCGGCTGGCCATGGAGTTGAAGCAGGTCGGGCGCCCGATGGTGCTGGCGCTGAACATGTACGACATCGCCCAGCGCCAAGGCCTGCGGATCGACCTCGAAGGGCTGAGCCGCGAAATCGGCGCCCCGATCGTCACCACCGTCGCCACCCGCAAACGCGGGATCGAGGATCTGGTCGCCCAGGTCGACGCCCTGGTCGCAGCCGGCCAGCTAGTCGGCGAAAACACCTGGCGCGAGCCGAACGCCGCCGAAATCCGCAAGGCCCACACCGAAGCCCAGCGCATCGTGCGCACCTATGTCCGCCCCCCCGAGCATCCCGACACCTGGACCGGCAGGATCGACAAGGTGCTGCTGCACCCGGTCGCCGGCCTCGCCATCCTGCTCGCCCTGCTGTTCGTCATGTTCCAGGCGGTCTTCACCTGGGCCGCCCCGGCCATGGACGGGATCGAGGCGATCTTCGCCGCGCTCGGCCAGTTCGTCGGCGCCTATGTCTCCAACGACCTGCTGCGAAGCCTGATCTCCGACGGGATCATCGCCGGGGTCGGCAGCGTCCTGGTGTTCCTGCCGCAGATCCTGGTGCTGTTCTTCTTCATCATCCTGCTGGAAGACCTCGGCTACATGGCCCGGGCGGCCTTCCTGATGGACCGCATCATGGGCGGCGCCGGCCTGCACGGCCGCGCCTTCATCCCGCTGCTGTCGTCCTTCGCCTGCGCCATTCCCGGCATCATGTCGACGCGGGTGATCGACTCCAAACAGGACCGGCTGACGACGATCCTGGTCGCCCCCCTGATGACCTGCTCGGCGCGGATTCCGGTCTACACCCTGATTATCGGGGCCTTCATTCCCAATGAAAGGGTCTGGGGCTTCGCCAGCCTGCAAGGCCTGGTGATGTTCGGCCTCTACGCCGCCGGCATCCTCAGCGCCCTGACGATCTCGTTCGTGATCCGCCGCATCTTCTGGCGCGGCAAGGTCGAACCGTTCCTGATGGAGCTGCCGAGCTACAAGATGCCCGAACCCAAGAGCGTGCTGCGCAACCTGCTGGTCCGGGCCAAGATTTTCCTCAACCGCGCCGGCCGCATCATCCTACCGATGATGATCATGATCTGGGTCCTCTCGACCTTCCCCTATCCGCCGGAAGGCGCCACCCAGCCGGCCATCGACTACAGCTTCGCCGGCATGATCGGCCACGCGATCCAGCCCCTGCTCGCCCCCATCGGCTTCAACTGGCAGATGTCGATCGCCCTGGTCCCCGGCATGGCGGCCCGCGAGGTCGCGGTCGCCGCGCTCGGCACCGTCTACGCCATCGGCGACGCCGAGAATAACATCGGCGCCCTCGGCACGGCGCTGTCCAACCATTGGTCGCTGGCCACCGGCCTGTCGTTCCTGGCCTGGTACGTGTTCGCGCCGCAATGCGCGCCCACCCTGGGGGTCGTGAAGCGCGAGACCAACAGCTGGATCTGGCCGACCGTGATGTTCGCCTACATGGTGACCCTGGCTTATCTGGCCTCGTTCATCGTCTACCACACCGCCGTCGCGCTCGGAGGCGGTTAGCGGCGCCTCAACCTCAAGGCGAGATTAAGCATCCGCATTAACTACCCGCTAAACTGGAGAGTCCTAGCGTCTCTACATTGGGTGGGGACTAGAATGGACCGAGCTCTTAAGCAGTCGCGCCGCAAGGCGGCTACGCGGGCGACGAATGAAAACCTCGTCGAACGCATCCGCGAGACCTTGCTGTTCTTTGGCGGCGAAGCGCACCGCCGCGATGTGATCGCCAATGTCGCCCGTGATATCGGCGTCGATGCGCGGAACATTCCCGAAGACCTCGAGAACGCGATGATCGTCTCGTTCGAGGAAACCTGGCGCGACGAGGCCCGCCGCGCGACCTACGGCTTCCACCTGCGGTTCGGCGAAGGCTCGCACCGCTGGGGCCTGAAGCTGGCGACGGCGCACTAGCGCCTCCCCCTCGTCATCTTCCGGTCAGCCGAAGGCTGATTCGGGGGATGACGAGTTGGGTAGCCCCGAGCGCGCGGCCTATCCCAACGTCCCGCCGCCCAACACGTCGGCCGCGCCTTGCAGCCCGTGCAGCAACCGTTTGAGCAAGGCCACGTCGGCCGGGGCCAAGCCGGCGATCAGCGCCGCCTCATAGGCCAGGGCCAGGGGCGCGATTTCGGCATACAGCCTCGCGCCCTCGCGGCTCAGGGCCAGCATATGCGAGCGACCGTCGGCGTGGTGGTCGGAGCGTTTGATCAACCGCCGATTGGACAACCCCCGCGCGGCGCGGCTGACCGTCACCTTGTCCATGCCGGTGCGCTCGACAACGCCCCGCTGGGTCTTGGCGCCGTCCTCGGCCAGCACGCAGATCAGCCGCCATTGAGGAACCGAAAGGCCGAACCGATCCTCATAGGCCCGCGCGATCAGGCCGCTGACCGCATTGGACGCCACCGAAAGGCGATAGGGCAAATAGTCGTCCAGCCTCAGCCCGCCTGGCAGGGCGTTAGCCTCTGAGAGCTGGGACTCCTCCTTCACCTTGGCGCGACTTCCTGTTCGATAGCTCCGAAGATGGAGCGCCTGCGCGCGTCGCGCATCTCAATGCGAACCCTGTCGCCGGCCTTAAGGAACGGCGTCTTGGGCGCCCCGTGGGCCAGCGTTTCCACCGTGCGCAACTCGGCAAGGCAGGAATAGCCGGCGCCGCCGTCCTGCACCGTCTTCCCTGGGCCTCCGTCCGGGCCGCGATTCGAGACCGTACCGGAGCCGATGATCGTCCCGGCGCAGAGCGCCCGCGTCTTGGCCGCATGGGCGATCAAGGTCCCGAAATCGAAGGTCATGTCGACGCCGGCGTCAGCCTGTCCGAGCGGTTGGCTGTTCAGCTCCACCTCGACCGGGCCGTGCAGCTTGCCGTCCTTCCACGCATCGCCAAGCGCATCGGGCGTCACCGCCACCGGCGAGAACGACGAGGCGGGTTTGGACTGGAAGAAGCCAAAGCCCTTGGTCATCTCGGCCGGGATCAGGTTCCGCAGCGAAACGTCGTTGGACAGCATCACCAACCGGATCGAGGCCAGGGCCTGCTCGCGGCTCGCGCCCAGCGGCACGTCGCCGGTGACCACCGCCACCTCGGCCTCCAGGTCGCAACCCCAGGCCTCGTCGGCCAGCGGGATGGGATCGCGCGGTCCCAGGAAGCCGTCCGATCCGCCCTGGTACATCAGCGGGTCGGTCCAGAAGCTCTGCGGCATGTCGGCGGCGCGCGCTTTGCGCACCAGGGCCACGTGGTTCACATAGGCCGAGCCGTCCGCCCACTGATAGGCGCGCGGCAGAGGACTGGCCGCCTCATGCTCATGGAAGCGTTCGCGCGGCACGCCGCCGTGCTCCAGGCTTTCAGCCAGGCCGCGAAGCTGCGGTTCCAGATTGTCCCAGTCATCCAGGGCGGCCTGCAGTGTCGGGGCTATGGCGCTCGCATCGGCACACCAGGCCAGGTCTTTGGAGACCACGACGAGACGGCCGTCCCGGCCGCCCTTGAGCGATGCGAGCTTCATTCATTCCTCCTGGCGGATGACGCGCGTCAGACGCACGCCCTTTTCATAAGCCTCCGCGAAATAGACCACGACCTCGACGCAGATGTCGCCGCCCGGTTCGCCAACCCACAAATAATTGCGCTCGAAACAGACGTCGCGCCCGGCGGGGGTATAGCCCTCATAGGTGTCGCCCCAAGGGGTGCAGGCGGCCAGGTCGCGGCGGCTCAGGGCGCAGGCGCGCTCCAGTTCCTCCTCGGCGGCTTCGGTCAGGTCGGCTTGTCGGTCGATATGGGCCATGGGGCGATCTTACGGCTCGTCCTTATAGATGCCTATGCTCGCCGGCTCGCCCTTGGCCGCGCGGCCGCGATACATGTGTTGAAGCTCCAGGCGACCTGACCGGCGCCGCCGCGCAACCGCGCGCTTGGCCCGAATGATGCAGGCGGCAGGCGGGTGGGAGAGACAAGCCCCGCCATCGCTGCTAGCACACACCTCAACCTTCTTCTCGGATCGTCATGCTTCGCAAAACCTACGACTGGGTCATGGGCTTGGCCGGCTCGCGCCACGCCCCTTCGGCCCTGGCCGCGGTCGCCTTCGCCGAAAGCTCATTCTTCCCGATTCCGCCCGACGTGATGCTGGCGCCGATGGTCCTGGCCCGGCCCGAAAAGGCCTATGTCTACGCCACCATTTGCACGGCCGCCTCCGTGCTCGGCGGCATGCTCGGCTACTTCATCGGCTACCATCTCGGGCCGCTCGGCCTGTGGCTGCTCACCCTGATGGGCCATGCCGACGGCCAAGTCGCCTTCGAGAAGTGGTTCGCCGACTGGGGCCTCTGGGTGATCCTGATCAAGGGCCTGACGCCGATCCCCTACAAGCTGGTGACCATCGCCTCGGGCCTGGCGCACTTCTCGTTCTTCACCTTCATCTGGGCCTCGGTCGTCACGCGGGGCGCCCGGTTCTTCCTGGCCGCCACCTTGATCAAATACTGCGGACCGGCGGTGCGCGAAGAGATCGAAAAGCGCCTGGCGCTCTACACCACCATTGGCGTGGTGGTGCTGGTCGGCGGCGTCGTGGCGCTAAGGTTCCTCTAGCCCCTTGGGCCGGCCAAGCTTTTAGGGTCTTATCCGAACCGATGAGCGCATTCCTCCAACCGTTCCTTCAACGCTGGCGTCTCTGGGCGTTGATTTCGTCGCTGCTGATGCTGGCCATCGCCCATGGGTTCGAGACCATCGGCGGCCTGGCCCCCTGCGCGCTCTGCCTGCGGGCGCGCGAGGTCTATTGGGTCGCCGCCTGGGTGGCCTTGGCCGGGATGTTCGTGGTCCGCACGCGCGGCGGCGAGCGCTGGCGCGCGGCCTTTGACGGCGCCCTGGCGCTGATCTTCGCCGTAGGCGTGGGCGTCGCGGTCCATCATGCCGGGGTGGAGTGGAAGTGGTGGCCAGGTCCGACCGCCTGCTCGGGCGGCGCCGGATCGGTGAGCGCCGGCCAGATGACCGACCTGCTGCAGGGCGCCAAGCTCAGGCCGCCGGCCTGCGACAAGGCCGCCTGGGTGTTCCTGGGCATCTCCATGGCCGGCTGGAACGCGCTGGTGTCGTTGAAGCTGACCATCCTCAGCCTGCTGGCCGTGCGCCATGAACGGAGAGCGTCGTGAGCGAAAAACCTATCCCGCCGCGCCCTGGAGTCGGCGCCGTCAGCGCTCGCCTCGCCGAGATCCTGCGCGTCGACCACGCCGGTGAACTGGGCGCCGTCCACATCTATCGCGGTCAGCGCGCGGTGCTTGGCGCGGCCAAGGGTCATGAGCGCATAGCCGGCCAACTCGAAGAGATGGAAGGGCACGAGGCCGTCCACCTGGCTCGATTCGACCAACTGCTGAACGAGCACCAGGTCCGCCCGACGATCATGACGCCGCTCTGGCGCGCCGCGGCCTTCACCTTGGGCGCCGGCACCGCCCTGCTCGGCGAAAAGGCGGCCCACGCCTGCACCGAGGCGGTCGAGAACGTCATTGAGCAGCACTACGCCAGCCAGATCGCCGAACTCGAAGGCCGGGACCCCGAACTCGCCGCCGAGCTTTCCAAGTTCCGCGACGAAGAACTGGCCCACCGCGATCAGGCCGTCGAGGAAGGCGCCCGCGAGGCGCCGGGTTACCCGATCCTGTCCGCGGTGATCCGCGCCGGCTGCAAGGCCGCTATCAAGATCAGCGAGAAACTGTGACCGAAGAAGAGATCACCGCCCTGCGCCGCGGCGCAGACGCCCCGGCCCTCTCCGGACGGGCCGACGTCGGAGCCGTGGCGAGCGATCTCGCGGCGGCCTTCTCGACCGATCCGATCTTCAACTGGTTCCTGCGCGCCGACGCACGGCACGACGCCGCCCGGCTGCGGCTGTTCCAGTTGCTGGTCTTCTCGGCGTTGGCGGACGGCGAAGTGTTCCGGCCGGCTGGCGGCGGGGCCGCGGCGGTCTGGGTGCCGTCCGAGAGCCTGGGGCCCAGCCCCTTCCTGCAAAGGCTGCGGACGCTTCCGATCATCCTTCAAACCACCGGCCTGTCGCGCCTGTCGCGGATGTCGTCGATGCGCGCGGTGATGGACAAGCATCACCCTACGAGCCCGGCCCACGCCTATCTCTGGTTCCTTGGCGTCACGCCGCAGGCGCAAGGTTTCGGGGTCGGATCGCGGCTGTTGGCCCACGGGCTGGCGCGGGTCGATGAAAAGGGCCTGCCCGCCTATCTGGAGTCCTCCAGCCCCGCCAACCTGCCGCTCTATCGTCGGCATGGGTTCGAGGTGATGGAGGTGCTGAAGCCGCGGCCCGACGCCCCGCAGATGTGGGCCATGTGGCGCGAGGCGCGCTGAGCCCAAGGTGGCGCTCGCCCTCGCCTATCTCGCCTGCGTGAACCTCGTCGCCTTCGCAGCATTCGGCTGGGACAAGCGCTGCGCCATAGCCGGCGCACGGCGCATCCCTGAAAGAACCCTCCTTGGCCTGGCCGCCGCCGGCGGCGGCCTCGGCGCGGTGCTGGCGCAGCAGTTTTTCCGTCACAAGACTCGCAAACAACCCTTCGCAAATATCCTCGTCGCGATCTTCGCGACCCAGGCGGTGCTGGCGCTCGTGCTGCTCGCTCGCCAGGACTGATTCCGCCGACCCGGGTGTTTCGTAATCCCGTCATCAGCCGGTCACCGCCCCGTTGCGCAGACTTCCTACTCCTCCGTTCTCAGTTTGCTCGGGGGTTCGCCTATGTCTTTCGGTTCTCGCGCGCGCAGTTGCGCCGCCTTCCTGCTCGCCACCACGGCGCTCTCCGGCCACGCCATGGCCGCCGAACTCGCCGCCGATGACGGGGCGGTCGAAGAGATCGTCGTCACCGGCGCGCGCGAGGCCCAGCGCGCCGCCATCGCGGTCAAGCGCGAGACCTTCGCGGTCGCCGACGTCGTCTCCGCCGACGACATCGGCAAGCTGCCCGACCACAACACCGCCGCCGCCTTGCGCCGCATTCCGGGCATTTCGGTCATGGAAGACCAGGGCGAACCGCGCTTCCCGGTCATCCGCGGCCTGCGCTCGACCTACAACCGCACGACCATCGACGGCGCCCTGGTCGCCTCGGTCGACGAAAGCGGCCGCACGGTGCCGATGGACATCGTGCCCTCGGTGATGGCCGGCCGGCTGGAAGTCATCAAGACCGTCACGCCCGAGAACGACGGCAACGCCATCGGCGGGGTCATCAACATCACCACCCGCAGCGCCTTCGACATGGGCCGGCCGTTCTTCAACGGTATCGCCTCCTATGGCGACTATGAGCGCAGCGGCGGCGTGCGCAACGACAAGCCCTCCTATCGCCTGGCCTTCGCCACCGGCATGACCTTCGGCGATCAGGACCAATGGGGCGTGGTGGTCGGCGCCTCGCATGAACAGCTCGACTACGACATCCCGCAGGTGGAATCGCAGGACCCGTCGGTGCGGGAATACACCGCCGACGGGAAGCCGGTGGCCTCCGGCGCGCCAACCGGCAACGGCATTCAGGTCCCGGCCTACAGCCGCCTCTTCTGGTACAACAACACCAAGCAGCGCAGCGGCCTGAACGGCAAGATCGAGTACCGCCCGACCGACACCTTCCGCTGGGAGGCTTCGGGCCTCATCGCCCGCATGGAGGACGACGAGGAGCGGATCGAGTACCGCGTCGAATCGCTGGGCGATGTGGCGAACCAGACCCCGACCAGCGGCTTCTTCGCCCGCGGCCGCGGCGTCGTTCAGCTCAACCAGCCGATCACCAAGCGCGAGATCAGCCTGGCGCGGACGGAGTTCGCCTGGGAGTTCGCCCCCCAGTGGACGGCCTCCGGCGATCTCGTCTACTCGCAGGCCGCGCTTGAGGTTCCGAACCATTCGGTGGAGTTCCGCACCGTCGACGCCCAGGCCGGCAATTACGCCTTCAACTACGACACCGCCAATCCGCTGTTCCCGGTCTTCACCTCCGTGAACGACGCGGTCGCGCGCGACCCGGCCAACTTCGTGCTGCAACAGCACCGCGACTCGCTGACCGAGACGGAAGAAAAGACCGGCCAGATCCGGTTCGACCTCGCCTTCGACCAGGGCGCGGATGATCGCAACCTGAAGGCCAAGTTCGGCGGCCTGCTACGCACCACCAAGCGCGAGTTCAGCTCCAGCCAGACCAACTACCGGGCTGGACCTGGCTTCGTTTACACCCTGGCCGAGGTCGACAAGCCCGGCCCCAGCGAGCTGATCGCCGGCCGTTACCTGCTCTCGCCGCGTATCGACGCCAGCCAGGCCATGACCTTCTTCAACGCCAACCGCGACCGCTTTGTCACCAGCGTCACGCCGCCGACCGGCGACTATGAGGTCCAGGAAGACATCTATGCCGGCTACGCCCAGGCCAGCTATGCGTGGGGCGACTTCACCCTGCTGGGCGGTCTTCGCTACGAGCACACGAAGGTCGAGTCGGACGCCGTGCGCCGCGCTGGCGGCGTGCTGACCCCGGTCAGCAATTCCGGCTCCTACGACAACTGGATGCCCAGCCTGCATCTGGAATGGAAGCCGATGCGGGACCTGATCGTCCGGGCGGCCTGGACCAACACCATCGGCCGCCCCGACTACGGCTCGCTCGCCGCGACCGAGAACCTGAACTTCGACGGCAGCCAGGCGACGCTGTCGCGCGGCAATCCGGGCCTGAAGGCTCGCGAAAGCCGGGGCCTGGACCTGTCGGTCGAGTACTATCCGCGTGACGGCATGATCTCGCTGGCGGTGTTCTCCAAGGATATCGAGAACGAGATCTTCACCCTGTCCTCGACCCAGACCCTGGACGTGGGTCGCGGCCCGGAGAGCGTACTGGTCTCCACGCCCCGCAACGCCGAATCGGCCAAGATCCGCGGCGTGGAGTTCGCCGTGCAGCAGGCCTTCACCTTCCTGCCCGAGCCGTTCGACGGGTTCGGCTTCAACGGCAACATCACCTGGCTCGACACCGAGTTCACCTTCCTGACCTCGGCCGGCCCGCGCACGACGGGCCTGTACCAACAGCCCGAGATCACCACCAACGAGTCGATCTACTATCAGCGCGGTCCCTTCGAGGCCCGGGTCTCGCACAACTACATCGGCGGGCAGCTTGAGACGATCAACGACGCCAACCCGAACTCCGACCAGTACTGGAAGGGCCGGCACCTGTTCGACGCCAGCGTCTCGTGGCGCTTCACCGACAGCCTGACAGTCTTCGTCGAGGGCCAGAATCTCTCGAACACCGGCCGCCAGGAAGTCACCGGCCCGGGCCGCCGCTACCTGCAGGAGTGGGCGAATTACGGCCGCACCTATTGGATCGGCGCGGCGTTGAACTTCTGAGGATGGCCGACATGATCAAATATCTGGTGCTGGCCGGAGCGCTCATAGCCTCGGCCGCCTCGGCCCAGGAGGTCGCCCCGTCACGCTCGGCCGAGGTGCTGCGTCGCTATCCGGCCCCCGAGGCCCGACAGGGCGTGGCCGTCGACCGCGACCACGTCTACGCCGTCGCCAACTCCACCATCGCCAAGTACGACAAGAAGACCGGGACGAAGGTGGCCGAGTGGAAGGGCGATCCGGCTCGCTACCCGCACATCAACTCATGCTCGGTGATCGACAAGGAGCTGGTCTGCGCCAGCTCCAATTTCCCGGCTGTGCCGCACATCAGTTCGGTGGAGTTCTTCGACCGGGCGACCATGACCCACCTGCGCACCGTGGCGCTCGGGCTTGGAACCGGCTCGATCACCTGGATCGACCGCAAGGACGGCGCCTGGTGGGCGGCGTTCGCCAACTATGACGGCAAGGGCGGCGAGGCGCCGCGCGATCACCGTCACACCGCCCTGGTGCGGTTCGACGACCTGTGGCGCAAGACGCAGAGCTGGAGCTTCCCGCCCTCGATCCTGGAGCGCTTCAAGCCGATGAGTTCGTCGGGCGGCGGCTGGGGTCCGGACGGCCGGCTCTACATCACCAGCCACGACCACCCTGAACTCTACATCCTGACCCTGCCCAAGGGCGGCGCGGTGCTCGACCATGTCGGGACCATCGGCGTGCCCGTCGAGGGCCAGGCCATCGACTGGGACGAGAGCCAGCCCGGCATGCTCTACGGCATCAGCCGCCCCAACCGCGAAATCCTCGCCATGCGGGTCCTGCCCGCGAAATAGGCGACGCCCCGCCCTCGTCATCCTAGGCCTTGTGCCTAGGACCCCTCTATCGGCGATGAGGCGATACAGGGCGAGGCGCATCGGTTGCGCCTACCTTCATCGTGTTCAGTGCAACGGCAAAAGGGGTCCTAGGCACAAGGCCTAGGATGACGAAGATGAGGAGCCGCCAAATCCAAGCCTCTTACGCCTCCAACTCGATGTCCCAGTAGAGGTAGTCGAGCCAGCTCTTGTGCAGGTGGTGCGGCGGGA
>JBEBYB010000029.1:0-26068 GCA_040391295.1 Phenylobacterium sp. | reverse complement strand
TCTTTCCCTGCCGCCGCGCCGGGCGCGCGGTTCAAAATCCACGGTCGCCAGGCTTTAGGCAGCGCGGAGGAACTGAGCGCGCCGCCGAAACGAAACAACAGAAGCTTATCCAGGGTAGTAATCCAGGCTGCGCCGTCATCACAAGGGCTCCGGCCGAATCGCAGCCAATATCCACATCGATTTTGTTGCCGGCCGAGGATCGTAAATTGAATGCCGCGCTGTTGGCTGGCGGGCGCGAGCATTGCGGCCGACCGACCGGCGTCGAAGCGTCGTCGCCGCAGGTTCCGGCCGTCACAACCAAGGCCTGCAGGGATTCCGCCTGAGGCCGAGAGATGTGGCGGGCGATGCACGACCCGGCCGAGCGCCGCGGCTCTAGTTTTCTGGTTGTCTCGATGAGCTGCGAGCGGAAAAGCCGCTTCGCCGGAAGGCGCTTAGGCGGCGCGGGACTGCTTCTTGACCTTGGCGACCGCGCGTTCGCGCTTCAGGCGCGACAGGTGGTCAATGAACAGCACGCCTTCGAGGTGGTCCATCTCGTGCTGGATGCAGACCGCGAACAGGCCGTCGGCGTCCTCGACCACTTCCTCGCCCTGATAGTTCAGGTACTTCAGCTTCACCCGGGCCGGGCGCTCGACCTCGTCATAGATGTCGGGGATCGAGAGACAGCCCTCTTCGTAGGGCGCGGTCTCTTCCGAGGCCCAGACGATTTCCGGGTTCACGTAATAGCGCGGCGCCTTGGGATCGTCGGGGCCGGCGATGTCCATGACGATGACCCGCTTGGCCACGCCGATCTGGATCGCGGCCAGGCCGATGCCGGGGGCGTCGTACATGGTCTCGAGCATGTCATCCATGAGCGCGCGCAGCTCATCGTCGACCTTTTCGACCGGCTTCGAAACCAGCTTCAGGACGGGATCGGGAACGACGAGGATTTCACGTATAGCCATAGGAACGCAGGTAGGTCAGCGACCCTTTGCCGTCAAGGCGGCGAGGTGTCCCGCGCCGGACTCATCGGCGTCGGCCAGGAGCTTGGTCAGCGGCCGGATTCCGGTCTCGACCGGCGTAAGCTCGGGGATCTCCTTGCCCTCGTGGTCGACCTTGAGATCCTCGAAGCGGCGGGCCTGGGTCATCACCTGGGTTTCCAGCGAGCCGACGAACTGGTTGTAGCGGCCGACCGCGGCCTCCAGCGCCTTGCCGACCGAGGCGGCGTGGCCGCCCATGACCG
This sequence comes from Phenylobacterium sp., assembly GCA_040391295.1. Classification (GTDB taxonomy): domain Bacteria; phylum Pseudomonadota; class Alphaproteobacteria; order Caulobacterales; family Caulobacteraceae; genus Phenylobacterium. The sequence goes on along the minus strand of JBEBYB010000029.1, from coordinate 24,849 downwards.
AGAGGCGCTTGTAGAGTTCGCGACCGAGCTTGGAGATCTCCTGGGCGTTAGCCGCCTGCTCCTCGACCCGCCAGCCGTAGACCACGGCCTTGCAGAGCGCGAACAGGGTGGTCGGGGTCACCACCAGCACACGGCGGTCCATGGCCTCGGTCATCAGTTCCGGCGCGCGCTCCAGCGCCGCGGCCAGGAAGCTGTCGCCCGGAATGAACATGGCCACGAAATCGGGCGAGCCCTGGTTGAACTGGTCCCAGTAGGTCTTGGCCGAGAGGCCCAGCATGTGGGCCCGCACGCTCTGGGCGTGGCGGACATAGCAAGCCTCGCGGCTCGCCTCGTCCACCGCGTCCTGAGCGTCGAGAAAGGCGTTGAGCGAGCACTTGGCGTCGATCACGAACACCGCCCCGCCCGGCAGGCGCACGGTGACGTCGGGACGGCGGCGGCCCTCCTCGGTGTCGGTCGAGGTCTGTTCGTCGAAGTCGTAGCGGTTGTGAAGGCCGGCGGCCTCCAGCACGTTGCGCAGGGTCTGCTCGCCCCAGCGGCCCTGGACGCCCGCCCCGCGACGCAGCGCCGCCGACAGCTTGCGAGCTTCGGTCTGGGTGGCGATCGAGGCGGTGAGCAGTTGGTTGATCTGTTCCTTCAGGCCGCCGTTCTCTTCAGCGCGGGTCTTTTCGACGGCGACGACCTGTTCCTGGAACTTGGCCAGGGTGTCGGCGACCGGCTTGAGCTGGGCCTCCAGGCGGGCCTGGGCGAGTTGCTCTCTATTATGGAAGGTCTCGTCGGCGCGCTTCATCACCTGCTCGGCGATGGTGGCGGCGGCCTCGGCCTGGAGGAAGGCGCTGTTCTTGGCGCTCTGCTCCTCCATCATCCGCAAGCGCGCCGCGGCGTCCTGCAGGTCCCAGGCCCGGGCCTCGGCGCGATTGGCGCGCGCCCGCTCCATCATGGCCCAGGCGATCGCGGGCGCGGCGGCGACCAGGGCGGCGATGAGGGCGATGAGGACAAGATCGAAGTTCATGCTCCGTTCTATAATCGGAGTCGCGCCTTCGATCTAGCGGCGGCCTGGGCGATGCGCTAAGAGCGCGGGCCAAAAAAAAGGCCGGACCCGAGGGCCCGGCAGTTCATTAGGGAGGAAACGCCCAGGAAGGGCAGAGGCGTCAGCGACGCCTCACAATTCGAGTTATAGAGTGCGACGCACAAAACGCCAAGCGTTTTTGTAACTTGCCGATCACGTTTTTCGCAGATTCTGAAAAATCACGTTACAAATCAGTGTGATTTACAGGCCCGCGCCACGCGCCACGCATGCTGCACCGCACAATCAATAAATAGCAATGTTCGGCGCTGCGGCGAGAAGGCGCTAGCTAATTGGCCATTCGTCGCCTAAAAGCGCGCGCTTCCCCAAATAGGGCGTTCAAAAGCCAAATCAATGTCGCTTCGCAACATCGCCATCATCGCCCACGTCGACCACGGCAAGACGACGCTCGTGGATCAGCTGCTCGCCCAATCGGGCATTTTCCGAGCCAATGAGGCGACGGTAGAGCGCGCCATGGACTCGAACGACCAGGAGCGCGAACGCGGGATCACCATCCTCGCCAAGTGCACCAGCGTCCTCTGGAACGGCAAGGCGGGTGAAACCCGCGTCAACATCATCGACACCCCAGGCCACGCCGACTTCGGCGGCGAGGTCGAGCGGATCCTGGGCATGGTGGACGGCTGCGTCCTCCTGGTCGACGCCGAAGAGGGCGTCATGCCCCAGACCAAGTTCGTTCTGGGCAAGGCGCTGAAGATGGGCCTGCGCCCGATCCTCTGCCTCAACAAGGTTGACCGCGCCCACGCCGATCCGGACCGCGTCCTCAACGAAGCCTTCGATCTGTTCGCCGCCATGGGCGCGACCGACGAACAGCTGGACTTCCCGCACATCTACGCGTCGGGCAAGAACGGTTGGGCGACGATGGACCTGGCTCAACCCAGCGACACCTTGGCCCCGCTGTTCGACCTGATCGTCGACCACGTGCCCGAGCCGAAGGCCGTCGCCCGCAAGGACGAGCCCTTCTCCATCCTGGCCGTGCTGATCGAAAACGACCCCTTCCTGGGCCGCCTGCTGACCGGTCGTATCGCGAGCGGCAAGGCCATTCCCGGCACGGCCATCAAGGCGCTGTCGCGTGACGGCAAGGAAATCGAGCGCGGCCGGATCACCAAGGTCCTGGCCTTCCGCGGCCTGAAGCGCCAGCCGATCGAGGACGCCGAAGCCGGCGACATCGTCGCGATCGCGGGCCTTAGCAAGGCCACCGTCGCCGACACGCTCTGCGCGCTGGACATCACCGAGGCGATTCCGGCCCAGCCGATCGACCCGCCGACCATCTCGATGACCGTTTCCGTCAACGACAGCCCGCTGGCTGGCCGCGAAGGCGACAAGGTTCAAAGCCGCGTCATCCGCGACCGCCTGCTAAGAGAAGCCCAAACCGACGTCGCGATCCGGGTGACCGAGACCAGCGAAAAAGACGCCTATGAAGTCGCCGGCCGCGGCGAGCTTCAGCTCGGCGTGCTGATCGAAAGCATGCGCCGCGAAGGCTTCGAAGTCTCGATCAGCCGTCCGCGGGTGGTCTTCCAGACCGACCCGGAGACCGGACAGCGCCTTGAGCCCATCGAAGACGTCATGATCGACGTCGACGAAGAGTTCACCGGCATCGTCATCGAGAAGCTGTCGGCGCGTAAGGCCGAACTGAAGGACATGGGGCCGTCCGGCGCCGGCAAGACGCGCCTCAGCCTGATGTCGCCGTCGCGCTCGCTGATCGGCTACCAAGGCGAGTTCATGACCGACACCCGTGGCTCGGGCGTGCTGAACCGCGTGTTCAGCCACTACGAACCCTACAAGGGCGCGATCGACGCCGGCCGCAAGGGCGTGCTGGTTTCGAACTCCGAGGGTGAAACCGCGGCCTTCGCGCTGTGGAACCTGGAAGACCGCGGCACCATGTTCGTCGGCGCCGGCGAAAAGACCTACCAAGGCATGATCATCGGCGAAAACAGCCGCGCCGACGATCTCGACGTCAACCCGATGAAGGCCAAGCAGCTCACCAACGTCCGCGCCTCCGGCAAGGACGAAGCGGTGCGCCTGACCCCGCCGCGCCGTATGACCCTCGAACAGGCCATCGCCTATATCGAGGAAGACGAGCTGGTCGAAGTGACGCCGAAGTCGATCCGCCTGCGCAAGCAGGTGCTGAACCCCTCCTTCCGCAAGCGTCGCGTCAAGGAAGAGTAGTGGCGCGGGGCGATCCGGCCGAGATTTCGGGATCCCACCGACAACTCGCGCGCGAGCGGGCGTTTCGCCTGCTCGCGCTCACCGTCACCGCCCTGTTCCTAGCCTTTGCGGCGCTCGGCGGCGCCTTCGTCTGGTACGATCGCGCCGCCGCCGCCCTTAGCCATACCCACGACGTTCGCAGCGGCATCGATACGTTACGCCAGGCCCTGACCGACGCGGAGTCCGCGCAGCGCGCCTACATCCTTACCGGCGACGGCCAGTTCATCGAACGGGTCGAAGCCGGCCGCACCACCGCCCATCGCCAGCTCGACCGCCTGGAGCGGCTGACGCGCGACAACCCGCTCCAACAGCACCGAGTCGAACAGTTGCGCGGCCTGATGGCGACGCGGCTGGCGATCGTCGACCAGTCCATGGAAGCCCGCCGGCAAGGCACCGCCGGCGCGGCCATCCAGATCATCTCCCGCGGCGAAGGCATCGCCGCGATGGACGGCGTCCGCCAGATCGCCGGCGAGTTGGAACGCGAGCAAGCCCGGCTCGAAGCGGTTCGCTCAGAGCAGGTCGCCGCCGTCCGCACCATGCTGATCGCCGCCACCTTGATGTTCGCGGCCCTGCTGGCCATGCTGTTCTTCAAGGCCTTGCGCGACATCAGCCTGGACCGGGAAGTCGAGGCCGACACCGCCGAGCGGCTGCGCGTGCTGCTGGCCGACCGCACCCTGCTGCTCGACGAAGTGAACCACCGGGTGAAGAACTCGCTGCAGCAGATCGCCAGCGTGGTGCGGCTGCAGTCGCGTACCGTCGAGCATGCCGATGCCCGCGAGGCGCTGGAAAAGACCCTGGACCGGATCATCGCCGTCGGCCGGGTCCACGAGCAGCTCTACAAGGCCGGCGGCGAAATCGGGGCCTTCGACGCCGGGCACTACGCCGAAGCGCTGGCCCACGACCTGGTCGAATCGCTGGGCCGCGACGACATCGTATTGGAGACCGACATCCAGTCGGCGATGCTGGATGTCCGTCAGGCCGTGCCCTTGGCGCTGATCCTCAATGAGTTGATCACCAACGCCTTGAAATATGGCTGCCCAGCCGATAGGGCCTCGCGGATCAGGGTTACCTTTGGAACCGAAGGCGACGAATATCGCTTGTCTGTTTCAGACGATGGCGACGGCCTGCAGGAGGGCTTCACGCCACACGCCAAAAAGAGCTTGGGGATGAGGGCCATTGAAGCCCTGTCACGACAACTAGGCGGGCGTTTTGAGATTGAGCGGCCGGAAGCTGGCGCTGCCTTCGCAGTGCTCTTCCCGAGGGGTTCGTAGCGCCGATGCGCATCATGGTTGTTGAAGACGACGCGCTGATCGCCTTGGATATCGTCAGCCTGTTGGAAGACATGGGCCACGAGGTGGTGGCCGAGGCCGCCGACGCCGTGACCGCCTGGGAGTTGGCCGAGGACGGCCGGCCGGACCTCGCCCTCGTCGACATCCGTCTGGCCAAGAACACCGACGGCGGCAAGCTGGCCCGCAAGCTCTACGACCAACTCGGCGTGCGCTCGCTGTTCGTCTCGGGCTCGATCACCGACGACTTCCGGCTGTCGATGGCCACGATCAATCCGATCGGCTTCCTCGGCAAGCCGCTGACCCGCCGCACGCTGGGCGACGCCTTGCGCGGCGCGACCTGCCACTAGGGCCTAGCTAGGCCGGGCGCTCCATCCAGACGTCACAACGCGCATAGTCGCTCGACGGTCGCATGGCCGGGTCGAGATCGACGAACCCCATGGCTCGGTAGAGGCCGAGCGCCGGTCCCAGGCTGGAATTGGTCTCGAGATAGAGGCGCGGCGCGCCGTCGGCCTGGGCCTTGTCGATGCAGGCCTGCATCAGCAATCGCCCTAGACCCGTGCCGCGCGCGGCCTCTGTGACGGTCATCTTGGCGACTTCGTAGCCGCCATCGGCCATGGCGATCAGGGCCACGCAGCCGATGACCTCGCCGTCACGCTCAGCCATGAAGATGTGGCCGCCGTGGTCGAGGATCTTGCTCTTGGGATCGTCCAGGACCGCGCGGTCCTTCGCTTCGATCGCGAAATGCTTGGAAATCCAAGCCTCGTTCAGGGTGCGCCAAGCCTGAGCGTGACGGGGTTCGAAAGCTATGATCCGCATAGGCTAAATATCCCGCGCGCCGCTATGCTAGGCAACCATCATGGCCAATCCGATCTTCGCAAATCTGCCCACCACCGTCTTCGAAGAGATGTCGGGCCTGGCCCGCGAATACGGCGCGATCAATCTGGGCCAAGGCTTCCCGGACGATCCCGGCCCCGAGGCGATCCGCGCCAAGGCGGCCGACGTGGTGATGAACGGCTACAACCAGTATCCGCCGATGGCCGGCCTGCCGGAGTTGCGCGAAGCGGTCGCCGGTCATTACGCGCGAACCCAGGGGCTGGATCTCGACTGGAAAGCCGAGGTGACCGTCACCTCCGGCGCCACCGAGGCGCTGGCGGCGGCTTTCTTCGGCTTGATCCAGCCGGGCGACGAGGTGGTGGTCTTCCAACCGCTCTACGACGCCTACCTGCCGCTCATCCGCCGCGCCGGCGGCGTGCCCCGGCTGGTGAAGCTGTCGCCGCCCCACTGGCGTTTCGACCACGCCATGCTGGAGACGGCGTTCACGCCCAAGACCCGCTTCGTGGTGCTGAACAACCCGATCAATCCGGCCGGCGCAGTCCTGCCCGATGCCGACCTGGCGCTGCTGGCCGAGTTCTGCGTGCGCCATGACGCCATCGCCATCTGCGACGAGGTCTGGGAGCAGGTGGTGTTCGACGCCGCCGTCCACCGCCCGCTGATCGGCTACCCCGGCATGCGCGAGCGGACGGTGAAGATCGGCTCGGCCGGCAAGATGTTCGGCCTGACCGGCTGGAAGGTCGGCTTCCTTTGCGCCGCGCCGGCCCTGACCCACGCGCTGTCGCGCACCCACCAGTTCCTGACCTTCACCACGCCCCCGAACCTGCAGGCGGCGGTGGCGTTCGGGCTGGAGAGCAGCGGCGACTGGTTTACGGCCATGCCGCGAAGCTTGCAGCGCTCGCGCGACCGGCTGGCCGCAGGCCTCAAGCGAGAAGGCTTCGCCGTCCTGCCCAGCCAGGGCACCTATTTCCTCAATGTCGATCTCGCCGCCTCGGGCGTGACGGAGGACGACCGGACCTTCGCCCTGCGCGCGGTCAGGGAGGCGGGCGTGGCGAGCATCCCCGTCTCAGCCCTCTACGAGGAGGACCATGTGACGACGATCCTGCGGCTCTGCCTGGCCAAGAAAGACGAAACGCTCGACGCCGGGGTCGAGCGTCTGGCCAAGGCGCGGGACCTGTCGCGGAAGGCTTGAAGATGCTCCCCCGCTGGGGGAGCTGTCAGCCTGCTGGCTGACTGAGGGGGACTAAGACTCCTGCTGCAGTCCCCCTCCGTCGCGCTTCGCGCGCCACCTCCCCCAGCGGGGGAGGATCTAAGCGCAATGGTTCCTCAGCAGGTCGAACCGCCGTCGACGACGACGGCTTGGCCGGTCATCCACGAGCCGGCCTTGGAGGCCAGGAACACCGCCGCGCCGGCGATGTCGTCCGGCTCGCCCAGGCGGCGCAGCGGGGTGTTGGCGCTGGAGCGGGTCTCGGCTTCCGGGGTGTCCCACAGCGCCTTGGCGAAGTCGGTCTTCACCAGGCCCGGCGCGATGCAGTTGACCCGGATGTTGTCGGGGCCGAGCTCGACCGCCAGGTTGCGCGCCAGCTGGAAGTCGGCGGCCTTGGAGATGTTGTAGGCGCCGATCCCGGTCGAGCCGCGCAGGCCGCCGATCGAGGAGATGATGATCACCGCCCCGTCCCGACGCTCGCGCATCTGCGGCGCGGCCATCTGGATCAGCCAGTTGTTGGCGATGATGTTGTTGTCGAGGATCTTGCGGAACTGATCGTCGTTGATCTGCGACATCGGGCCGAAGAACGGGTTGGTCGCGGCGTTGCAAACCACGATGTCGATCTTGCCGAACGCCTTGACGGTTTCATCGACCAGGCGCTGCAGGTCTTCCTTCGACGAGATGCTGGCCGGGATGGCGATGGCTGCGCCCGGATGCTTGGCGTTGATCTCGGCGGCGACTTCGTCGCAGGGGCCGGCCTTGCGCGACGAGATGACGACCTTGGCGCCATGTTCGGCCATGCGCTGGGCGATGGCCTTGCCGATCCCGCGCGACGACCCGGTGATGACGGCGACCTTACCGGTCAGATCGAACAACTCGCCCATGGCGTTCCCTCTAAACACGTGTTTGATTTTGTGTGTCGCCATTTGCCGCACAGGGCGACGCCGGGTCAAGCTTGGCCTCTGGGGAGCCTGCAATGCCAAATTTCCAAATGATCGACCTGCCGGACGTCAGCCTGCGGGCGGCGGTCGAGGGGCAAGGCCCGCTGGTGGTGATGGTCCACGGCTTTCCGGAGAGCTGGTACAGTTGGCGGCACCAGATCGGGCCGGTGGCGCAGGCTGGTTTCAAGGTCTGCGCCATCGACGTGCGCGGCTATGGCGGCTCCTCGCGGCCGCAGGCGATCGAAGCCTATGACATCGAGCATATGGTCGCCGACGTGGCCGGGGTGATCGAGGCGCTGAGCCCCGAGGCGCCCGCCGTGCTGGTCGGCCACGACTGGGGCGCGCCGATCGTCTGGAACACCGCCCTGATCCGCCCCGACCGGGTGCGCGCGGTCGCCGGCCTGTCGGTGCCCTATACCGGCGTTCCCAAGCGGCCGTTCACCGACCTGATCGAGAGCGTCTTCACCAGCCGCGGCAAGTTCTTCTACCAGGCCTGGTTCCAGAACGTCGGGCCGGCCGAGGCCGAACTGGAGGCCGATCCCCGCGCCTCGCTGCGCAAGTTCTACTACGCCATCAGCGGCGACGCGCCGGACGGGACCTGGCCCAGCGACAAGCCGCATGGCGCGACCCTGCTGGAGGGTCTGGTCGATCCTGATCCATTCCCCGCCTGGCTGACCGAGGCCGACCTCGACTACTACGTGGCCGAGTTCGAACGCTCGGGCTTCCGCGGTCCGGTGAACCGCTATCGCAACCACCAGCGCGACTTCGAATATCTCTCGCAGTTCGAAGGTCGGAAGATCGAGCAGCCGTCGCTGTTCATCGGCGGCGAGCGCGACCTGGTGCTCAGCATGCTGGGCCGCGGCGACCTGGTGCAGATCATGGGAGCGGAGATGACCGACCTGCGCGGCGCCGACATCCTGCCCGGCTGCGGCCACTGGACCCAGCAAGAGCGGCCGCAAGAGGTCAACGCCCGGCTGCTGCCCTGGCTGGCGTCACTCTGAGGGGTCCGACAAGCCGGGGCTTTTCTTCCCCAGGGGCGCCGACCTATGGTCACGTCCTTGGGGGAGCGAAACATGAAACTCATCGGCAAGGTCGCGCTGGGATTGGTCGGCTTGGCTGTCGTCCTGGCTGTTGTCGTCGCGGTCCGCACGATCACCTACAAGCCGCCCGCCGGCGCCGACCTGACCCAGGTCAAGCTCGCCCCCCCGATCACCATCGACACCGCCAAGGCCGCCGAGCATTTGGCGCAGGCCATCCGCTTCCAAACCGTCAGCCACCAGGACAAAGCCGACGACCAGCCGGTGGAGTGGGACAGGTTGCAAGCCTGGCTGCAGACCACCTATCCCGCGATCCACGCCGCCACGACCCGCGAAGTGATCGCCGGCCAAACCCTGGTCTACACCTGGAAGGGCGCCGACCCGAGCCTGGCCCCCATCGTGCTGATGGCTCACCAGGACGTGGTGCCGGTGACGCCCGGCACTGAGAAGGACTGGAAGCATCCGCCGTTTGACGGGCTGATCGCCGACGGCGCGGTCTGGGGCCGCGGGGCCATCGACGACAAGGGCTCGCTGATCACCCTGTTCGAGGGCGCCGAGGCGCTGGCCGCCCAGGGCTTCAAGCCCCGCCGCACGGTGATCATCGTCTCCACCCATGACGAGGAGGTGCGCGGCCAAGGCGCCCGCGCCGCCGCCGCCCTGCTGAAAGCTCGCGGGATCACCGCCCAGTTCGTGCTGGACGAAGGCATGGCGATCATCGCCGACAATCCCATCACCAACGGCCCGGTCGCCGTGATCGGCGTCGCCGAGAAGGGCTATGGGACGATGGAGCTCGTCGCCAAGGCGACCGGCGGCCACTCCTCGGCCCCGCCGGCCGACTCCGGCGGAATCGTCACCCTGTCCAAGGCGCTGGTGAAGATCACCGATGCGCAGTTCCCGATGAAGTTGGACGGCCCTGGCGCCGGCATGCTGCAGGTCTTGGGGCCGGAAGGCTCGTGGCCGACCCGGATGGCGCTCGCCAACCGCTGGCTGTTCGAGCCGCTGATCATCAAGCAGACCGCCGCCAACCCGGCCGGCGCGGCGCTGCTGCACACCACCATCGCCCCGACCATGCTGAAGGGCAGCCCCAAGGAGAACGTCCTGCCGCAGGACGCCACCGCCTGGATCAACTATCGCATCGCGCCGGGCGACACCGCCGCCGGCGTGCTGGCCCACGTCAAGGCCGCGGTCGGCGACCTGCCGGTCGCCGTCGCCTGGGCCAAGATTCCGGACGAGCCCTCGCCGGTCTCCTCGACCAGCTCGGACGGCTGGAAGGCTATCGCCGCCCTGGCCGGCGACATGGCCAAGGCGCCGGTCGCGCCGGGCCTGGTCACCGCCGGCACCGACAGCCGCTACATGCAGCCGGTGGCCAAGGACGTCTATCGCTTCCAGCCGATGAAACTGGCCCTGAAGGACACCCAGATGATCCACGGCACCAACGAGCACATGACGCTGGAGAACCTCGACCTGGCGGTGCAGTTCTACGCCCGGCTGATCGCCACCGCCGCTAGCTGAGGTTGTGATGCCGCAGTCCTTCGTCCCTGGTCGACAACGGCCGCGGATTGATGAAAATCCGGCGCTTACCTCACTGCGCCGGACGTCGCCCTAATGCTGAACTGGATCTACGCCAACCTGGGCGACGCCTGGGGACCCCTGCGGCTTTTCAACTCGTTCTTCTTCCTTGCGGCCATCGGCTTCGCCTTCAGCGCCCTGGTCACCTGGATCGTTCTGCCCAGGGTCTGGTCGAAGCTGCCGACCGACCGTGGCCGGGCCTTTGCGATCAACGCCGACCAGAGCGTCGGCAAGCCGCTCAGCGCCGGTCTGGTCTTCGTCAGCATCTTTTGCGTCGCATCGCTGATCTTCGTGCCGTTCGGCGCGCGCAGCCTGCTGACCCTGCCCTTCGTCGTGGCGGCGATGATCGTCGGATATCTGGACGACCGCCGCGGCGGGTTCAGCGAATACCAGCTCGCGGTCATGGACCTGGCCATCGCGCTGGGCGCCTCGATGGTGATCTACGCCCTGGCGCCGGCGACCATCTGGCTGCCGGGCTGGAAGGGCGCCATCGTCCTGGCGCCGTGGATCGCCATTCCCGTGGCGACCGGCGTGATCTGGCTCGCCATCAACGCCACCAATTGCTCGGACGGGGTGGACGGGGTGTCCGGCAGCCTGACCGGCACCGCGATCCTGCTGCTGGGCGGGCTGCTCTATGCGGTGATCGGCAACGAGGTCGTCGCCCAGCACCTGAACATTCCGGTCAATCGCGAAGGGGCGAGCTGGGCGATCATGGCCTTCCTGATGGTCGGAGCGATCGGCGGCTACCTCTGGTACAACGCCACGCCCAGCCTGGTGCTGATGGGCGACGCCGGGTCACGGCCTATCGGCCTGCTGATCGGCATGCTGGTGGTGGCGACCAACAATCCGCTGTTCCTGCTGCTGATCGGCTCGGTGATCCTGCTGAACGGCGCAACCGGCCTGATGAAGGTCGCGCTGATGCGCTTCTTCGGATTGAAGATCCTGGCCGGGGTGCGGTTTCCCCTCCACGATCACTGCCGCAAGGAACTTGGCTGGTCGAACACCCAGGTCCTGGTGCGCTTCATGCTGGTGCATCTGGGGGTCTCGGCCCTGCTGGTCATACTGGCGCTCAAACTGCGCTGAGCTCGCGAACAGAAACCCTCTTGTCAGACAAAATCGCCTAAACCCTGCAAGCCTGAGCAATAACGGCCCACCTAGGGCGCTCTGGCACTTGCGAACGGACGCGCGGCGACGCACGTTCCAGTCCTACCGAATTGGAGACCTCCACTATGCGTAACTGGCGCCTGGACGAAGACGACGACGGCGACGAGAACGCCCGCAAGCCCGACATGCCCATGACGTCTGGGCCGGTCCAGAACGCGCTGTTCAAGTCGCGCACCGTACTGGTGTTCGGCGAGATCGACATGCGCCTGGCCGAGCGGGTCACCGCCCAACTGCTGGCGCTGTCGGCCGAGAACGACACGGCGATCAAGGTGGTGATCAACTCCCCCGGCGGCCACGTCGAGAGCGGCGACACCATCCACGACATGATCCGCTACTGCGGTCCCATGGTGAAGGTGATCGGGACCGGTTGGGTCGCCAGCGCCGGCGCCTCGATCTTCCTGGGCGCCCGGAAGGAAAACCGCTTCTGCCTGCCCAACACCCGCTTCCTGCTGCACCAGCCCATGGGCGGCGTGCGCGGCCAAGCCTCGGACATCCAGATCGAGGCCGAGGAGATCGTGAAGATGCGCGAGCGCGTCAACCGCATGATCGCCAAGGAAACCGGCCAACCCTACGAGAAGATCGTCAAGGACACCCAGCGCAACTTCTGGATGGGGGCCGAGGCCGCCGTCGAGTACGGCCTGGTCTCCAAGATCATCAACAACGCCACCGAGGCCTAAGGTGGCGACCGCGCCCTGGTGGAAGGGCGCGGTCGTCTACCACGTCTATGTCCGCAGCTTCTTCGACTCGGACGGCGACGGCCACGGCGACCTGAACGGCGTCCTGGCCAAACTGGACTACATCGAGAGCCTGGGCGTCGACGCCATCTGGCTCTCGCCCGTCCACCCCTCGCCCAACCGCGACTGGGGCTACGACATCTCCGACTATGAAGGCGTCCATCCCGACTACGGGACGATGGCCGACCTCGAAGCCTTGGTGGCGGCGGCGCACGCGCGCGGCCTGAAGGTCATGCTGGACGAGGTGCTGGCCCACACCTCCGACGAACACGCCTGGTTCGCCCAGAGCCGCGACGGCGGCGCCGAGGGCGAGAAGGCCGACTGGTATGTCTGGGCCGATCCGGCCGTCGACGGGACTGCGCCCAACAACTGGCTGTCGGTGTTCGGCGGCCCGGCCTGGGCCTACCAGCCCGCGCGCCGCCAGCACTATCACCACAAGTTCCTGCGCCAGCAACCGAAGCTGAACTGGCGCCAGCCAGACGCTCAGGAGGCGGCGCTGAAGGTGCTGGACTTCTGGCTGGCCAAGGGGATCGACGGCTTCCGGCTCGACGTCGCCGGCACCTTCCTTCACGACGACGCCCTGAGCGACAATCTCGCCGTGCCGCCGGCTGAGCGCACCCGCCATCACTGGGCGCACGCCAGCGAGATGCAGCGCCACCTGCACGATTCGAACTTGGCCGAAAACATCCCGCTGCTGGACGTGATCCGCCGCCGGGTGGACGCCCACAATAGCGACGGCCGCGGCGAGCGGTTCGTGTTCGGCGAGTTCTCCGAGGAGGAGGAACGCTGCGGGGCCTATTGCACACCGCAGGACGGCCTGCACTCGGCCTACACCTTCGTGCTGCTGCACGCGCGCAAGCTGGCCGCCCAGGTGTTCCGCGAGCACTACGAGACGTTGGAGCGGTTCCCCGGCCACTGGCCCTGCATCTCGTTCTGCAACCACGACATCGCGCGCACCGCCAGCCGGTTCGGCGGCGGCGAGGACGTCGCCCGGCTGATGCTGACCCTGCTGCTCAGCCTGAAGGGCACCACCCTGCTCTATCAGGGCGAGGAACTCGGCCTGCCCGAGGCCCGCAGCCTGACCCGTGAGGAAATCCGCGATCCGGTCGGCGATCTCTACTGGCCGATCTCCAAGGGCCGCGACGGCTCGCGCACGCCGATGCCCTGGACCGAAAGCGCCAATCTCGGCTTCTCGACCGCCAAGCCGTGGTTGCCCGCCGCGCCTGAGCACGCCGGCCTGTCGGCGGCGAGCCAGGACGGTGATCCGAACTCCACCCTGGCCTTCTCGCGGGCGATGATCGCCCTGCGTAAGGCCACGCCCGCCCTGACCACCGGCGAGATCGAGATGATCACCGCGCCCGAGCCGGTGCTGGCCTTCATCCGCTACGAGGACGACGAGGCCGTCGCCTGCGTGTTCAACATGAGCGCGACGCCGGCGATCTTCGGCGACGAACGGCTAGCGGGCGGCCAAATGCTGGAGCCTTCAACCGGCGAAACAAGGCTCGACGGCGCGGCCCTGCATCTTGGACCGCACGCCGCCCGGTTCCTGCGGCTGGCCTGACGCGCTAGAAGAGGTCCCATGGCCGACGGCGACACCACACAAGCCCGCACGCCCGCCGTCGACATCAAGTTCGGCCGCGGGTTCCTGCACGACATCTGGTACTTCGCGGCGCTGTCCAGCGACCTGAAGGCCGGCAAGCTGCAGCGTTATGAACTGCTGGGCGAGCCGGTGCTGCTGGGCCGCGACCGGGCCGGCAAGGTCTATGCGCTGAAGGACATCTGTCCGCACCGCGCAGCCCCGCTGTCGGCCGGCAAGCTGACCTCCGAGCCCGACGGCGCCGAGAGCGTCGAGTGCCCCTATCACGGCTGGCGGTTCCGCACCGACGGCGCCTGCGCGGCGATCCCCTCGCTGGTCGACGACCAGGCGATGGATGTCAGCCGCATCCGGGTTCGCAACTATCCGGCCGTCGAGAGCCAGGGCCTGGTGTTCGTCTGGATCAGTTCCGACCCGCGCTTCACCGGCGAGCCGTCCGAACCGCCGCCGGTCTTCCCCGGCGTGGTCGGCGGCGGCCCCAAGCTGGTCGACCGGATGGAGTTCGACGCCCACATCGACCACGCGGTGGTGGGGTTGATGGACCCGGCCCACGGCCCCTATGTGCATCAGCAATGGTGGTGGCGCTCGGCCAAGAGCCAGCACGAGAAGGCCAAGAAGTTCGAGCCGCGCGAGCAGGGCTTCGCCATGGTCCGCCACGAGCCCTCGAAGAACAGCCGCGCCTACGCCATCCTCGGCGGCGAGCCGCTGACCGAGATCACCTTCCGCATCCCCGGCATGCGTTGGGAGCATGTGACGGTCGGCCAGCGGCAGGTGCTGTCCCTGACCTGCCTGACCCCGATCAACGACGCCAAGACCAAGATCACCCAGATCGTCTGGTCCGATCACCCGGCGTTCCTGTTCCTGAAGCCGTTCATCGCCGCCGGCGCGCGGGCCTTCCTGCGCCAGGACGGCGACATGGTGAACCTGCAGAACGAGGGCCTGCGCTACGATCCGGCCCTGCTGTGGATCGACGACGCCGACCGCCAGGCCAAGTGGTATCAGCAGCTCAAGCGCGAATGGACCGCCAGCCGCCAGGCCGGCCGGCCGTTCGTCAATCCGGTCGAGGCCGCGACCCTACGCTGGCGTAGCTAGACGCTGGGGCTCGGGCGGGCGGCGGGGTTCGGTCAATTCCAGGTCGTCGATCGCGATGGCCGCGAAGCCATGCTGGAGGTCCCAGCTGATCCGCCCGCCCAGGGCGGTGATCGTCGAGACCGGCTCCAGCCGGCGCAGGTCCATGGCGCTCAGCGCCTTGTGCGAGACCCGCACGTAGAGGATCGGCTCCGGGTCGGCCACCTCGGCGCTCGGTGCGACGCAGCGGCCGAGAACCTCGATGCTCTCGATCGGCGTCACCGACATCACCTCCACGGCCACGCGCAGGATCGCCGAACAGACATTCGCCAGATGCATCTCGTGACGCAGGGTCGGGGGCAGGAGCGCATGCACGCTGCGGCCAGCCTCGCTGAGCCCCACGCTCTCGTCGGGCAGGGCGTCCAGTTCCAGCACGTCGACATGGACCACGAGCTTGCCCGACGGCGACATGTCGATGGCGACGCCCTCCAGGATGGGCCGAAGCTCGTCGGCGGGCAGGTGGGCCTCCAGGGCCGCCCCGATGGATCCGAAGTCGAGGGCCATGACCCCAGGCGCCAGTTGGACGTCGAGATTGTGCATCTCGGCGTTGCGCTTGGCCTTCGCATAGAGCTCGGCGTCCTTCTTGGCCGCCGCCAGCACCTTCTCGCCCAGGGCCCGACGGCGATCGGCGCCCATGCCGAACAGTGCGTCGAGGATGCCGGGATTGTAGTTGGCCAAGGCTCGGCGCGCCTTGCGTTCCAGGGCATGGGCCTCGACCGTCGGCTCGACCAGGCAGGATGTGGCGATCTCCGGCCAGTTCTTCCGCTGATACTTCACGCAGTGGGCGCGGGTGAGCTGCTCAAGCAAGGCTTCGTAACGCGCCGCCAGCTCC
This sequence comes from Phenylobacterium sp., assembly GCA_040391295.1. Taxonomy (GTDB): domain Bacteria; phylum Pseudomonadota; class Alphaproteobacteria; order Caulobacterales; family Caulobacteraceae; genus Phenylobacterium. The sequence continues at coordinate 9,234 of JBEBYB010000029.1, read as the reverse complement.
GGCGCTGTCCCGCGCTTGGCGCCGACGCGTTCCTTTCGCCCCTGATCGCGCGACGCCCTCTTGGTGGCGCGCTCGATCCGCGTCATCGTGGAGATGACTGTTCGTGGATCGCCCTGAGCGCCCATCATTTCCCCCCGCGTGGCTTATTCGCCTCTTTGCCTTTTCGAATACCGCTGATTTCATAACGGATCGCTTAAGATCATGGACTTCACCACATCCGACGGCCTCACCCTTAGCTATGACGACAACGCTCCGGCCGATTACGAGCGGGCGATCCTGGTGGTCCACGGCTTTGCATCGAACCGCGACGAGGGCTGGAAGCGCACCGGCTGGTACAGCGCCTTCGAACGGCGGCGCTTTCGCTGCATCGCGCTCGACCAGCGCGGCCATGGACAAAGCGCCAAGCCGCACGATCCGCAGGCCTATCTGCGCGAAAACCTGGCCCGCGACGTGGTCGAGCTGATCGACCATCTGGGGATCAACCGCGTCGACCTGTTCGGCTATTCGATGGGCGCGCGGGTCGCCTCGGCCGCGGCCCTCAGGGCGCCCGAACGGTTCTCGAACCTGATCCTCGGCGGGGTCGGCGACAAACTTCTGACTGAACGCCCCTCAGCGCGGGGCGACGTGATGGCCCAGGCCATGCTGACGGATGACCCGAGCAGCATCACCGAGCCCTTCCTGCGCAGCTTCCGCCAGTTCGCCGACGAGCAGGGCGAGGACCGTCAGGCCCTGGCCGCCTTCACCAATGCGGAGAACCCGCCGCTCGACGCCGACGGGTTCGCGAGCCTGCCGATGCCGGTGCTGGTGGTGGCCGGCCAGCGGGAATCCAACGGCGATCCGCAAGTCCTGGCCCAGGCGTTCGCCCATGGCCATGGCGTGGTCATCCCTGGCTGCGACCACTTCTCGGCCATCCCGCACGCCCTGACCAAGGCGGCGGTGTTCGATTTCATCGACGGGGTGCTGGACGATCCCTGGGCGCGGTAGGGGCATGAAAATCCACTTCGAGCGGCGTGAACTCGCAGCCCTCGCCTTCGCAGGCGTTGGAACGCTGATCGCCGCCTCAAGCGATCATGTCCTTGGGGATATCGCTGGGGGATTGTTCGTTCTGCTGGGGGGCGCTGGCCTTGTCCGCTCATTGCGAGGAAAGCGCGCCGAGTCGATGGGGACGCCCGATCCACGCCGTTGGCGGATCGCCACATACGCGTTCACATCACTGACAGCTATCGGACTGCTGCTGTTCTGCTCCCAATTCGCGGTGGGGATTCGTCCGTCCCTGATGTGGTCCGCGATCCTAGGATTTTTGGTTGGCGTTCTGGGACTGATGGTCGTCGCGATCAGAAGCCTGTGGATGCGGGTGTTCGACACGTAGCGGCGCGCCGGCCGGCGACGGCCGCGCTCGGCCAACCGCCCTCCCCCACTCATCACCGCCGAGTCTACGGACGGCCGGCACAAGAGGCCGGTCATGACGAATGGGTGGTGGGGAAGGCATGGACGGTTCCTCTCCCTCGGGAGAGGTTAGGTGAGGGGCGGCGCGCAGCGGCGCATCCGCCCCGGAGCCGCCTAGTCCTTCGGGCCCATGTTGTAGGGGCCGCCCTTTTCCAGGGCGGTGCGATAGGCCGGCCGGTCCTGGAAGCGCTTCACCCAGGCGGCGATGTTCGGATAGGCGGCGTAGCGGCCGAAGGCGCCGACGACCTCGCCGACGAAGCTCATCTGGATGTCGGCGGCCGACAACTCTGACCCCATCAGGTAGTCGCGGCCCGCCAACGCGCCCTCGACATAGCCGAGGTGGTTGGCGATCTCGCTTTCGATGCGCGGGTGCAGCGGCGCGCCAGCCTCGCCCAGCCGGCCGACGTACATAAACAGCATCAGCGGCAGCATGGCCGAGCCCTCGGCGTAGTGCAGCCATTGCTGGTAAGTGTCGTACTCGGGGGTGTCGGCGGCCGGGGCCAGCTTGCCGGCGCCGTGATGGCGCAGGACGTAGTCGATGATCGCCCCGGACTCGATGATCGTCGCCGCGCCCTCGGTGACCACCGGCGACTTGCCGAGCGGATGCACCGCCTTCAATTCCGGCGGCGCCAGACGGGTGGTCGCGTCGCGCTGGTAGGACTTGATCTCGTAGGGAAGCTTCAGTTCCTCAAGCAGCCAGAGGATGCGCTGCGAGCGCGAGTCGTTGAGGTGATGAACGACGATCATAGCCTGCTCCCAATTCTCTTTTCTTCAGGCGTACAGGCCGGCGTGACGAGCGACAAGCTTCGCCTATAGTCGGCCGATGATCTTGCAAGACCTGCCCGCCCGCCTCGCCGAAGCCGCCGACGCCGCCGAAGCCCTTGTCGCTGCGATGAAGCAGGCGACCGCCGCCCGCGTCAGCCGCGAGGGCCGCCTCGACCGTCGCGCCCTGGACGCCGAGCAGCATGTGGCCCACGGCCTGGCCTGGGCGGCGTCCTATGCTGAGACCTTGCGCCAGACGGCGGTCTGGGCGCGGGCGCTGGACGCCGAAGGCCAACTGGGCGAGGCCGAGGCCCTGCCCGCGCAACTGCTGGCGTTCGAGTATCTGAGCCAACTGGCCGGCGGCCTGCCGATGAACCAGGGGGAGACCTTCCGCCCGGGGGACCTTGGCCTGGACGCTAGCGCCCTGGCGCCCGTCATCGAGCGCCTGCGCCCCGGCGCCTCCCAAGCGGTCAAGGCCCAGATCGTCGTCCTGCTGGAGGCCGCTCGCGGCCGGCCTTCGCTGGAAGCCAGCGGTCTCGACGAGACGCTGGAACAGGTCCGCGATCAGTTCCACGCCTTCACCAACGAGAAGATCGCGCCGCACGCCCACGGCTGGCACCTGCGCGACGAGCTCATCCCCCTGCCGCTGATCGAGGAGTTGGCCGATCTCGGCGTCTTTGGCCTGACCGCGCCCGAGGCCTATGGCGGGTCGGGGCTGGGCAAGGTGGCGATGTGCGTGGTGTCCGAAGCGCTGTCGCGCGGCTGGATCGGGACCGGATCGCTAGGCACCCGCTCGGAAATCGCCGCCGAACTGATCCTGGCCCACGGCACCGACGAGCAGAAGCAGCGTTTCCTGCCGGCCATCGCCTCGGGCCAGATCATTCCCACCGCGGTCTTCACCGAGCCGGAAGCGGGCTCGGATCTCGGCTCGCTGCGCACCCGCGCGGTCCGCGAGGGCGATGATTGGAAGGTGACGGGCGCCAAGACCTGGATCACCCACGCCGCCCGCGCCGACTTGATGACCCTGCTGGTGCGCACCGATCCGGCCTCGAAGGACCATCGCGGGCTGTCGATGTTCCTGGCCGAAAAGCCGCGCGGGACGGTTGAGGCCCCCTTCCCCGCCAAGGGCATGGACGGCGGCGAGATCGGGGTGATCGGCTATCGCGGCATGAAGGAGTACGAGATCGCCTTCGACGGCTTTTCCGTACCGCACGCCAATCTGCTGGGCGGCCAGGAGGGCCAGGGCTTCTCGCAACTGATGGCCACCTTCGAAAGCGCCCGGATCCAGACCGCCGCCCGGGCGATCGGCGTCGCTCAGTCGGCGCTGGACCTGGCCCTCGACTACGCGATCGCCCGGCGGCAGTTCGGCCAATCGATCGCCGACTTCCCCCGCGTGGCCAACAAGCTCGCCTATATGGCCGCCGAAATCCTGGGGGCGCGGCGCCTGGCCTGGTTCGCGGCGGGGGCGAAGGACCAGGGCCGTCGCTGCGACCTCGAGGCCGGCATGGCCAAGCTGGTCGCCGCAAGGGTCGCCTGGGCCTGCGCCGACAACGCCGTCCAGATCCACGGCGGCACGGGCTTTGCGGTCGAACAGCCGGTCAGCCGGGTTCTGGCCGACGCCCGCATCCTGAATATCTTCGAAGGGGCCGGCGAAATTCAGGCCCAGGTCATCGCCCGGCGGATGCTCGAAGGCGCCAACTAGGCCCTCGGCCGAGGGTCCATAATCGGGCCCGCCGCGACACTTTACTGTTGATGAAAAATCGCCCCCCGACCTATTGGCAGGGGTCATGCAGCTTTATGTTTCAACGTTGTGCGAGCACGCTCAGCGACTGTGAATCTTTCAAACTCTCGTGATCGAAGCTGGAAACGCCAAAAATGGCGGCAAACCGCTGGTCTGCGACGTCGCGCCACACGGTCAAGCCGTGCCTCGTGGTCTAGATCGTGGGTATATTCGTATCGCGGAACGAGTTCGTTGAACACGATCAACAAAACCCTTCGCTTGGACGCGCCGTGTCGAAGGGCTAAGAGGAACATGTGGTCATGATGACCTACGACACCGCTGTCCGGCTCCCCCCGGGCGGCAGCCAATCCGAAGTTGAAGTGGGTCAGTTCACGGCTGGTCTGCGCGACGCTTCCCGCACCGGGGCGCGCGTTGCGCGGCGCCTCGTCGAGCTGTTCGAGAGAATTGTGGAAGAGTTTTGCGTAAAGTCCGAACCGCGAGCGACCCTGGCTATGACGAGGCTCGTCGCCCGATGAAACACGTTTCCGGTAATATCGAAGCCGCCGGCGAAACCGAGGTCCGCGTCCCGACCCGTCGCGCCCTGGCCAAGCAACAAACCCGCGCCAAGGTTCTGTCGGCCGCCCGCCGTCTGTTCTCGGAGTCGGGTTACGAAGGCGCCACCATCCGCGACATCGCCGCCGAGGCGGGCATGTCGACCGGGGCGGTGTTCGCCAACTTCGCCGACAAGTCCGACCTGTTCCGCGAGATCATGATCGCCGACATGGAGTCGCTGGTCGAAGCCATGCGTGACGGCGTCTCGCGCGGTCGCGGCGTGGACGACACCCTGCTGAAGCTCTTCATGGCCGGCTACGCCTTCTACAAGAGCCGCCTGCCGCTGGCGCGCGCCGCCTTCGGCATTTCCTGGCAGCCCGACCAAGGTGCGGAACTGCGCGGACTGCAGCCCGTGCAAGTGATGCAGGACCTCTTCACCGAACAGTTGATGCTGGGCGTCGAGCGCGGCGAGCTTTCCCAAGAAGCCGAGGCCAAGCTTCGCAGCCAGATGCTGTACGATTGCTACCTGGCCAATTTCAGCGAAGCCATCTTCGGCGGCTGGAGCCTCGAAGCCCTTCAAGCCAAAGCCAAAGATCAGATTCGCGTGATCCTGGCCGGCGCCCGTCGCGGCTGAAAACTGTCCTGAACTCAGGCCAGGGCGAGATTTGATCCCGCGGGATCAGATCTCGCCGCTGGTTTGCTCAGAATAACGGGCTTTGGCCCCGCGACGAACTGTCGCATCATTATCTGCAATGCATTCCTGAGCCAGATTCGCCGTAACCACCGGCGGGGAGCGCACGCATTCGATGTGGGCCGGGGACAAATCTTGACCGCACGAAAATCCCAGAAGGAAGCGACACGCCAACGCGTGCTCGACGCTGCCCGAGAACTGTTCGAGAACCAAGGCTACGAAACGACGACGGTTCGCGAAATCGCCAGCCACGCCGAAGTATCTGTCGGCAGCGTCTTCACCACCTTCTCCTCCAAGGGCGAAATACTTAGCCAGGTCATGACCGACCGGCTGGACGCGCTCTATGCCGAGCTCGACCGGGTGGTGCCGCACCTGCGCGGTTCGACGCCCGACCGCCTGCGCTCGATCTTCGCGATCCATTACGCCTTCGAGACTCGGCGCACGCGGCTGTTCCTGGCGCACATCGCCGCCGCCTACAATTGGACGCTGGCCCCCACCAGCCGCCCCTACGGCCGCACGCCGCGCCTCAAACAGGTGATCCGCGACTGCATCTCCGAGGGCGTCACGCGCGGCGACGTCGCGGCCGATGTCAATCTCGACCTGGTGGTCGACGCCCTGCTGGCCTCCTACGCCTGGACCTATCGCCTGGCCGCCTGGGAAGAAGCCGACGCCGAAGCCATGAGCGCGGTGATGGACCGCCACATCGGCTTGCTGGCCGACGGATTCCGCCCGGCCCCGGCCTTAAGCCAATAGGCCTGGCGGCCCATTTCAGGCTAAACTGGCGCCATGAACATCTTCACCTACCTTATCCCGATCAGCCTGGTGGCGGTGACCCTCACCCTGTTCGCCGGCCTGTTCACGCTGTTCCGGGGCGGCAACTTCGCGCGGAGCTATTCGAACAAGCTGATGCGGCTGCGTGTGCTGCTGCAGGCCGTCGCGATCCTGGTGCTGATCAGCGCCGTCTGGTGGCGAAGCAACGCCGGCGGCTGACGTGGTCACGCTGAACAAGATCTACACCCGCACCGGCGACGCTGGCGCCACCCGGTTGGCCAACGGCGAACAGGTCTCCAAGTCGTCCCTGCGGGTCGAGACCTATGGCGCGGTCGACGAAGCCAACGCCTGCGTCGGCTTGGCGCGACTCCACACGGCGAGCGACGCCGAATTCGACGCCATGCTGGCGCGGGTTCAGAACGAACTGTTCGACCTGGGCGCCGACCTCGCGACCCCGCCGCTCAAGGACGAGACCCACACCCTGCGCATGATCGACAGCCAGGTGGAGCGTCTTGAGCGCGAGATCGACGCGATGAACGCGCAACTGCCGCCGCTGACCTCGTTCATCCTGCCGGGCGGCAGCGCGGCCGCGGCCGGCCTGCATCTGGCGCGCACCGTCGCGCGGCGCGCCGAACGCGCCGCCGTGGCCCTGGCCGAGTCCGGCCAGCAGGTCAGCCCCGCGGCGATGAAATATTTGAACAGGCTATCGGATTTCCTGTTCGTCGCGGCCCGTCACGCCAATGACCAGGGCCGCGCCGAGGTGTTCTGGAAGTCCGGCGCGACGCGCTAGTTCTTCGCGGCAACCGCCTTCGTCGTCGGCTGGCCTTTGTCGCCGTCCTGGCGGGCCTTGGCGGCGTCGGCCTTGGCGGCGTTGCGAGTCTCGTCGTTCTTGATCACCCGGCCGGTGATGTCGGAAATCAGCACCGGGCTAGCGCAGGTCCGGCTGCGCCAGTCCCACCAGTCGCCGGCGGCTTCGCACTTCTGGCCCGGCCACACCCAACCGATATGATAGGCGAAGGCGCCGGCGCTCAGGATGGCGAAAGCGGCGAGGAAGATCAGCTTAAGCCGGTCAATCGTACGGTTCATGGCGTCGTTCTATTCATCGATGAAGGCGGCTGCTAGCGCTCCGTTCCGCCAAAATTGCGGCGAAGTGTGACCCGCCACTGACTTGCAATGCGCGTCGGAAGCGTTATGCCGCGTCCGACCCATTTTTTCGCAATGCAATTTTGAGGCGCTAGCAACCCATGAAGGTGTTGGTCCCGGTCAAACGGGTGATCGATTCAAACGTCAAGGCCAGGGTGAAGTCCGACCAATCGGGCGTCGACCTCGCCAATGTCAAAATGTCCATCAATCCCTTCTGCGAGATCGCAGTCGAAGAGGCCGTGCGCCTCAAGGAAAAGGGCGTCGCCACGGAAGTGGTCGTCGTCTCGATCGGACCGGCACAGGCTCAGGAAACCCTGCGTCAAGCCCTGGCCATGGGCGCCGACCGTGGCGTCCTGATCCAGTCGGACCGGGACCTGGAGCCGCTGGAAGTCGCCAAGGTGCTCAAGGCGGTCATCGCCGAAGAGAACCCCGGCGTCGTGATCATGGGCAAGCAGGCCATCGACGGCGACAACAACGCCACCGGCCAGATGCTGGCGGCCCTGCTCGACTGGCCCCAGGCGACCTTCGCCTCGGCCATCGAATTGACCGCTGACACCGCCAAGGTGACCCGCGAAGTCGACGGCGGTCTGCAGACCATCGAAGCGACCCTGCCGGCGATCATCACCGCCGACCTGCGCCTCAACGAGCCGCGCTATGCTTCGCTGCCGAACATCATGAAGGCGAAGAAGAAGCCGCTGGACGTCAAGGAAATCGCCTCGCTCGGCGTCGACCTGACCCCGCACCTGAAAGTCCTGAAGGTCACCGAGCCCGCCAAGCGCTCGGCCGGCATCAAGGTCGAAACCGCTGGCGACCTGGTCGCTAACCTGAAGACCGCGGGAGTGCTCTAATGGCCGTTCTCGTCATCGCCGATCACGACAATGCGTCGCTGAAGGACTCCACCAACAAGACCGTCACCGCCGCCCTGGCCCTTTCGGGCGACGTGGACGTGCTGGTCGCCGGTAAAGACGCCAAGGCTGCCGCCGACGCCGCCGCCAAGATCGCCGGCGTCCGCAAGGTGCTGCTGGCCGAGAGCGACGAGCTGGGCCAAGGCCTGGCCGAGGCTGTCGAAGCCACGGTCCTGCCGCTGATGGCCGGCTACGACGCCGTCCTGACCCCGGCCACCTCGCAGGGCAAGAACTTCAGCCCCCGCATCGCGGCCAAGCTGAACGTCGCCCAGATCTCGGAAATCGTCGAAGTGGTCAGCAACGACACCTTCGTGCGCCCGATCTACGCCGGCAACGCGCTGGAGACCGTCCAGTCGTCCGACGCCAAGAAGGTGATCACCGTCCGCGCCACCGCCTTCAAGGCGGCCGGTGAAGGCGGCTCGGCCTCGGTCGAGAACGTCGCCGCGGGCGCCGCTTCGGCCAAGGTGAAGTTCGTCGATCAGCAACTGGTCAAGTCGGCTCGTCCCGAGCTGGCCGGCGCCAAGATCGTCGTCTCCGGCGGCCGCGCCATGGGCTCGGCTGAAGAGTTCTCCAACGTCATCGAACCGCTCGCCGACAAGCTCGGCGCGGCGGTCGGCGCCAGCCGCGCGGCGGTCGATGCGGGCTACGCCCCTAACGACTACCAGGTCGGCCAGACCGGCAAGGTCGTGGCTCCCGAGCTCTATGTGGCCATCGGCATCTCCGGCGCGATCCAGCATCTCGCCGGCATGAAGGACTCCAAGGTGATCGTTGCGATCAACAAGGACGCCGACGCGCCGATCTTCCAAGTGGCCGACTTCGGCCTGGTGGCGGACTACAAGACCGCTGTGCCGGAACTGATGGACGCCCTGACCGCCGCCGGCAAATAAGCCGCAGGCGAGCAAGTACTTTACGAATGTGATCAGGGGCGGCTCCGCAAGGAACCGCCCCTTTTTTCATGGCCGAACCAAGATTTCACGGGGCCGGCGCGCGCCGCGAGAGGCTTGAATTCCCAAACAATACACGCTGGGCGGGATTACCCTCCGACCTAGACGCCGTCAGCGGGCGGCCGACGCTGCGTCAACACAGCCTTTCCGCGCCAGAACTACGCTGCGTCGCAGCAAAAGCCTTGGCGGCGACGGCGTTCCCCATGTTAGAAAGACGTCACAAGCGGCTGCGGTTGGGACCGCGTCCGTGTCATTCGAGGCAGTTTTCGGCATGGTTCAGATCAAGTCGGTCGGCGTCAT
>JBEBYB010000028.1:0-29657 GCA_040391295.1 Phenylobacterium sp. | reverse complement strand
CGGCGCTAGAACCTAAATCTAGTGCGTCTACCAGTTCCGCCACGCCCGCGTTCCGTCCCTGCCCTTATGGGACGAGGCGGCGAATAGCAACTCGCATGCCTCAGGAACGCGCTCCCCGATCCTATGCAAGATATCGGAAAGGCGCATAGTCGCCCCCGACGCCAACCGCAATTTCGGTGATGCCATGACGGACCAGGAGCAGCGCGAGCTCGTCAGCAAGGTCCCAGCCGTCACGCTGGGCTTCTGGCTGATCAAAATCCTGGCGACCACGCTGGGCGAGACTGGTGGCGACACCGTCAGCATGACGATGAACCTCGGCTATCTTGCCGGCACCGGGATCTTCCTGGCCGTCCTGCTCCTGCTGGTTTGGCGGCAGATCGCCGCCGACCGCTTCCACCCGTTTTTGTACTGGGCGACGATCATCGCCTCGACCACAGCCGGGACGACTATGGCCGACTTCGCCACGCGGTCACTCGGGATCGGCTATGCTGGCGGTTCGGCCCTGCTCCTGGCCTGCGTCATCGCCTCGCTGGCCGCCTGGCGGCTGACGCTGGGATCAATCTCGGCCGACACCGTCAGCACGCCCAAGGCCGAGGCGTTCTACTGGCTCACCATCACCTTTTCGCAGACCCTGGGCACCGCGCTGGGTGACTGGGTCGCCGACACCCGGGGCCTGGGCTACATGGGCGCGGCGCTCGTGTTCGGGACGCTGCTGGCGGCGGTCGCCTGCCTCTACTTCTGGACCCAGGCGAACCGGGTGCTGCTGTTCTGGGCCGCGTTCATCCTGACCCGTCCGCTCGGCGCCACGGTCGGCGATTTCCTGGACAAGCCGCTCGATCACGGCGGCCTGGCGTTCAGCCGACCGATCGCCTCCGCCGTCCTGGCTGTGGCGATCATCGTACTGATCCTGGTGCTGCCGCAGCGCGCGGGCCATCACCCGACCGCGGTCCGGGCCGAGAGCTAGCCGCCGGTCAGGCCGACGGCCGGCGGGATCAATGAAGCCGCTAACAACTAGCGCCAAGACGATGCTGAAGCGCCGGCTGGCCTGACCACAGCCTTAGAGATCCCGTCCCTCGTAGAGGCGGCGCAGGACGCTTGGCGCCAGGCTAGGCAAGTCCTCGGCGATAAGGCCAGGGCCATGCAGATCCGCCGCTTCGGAGTGAATCCAGGCCGCGGCGCAGGCCGCCTCGAAGCTCTCCATCCCCTGGGCGATCAGCGAGCCGATGAAGCCGGCCAGCACGTCGCCTGAGCCGGCCGTGGCCAGCCACGGTGATCCATGGACGTTGACGCAGACCCGGCCGTCGGGCGCGGCGATGACGGTGTCGCCGCCCTTCAGCAGCACGATGGCGTCGGCCCGTTGGGCGGCGCGCCTGGCCGCGGTGATCCGTTCTGGAGCTTCCTTTAACAGGCCGGGAAACAGCCGCTCGAACTCTCCGGCATGCGGGGTCAGGACGTCATCGACGTCGAGCACCGAGAACAGTTCCTCAGGGTCGTCGCGAAACACCGTGATCGCATCGGCGTCGAGCACCAGGGCCGCGCCGGTGCGAGCCAGGGCCAGAACGTTGACCAGGGTGTTCTCGGTGACCCCGGCGGCCGGCCCGATCACGGCGGCGTCCACATCGGCGGCGAGTTGTTCAAGCTCAGCCTCGGTATCAAAGCCTTTCAGCATGATCGCCTCAAGGTGGCCGGCGTTGACCGACAAGGCCTCGGTCGGAGACAACAGGGTCACCACCCCGGCGCCGAGCCGTAGGCCCGCCCGCGCCGACAGCCGCGCGGCGCCGGTGCTCCAGGCTTCGCCAGAGATCACGACCAGCCGCCCACGCGCATGCTTATGCGAGAGCGCGGTCGGCCAGGGAAAACTGGAGAGCCAGAGTTCGGGTCCGTTCTCCAGCAGGCCGCCGCCGGTCTCGTCCAGACCGATGTCAGCGACAATCACCTCGCCGCACAGGCCGCGCCCCGGCAGCAGGACATGGGCGGGCTTCTTGGCGTGGAAGGTGACGGTCAGGCCCGCGCACACCACCGGCCCCTGAGGCGCGCCGGTGTCGCCGGGCAGACCGCTGGGCACATCGATGGCGACCACCGCCTCGGGGTTTGCGGCCAGCCGCGCCGCGACGACCGCCGCCTCGCCGTTCATGGGACGCGAGAGGCCCGCTCCGAACATGGCGTCGACGAACAGCCGCGCCTGCAGCGGAGCATCGAATGCGACGAGGCCGCCGTCCCAGCGGGCCGCCGCGGCCTGGGCGTTAGGCGTTTGCGGCGGGCTTAGCGCCCTCACCTCCACCGGCCAGCCACGCGTCTTGAGCAGGCGAGCGACGACATAGCCGTCGCCGCCATTGTCGCCAGGGCCGCAGAAGACCGTCACCGGGCGGACGGAAAACCGCTCGGCGATGGCCTCAGCCACCGCCGCGCCGGCGCGTTCCATCAGTTCGGAGCCTGGGGTCCCGGCGGCGATGGCGGCCTGGTCGGCGGCCGCGATCTCGGCGACCGTGTGAATCCTGCGCGCGGGCACGGCCGCTCCTTCGATCAGTCTATAGGACGCCGGTGGTGGCCTCGCGTCCCTTCTCCACCAAGGTCAAGCCGCCGGCAGCGGCCTCCAAAGTCGAGATCGAGGCGTGATCCGGGCGGAAGACCAGAACGCGCTCATCGCCATCCAGATGCGACATCACCGCATTGATCGCCACATAGTGCGAAAAAACCGCCGTCCCGCCGCGAGCCTGCAGGGATTTCACCATGTCGCTGCGCCAGGCTTCGTAGTCCAGATCGCCCTTCACGTCCTTCCATTTGCCCTGGAAAACGCCACGCAGCCAGGCCGGGCGCTCTTCTGCGCTAAGGCCGGCCGGCGTCGGGATTTCACCGACCGCGGCGTCGATCTCCAATTCGACGCCCAGGGCCTCCGCCGTCGGCATGGCGGTTTCCCGGCAGCGCCGCAGCGGAGAACTGACCACCCGTTTGGGACGGTCAGCCTCCGGCAGCGACATCAGATAATCGCGCGCCGCCTCCGCCTGCGCCTTCCCGGTCTCGTCGAGACCGGGATCTTCGTCGGCTTCGCCCCAGACGGCGGCCGGCTTGCCATGGCGGATCAGGTAGAGGCGGGTCATCAGGTCAATCCGGTACAAATATGTTGCGGGCGCCGTCCTCGGAGCGTCCGACGGTTCCGGTCCGCCCCACCGCTTCGCGCTCTTCCAGGCCGCGAAGCGTGGCTTCGTCGGTCGGGGTGTTGGCGATGAAGCGGCGGCCTTCCGAATCGCGGCCGACGACGATGCCCATCATGTAGCCCTCGCGGCCGTGAACGACCGTATAGGTTTCGATAGTGGCCGCGCCGTTTGGCGTTTCGATGACAACTGGATGCGGCAAGGCGTCAATCTGCGCTTGGATCAGCTTCGGATCCTGACGCTCGAAGGGGCCTTTGGGCGGCGTGGTCGAATAGACGCCGGTCGATTGCTTGGTCAGGAACCAGCCATTGGCGGTGACCAGGCCATAGGAGCCAGGGTCATCGCGCAGCCGCTGCATCATCACTGCGATCGAATGCATGGCGTAGTTGTTGCCGGGGCCGCCCATGTACGGAATGCCGCCGGTGACGGTCAGGCCGCGGGGATCGTCCAGGTCCAGGCCCAGTTCCTCGGCGCCGATCTCCACCGCGATGGGGAAGCAGGAATAGAGGTCGATATGGCCGATGTCGGCGATGGAGACGTCCGCCATCTCCAGCGCTCTCTTGCCGGTCAGGCGCATGGCCGGGCTGGAGTGGAAGTCCTGGCGGTCGATCGGATACCAGAGATCCGAGGCGTCGGCGCAGCCGTGCAGATAGACCAGTTTGTCTTCAGGCACGCCCAGTTCGCGGGCCGCCTTGAGGCTGGTCACCAGGACGCAGGCCGACTGATCGACCTCCATGATGGCGTTCAGGTACTTGGTGTAGGGGAAGCCGACCATCCGGTTGCGGTCGGTGACCTCGATCAGTTCCTGCGCCGAGCGCTCGACCGGGAACCAAGCCTCCGGGTTCTTGGCGGCGACCTGGGTGAAGGGGGCGAACAACTCGCCCAGCCGCTGCTGGTGGTCGGGGATCGAACGACCGTCGCGGGCGCGCAGGGCGTTCTCGAACAGCGGGTAGCAGTTGATCGGACGGCCGATGCCGTGGGCGTTCTCATAGGGCGTCGTGCCGGGGCGCGGATCGCCGATGCGCTGCGGCTCGGGCAGTTCCTCAGCGTCGTCCCAGTCGGCGAAGCCCAGGCCGCGCTGCAGGCGCTTGGTGGCCGAGCCCAGGAATTCGCAACCGACCACCAGGGCGAACTGCGTCTCGCCCTTGGCGATTCGCTCGCAGACCGTGTTGACCAACTGCTGGGGGCTGTTGCCGCCCATGTGCGAATAGACGGCGTGGGCCGGGTCGGCGCCCAGGCGCTTGGCCAAAGTCGCCGGCGGATTGGTCGAGTGCGGAACCAGCCGGCCGCCGCCCGGCGCGTCTATCGTGAACCCCACCACCGCCAGGGTGTCGATCCCGGCCAGGGCCTCAGGCTGCAGGCCGGCGTCGAGAGCCGCGCGTTCCGCCGCAATCTTCAGCAAAGCGGTTGGCGACGGTGAAGCGCCCGGCTCGCCGCGATAGGTGAATTGGCCCGCTCCGATGAGAACCGGTGTCCTGTCGTCCATGTTCCGTCCCCTCCCGGACCCTATCCGACCCCAAACATGGGCGTCGAACCGAGCCGGCGATACGTTTGCGGCGCTGGTCGCTATTTGGGCGCCTTGTGACTAAAATTGTAGCATTACGATCATCGCACGCTCCCGCGACGGAACCGCAAGCCCCTGGCTCTTGTCGTCCGCCGCTGGAGCGTGCTCCTAGCCCCGAACCGCCGGGGCGCCGCCGCACGAGTGAAACTGGTCATGAAAAAGATCGAAGCCATCATCAAGCCGTTCAAGCTCGACGAGGTGAAAGAAGCCCTGCAAGAATTAGGGGTTCAAGGCATGACCGTGATCGAAGCCAAGGGCTATGGTCGTCAAAAGGGCCATACCGAGCTCTATCGCGGAGCCGAGTACGTCGTCGACTTCCTGCCCAAGATCAAAATTGAGGTGGTCGTCTCCGACGATCAGCTTGAGCCGGCACTCGAATCCATCGTAGGCGCGGCCCGTACAGGCCGCATCGGCGACGGCAAGATCTTCGTATCGGAAATTACCGACGTCCTGCGCATCCGCACCGGCGAGACCGGCGCCGCGGCCGTCTGAATCAAAGCTATCGCGACTCTTCAAGGGGATAAGACCAATGGCTAGCGCCCAGGACATTCTGAACGAGATCAAGGAAAAGGACGTCAAGTACGTCGACGTGCGGTTCACGGACATCCGCGGTCGGATGCAGCACGTCACCTTCGATATCGATCTGGTGGACGAGGAATTCCTGACCGACGGCACGATGTTCGACGGTTCGTCGATCGCGGGTTGGAAGGCGATCAACGAAAGCGACATGAAGCTGCGTCCCGACCTGGACACCGCCTATATCGACCCCTTCTACCAGCAGACCACGCTGTGCCTGTTCTGCGACGTCGTGAACCCCGACACCGGCACCCCTTACAATCGCGACCCGCGCTCCATCGCCAAGGCGGCGCTGAACTACGTGAAGGCGGCGGGTATCGGCGACACCGTGTTCTTCGGCCCCGAGGCCGAGTTCTTCATCTTCGACGACGTGCGCTGGTCCACCGACGCGCATAACACCGGCTACTCCTACGACTCGACCGAACTGCCGGCCAACACCGGCAAGGCCTACGCCGAAGGCAATATGGGCCACCGCCCAGGTCCCAAGGGCGGCTACTTCCCGGTCAACCCGGTCGACTCGGCGCAAGACCTGCGCGGCGAGATGCTGGCTGTCATGGGCGAGCTCGGCATGAAGCCGGAAAAGCACCACCACGAAGTGGCGCCGGCCCAGCACGAACTCGGCCTGAAGTTCGACACCATGATCGTCATGGCCGACCGGATGCAGCTCTATAAGTACGTGATCCACAACGTGGCCGCGGCCTACGGCAAGTCGGCGACCTTCATGGCCAAGCCGATGTTCGCCGACAACGGCTCGGGCATGCACGTCCACCAGTCGATCTGGGCTGACGGCAAGCCGCTGTTCGCGGGCGACAAGTACGCCGGCCTGTCGCAAATGTGCCTGTGGTACATCGGCGGCGTCATCAAGCACGCCAAGGCGATCAACGCCTTCTCGAACTCGACCACCAACTCCTACAAGCGTCTGGTGCCCGGCTACGAAGCCCCGGTGAAACTGGCCTATTCGGCCCGCAACCGTTCGGCCTCGATCCGCATCCCGCACGTCGACTCGCCGAAGGCCAAGCGCATCGAAGCCCGCTTCCCGGACCCGATGGGCAACCCCTACCTGACCTTCGTCGCCCTGCTGATGGCCGGCCTGGACGGGATCATCAACCAGATCGACCCGGGCCCGGCCCAGGACAAGAACCTCTACGACCTGCCGCCGCGCGAGCAGAAGAAGGTTCCGGAAGTCTGCGGCTCGTTGCGTGAAGCCCTGGAAAACCTGGACAAGGACCGCGGCTTCCTGAAGGCCGGCGGCGTCATGGACGACGATTTCATCGACGCTTACATCGAACTGAAGATGCAGGAAGTCATGCGCCTGCAACTGCATCCGCACCCGGTCGAATTCGACATGTACTACTCTTGCTAGTCGAAACCGCCTGAGGCGTTTTCAAAAGGGCCGTGGAGCGATCCACGGCCCTTTTTCTTTGAACCCCGGCGTTGACGGACACTGTTCAATCAGCCGACATCCCCGGCCAAGCTTGCGGAAACACCCAGGCTGGAAAAAAACGGGGGACACGCGATGGCGATGAAGTTTCTAACGACGGCCGCCCTGGTGCTGGGCGCGGGCCTGGCTTCAGGCGCTCAGGCGGCGACCTATGAGGCGCAAGTCGTCCGCACGCAGTTCGGCATCCCCCACATCACCGCCAAGAACTACCGCGGCATCGGCTATGGCCAGGGCTACACCTTCGCCCAGGACAATCTCTGCCTGCTGGCCGACAAGGTCGTCACGGTCAACGGCGAGCGCACCAAGCACTTCGGCCCCGACGCCACCACCGTCATCTCCTTCACCGACATCAAGAACCTGGAGAGCGACTTCTTCTTCCGGGCCAACACCGACATCGAGGCCCTGCGCGCCGGACGGGCCAAGGGCTCGGCCGACTATCGCGAACTGGTCGACGGCTATGTCGCCGGTTTCAACCGCTTCCTGGCCGACACCCCCAAGGACAAGCTGCCGGCCGAGTGCGGCGACAAAGCCTGGCTGCGTCCCATCACCGTCGACGACATGCTGCGCCTGAACGAGGAGCGGATGATCCAGGCCAGCGGCGGAGCCTGGCTGCGCCAGACCAACGCCGCCGCGCCGCCCACGGCGGCTGCGGCCTTGAAACCCGCCGCCAGCCTTGGCCTGCCGAACATGGCCGAGATGATCGGGCTGGGCTCCAACGGTTGGGCCTTCGGCCGCGAGGTCACCAGCAACAAATCCGGCCTGGTGCTCGGCAATCCGCACTTCCCCTGGGAAGGCACCAACCGCTTCTACCAGACCCACCTGACGATCCCCGGCAAGTTCGACGTGATGGGCGTAACCATCGCCGGCGGACCGGGCATGTCGATCGGGTTCAACAAGGACGTGGCCTGGACCCATACGGTGTCCACCGACCGCCACTTCACCCTGTTCGAGCTGGCGCTCGATCCGGCCGATCCCACCGCCTACCTCATCGACGGCAAGCGCCACGTGATGGATCGCAAGAGCGTCACGGTCGACACCCCGACCGGTCCGCAGACCCGCACCTTCTACACCACCAGCTATGGTCCGGTGGTGGTCATGCCCCAGGCGGGCCTGACCTGGAACGCCAAGACGGCCTATGCTCTGCGGGACGCCAACCGCGGCAACTCCAACTCGTCGGACACCTGGCTGCGGATCAGCCGCGCCAAGTCGGTGGGCGAGGTCAAGCAGGTGATCGAGCAGACGCTCGGCATCCCGTGGGTCAACACCATCGCCGCCGACCGACATGGCGACGCGCTCTATGCCGACATCACCGCGACGCCGAACGTCTCGGCCCAGAAGCTGAAGGATTGCGCGCCCAGCCCGGCCGCCGCCGCCCTCGCCTCAGCTGCGCGGATCTATGTGCTGGATGGCGCGCGCTCGGTCTGCAATTGGGACGCCCCAGGCCTGATGCCTGGCGCGACCATGCCGGCCATGATCCGCACCGACTATGTCGCCAACAGCAATGACAGCTACTGGCTGGCCAACGCCAAGGCTCCGATGGCGGCCTTCTCGCCGCTGGTCGGCCCGGCGGCTATTCCGCAGAACCTGCGCACGCGCTCGGGCATCATCGAGATCGACCGTCGCCTGGCCGGCGAGGACGGGCTGGCGGGGAAGACCTTCGACATCGAGAAGGTGAAGACCATGCTGTTCTGGAACCGCAACCTGGCCGCCGACCTCTTTCTCGACGACGCCTTGAAGGTCTGCGGGACGAGCCCCGTCGCCACCACCGCCGCCGGCAAGAGCGTGGACATCAAGGCCGCCTGCGCGGTCCTGGCCAAATGGGACCGCCGCATGGACAACGAGAGCGTCGGCGCCCACGTCTTCGTCGAATTCTGGCGCCTGGCCCAGAAGATCCCCGATCTCTACGTCACGCCCTTCGATCCCGCCGATCCGGTCCACACCCCGCGCGGGCTGAAGACCGACGGCGAAGCCGCCGCCAAGCTGCGCCAAGCCCTGGCCGGCGCGGTCGAGGTGCTCGAGAGCCAGAAGACCCCGCTGGACGCGCCCTACGGCTCGATCCACTTCACGATCCGCGGCGACCAGCATATCCCGGTCCACGGCGGTGAAGGCGGCGACGGCGTGCTGAACGCCCAGCAGTCGCGCTGGAACGCGCAGGCCTCCGGCTACGTGCCCTATCACGGCTCCAGCTACATCCAGGTCGTCAGCTTCGACGACAAGGGTCCGGTGGCCGACGCCGTGCTGTCCTACTCGCAATCCTCGGACCCGGCCTCGCCGCACTTCGCCGACCAGACCTGGCTCTATTCGAAGAAGGGCTGGCACCGCCTGCCCTTCAGCCAGGCCGACATCGCCAAGGACGGCGCCGGCCCGGTGCTGGTCCTGAAGGGGAACTAGGCTCTGGACAGGGCGGCGATGGTCTCCATCGCCGCCATCTGGGCTATCGCGTCGGCCCCGCCCGTCAAGGCCGGCGCGACCCCGCGCACCGCATCGACAAAGGCGCGGAGTTGGAAATCGTAGGTCGGATCGCGGTTAACCGTCTCGCGGCGGGCTTCCTCGCCCTCGACGCTCACCTCGATCAGGTGCCCCATCTGCGGCGCCAGCGGGTTGATCACCTTCAACCGCCCCTCCAGCCCCTCGATCTCCAGGGTGGCGCGGACCGGGCCGGCCATGTCGCAGGAGATTTCGGCGCTCACGCCGCGCGGGAACGCCAGGGTCGCCTGGGTCGAGATATCGACGCCCGTCGCCCCGATCATCGCCTTGGCGGCCCGCACCTGCGGCTCGGCGCCGACCACGGTGCGAACCCAATGCAGGCAGTAGGTCCCCAGGTCCATCAGCGCGCTGCCGCCCAGACTCGGATCAAATCTCAGCTCGGTCGCGGTCGCCTCGATCGAGGTGGAGAACACCGCCTCCAGGCGGCGGACGTCGCCGATCTCGCCACTGGCGACGATCTCCAGCACCCGGGCGAACAGCGGGTGGTAGCGATAGTGGAAGGCCTCCATCAACACGAGCCCGCGGGCCTGCGCGACCTCCACCATGCGCCGGGCCTCGGCGGTGGTCATGGCGAACGGCTTCTCGCAGAGCACCGGCTTGCCGGCCTCCAGCGCCGCAATGGTCAGGTCGGCGTGCCGCGACGCCGGCAAGGCGTTGTAGACGGCGTCGACCTCTGGGTGGGCGATCAGGGCTGCGTAGTCATCGGCGACATGGGGGATGGCGTGCTCGGCCGCATAGGCCCGCGCCCGCTCCGGATCGCGGGCGGCGACGGCCACCACCTGCGCGACGCCGGTCGCCAGTGCGGGCCTGATCAGGGCGATCGGCGCGATGCGGGCCGCGCCGAGAATGCCGATCCGCAGCGGTTTGGTGCTTTGCCCACTCATAACTGCTTCCTTCCCCAGGCCGTGACGTTGCGTGGCGCTTGGCTACATTGCATTCGCTTGGCCGGCGATTCATATGGGGCGGTCTCGAATCGTTCCATTTTCCCGGCAGCATGTCCCAGCCCCCCACTCCGCAAGCTTCCCTCTTCGACGACGCGCTGAATCCGGCGCCCGCCGCGCCCCTGGCCGAAAGCCATGAGCCACGGCCCGATCCCGTCGTGCTGGGCGCCAAGGAGCCGGCTGGCGGCTACTCGGCCAAGGACATCGAGGTCCTCGAAGGCCTGGAGCCCGTGCGCAAACGGCCGGGCATGTATATCGGCGGCACGGACGAGCGCGCCCTGCACCACCTGTTCGCCGAAGTCCTCGACAACGCCATGGACGAGGCCGTCGCCGGTCACGCCAAGGTGATCGAGGTCCGGCTGGACGCAGACGGCGTGCTGACCGTCAAGGACGACGGTCGCGGCATCCCGGTCGACCCGCACCCGAAGCACCCGGGCAAATCGGCCCTCGAAGTCATCATGACCGTCCTCCACTCGGGCGGTAAGTTCTCCGGTAAGGCCTATGAGACTTCCGGCGGTCTGCACGGCGTCGGCGTCTCGGTGGTGAACGCGCTGTCCGAGCGCGTCGACGTCACCGCCTGGAAAGACGGCTTCGAATGGCGTCAGTCGTTCAGTCGGGGCAAGCCGCTGGGCGGCATCGAAAAGCTGAACCCGACGCGCAAGAAGGGCACGGCGATCAGCTTCCTGCCCGATCATCAGATCTTCGGCGACAGCGCGACCTTCAAGCCGGCCCGCCTCTACCGGATGGCGCGCTCCAAGGCCTATCTGTTCGGCGGCGTCGAAATCCGCTGGAGCTGCGATCCCTCCCGCATTCAGGATCAGACCCCGGCCGAGGCGACCTTCCGCTTCCCGAACGGCCTGGCCGACTTCCTGGCCGAGCGGGTCAAGAACATCGAGACCGTCACCCCCGAACCGTTCGCCGGGCGCATCGAGCGCAAGAGCGAGGGCGGTGCGGTCGAATGGGCGCTGACCTGGACCCCGGCTGGCTTCGGCGAAGCCGACGGCTTCATGCAGTCCTACTGCAACACGGTTCCCACGCCCGAGGGGGGCACCCACGAGGCTGGCCTGCGCGCGGCCCTGACCCGTGGTCTGAAGGCCTATGCCGAACTGACCGGCGAGAAGCGTGGCGGCATCCTGACGGCCGAGGACGTGATCTCCCAGGCCGGCGCCCTGATCAGCGTCTTCATCCGCAATCCGGAATTCCAGGGCCAGACCAAGGAGCGGCTGTCGTCCTCCGACGCCCAGAAGCTGGTCGAGAACGCCCTGCGCGACCCGTTCGACCACTGGCTGACCGCCCAGCCCAAGGCCGCCTCGGCCTTGCTGGAGTTCGTGATCGAGCGCGCCGAGGAACGCCTGAAACGTCGGCGCGACAAGGATGTCCAACGCGCCTCGGCGACCCGCAAGCTGCGGCTGCCCGGCAAGCTGGCCGACTGTTCGGGCCAGGCCACCGACGGCACCGAGATCTTCCTGGTCGAAGGCGACTCCGCCGGCGGCTCGGCCAAGCAGGCCCGCAATCGTCGCACCCAGGCGATCCTGCCCCTGCGCGGCAAGATCCTGAACGTCGCCTCGGCCACGTTGGACAAGCTGGGCGGCAACAAGGAACTCACCGACCTGATGCTGGCGCTTGGCGTCCAGGGCGGCTCGAAGTTCAAGGAAGAGGATCTGCGCTACGAGCGCGTGGTGATCATGACGGACGCCGACGTCGACGGCGCCCACATCGCATCGCTGCTGATCACCTTCTTCTATCGCACCATGCCGAACCTGATCCGGTCGGGCAGGCTTTATCTGGCCCTGCCCCCGCTCTACCGGATGAGCCACGGCGGCAAGACCATCTACGCCCGTGACGACGCGCACCGCGAGGAACTGCTGGCCACCGAGTTCAAGGGCAAGAAGCCCGAGATCGGCCGGTTCAAGGGCCTGGGCGAGATGATGCCGGCCCAGCTCAAGGAAACCACCATGGATCCGTCCACCCGGACCATGGCCCGCGTCACCCTGCCCCGCGCCGAGGAAAGCGTGGAGGACCTGGTCGAGGCCCTGATGGGCCGCAAGCCCGAGCTCCGCTTCCGCTTCATCCAGGAAAACGCCGAGTTCGCCGTCGCCGATCTCGACGTCTAGGGTCGCGCAACCGTCCACCTGCGCTGGGATCGAAATGGCCGTAGCCGCAGCCAGCCCGCATGCTTACCGCCCGCATCTGCCAGGCGTGGAATCGGCGCGCGCCTATGCGGCCTTCGCGATCGTGATCTTTCACGTCGCCCACCTGGCGCCGGTGGCGGTTCCGCAAAGCCTTGAGTTCATCAAGATTTTCTTCGCCTACGGCGTGCCGCTATTCTTCGTCGTCAGCGCCTTCAGCCTGGCCTACGGCTACGAAGGCAAGCTCTCCACGACCGCTGAAACCGCCGAATTCTACCTGCGTCGCGTCATGCGGATCGCGCCGCTCTACTATGTGGCGGTGCTGGCGCAGTTGGCCGTCATCAAGCTGGCTGGCGGCGCCATGCCCTCGGGGGCCGACATCGCCCTTTCGCTCGGCTTTCTCTTCAACCTCAGCCCCAAGATGGTCGACGGCATCGCGCCCGCATCCTGGTCGATTGGCGTCGAGATGCTGTTCTATGCGGCGTTTCCGCTCCTGCTCGCCCTCGCCACGACAATTCCGAGAGCCGTTGGTCTTACGGCCGTCTTCGCCGCGGTCGGGATCGCCTACGCCATCCTGACCAGCCGTCTGAAACTGAACCCCTCGTTCATCGTTCACGGCCTGGCGTTCAACCTGCCCTATTTCGGCTTCGGCCTGGTCGCGTTCCAACTCTTCCGACATACGCCGCCGCGGCTCGGGCGCCTGATGATCGGCGCGGGTCTCTTGCTGTTGGTGGCGGCCTGGGCCAGCGCGCCGATCTTCACCCGGCCGGGCGCGGGCGTGTACAAGAACGTGCTCTACATGTTCGCCTGGGGCGCCCCGTTCGGTCTGCTCTGCCTGGGGATGGCGCTCAAGCCTCCATCCTGGCTGTCAAACCGCTGTACGCAATTCCTCGGCAAGATCAGCTTCGGCGTCTACCTCGCTCACCCACAGGTCATCTTCGCCCTCCAGCATCTGGGCGTCTATGACGTCGTGCTTCGCGCGCCGGGCGGCTCGGGCGTGACCTTTCCGCTAGCGGTGTTGGTCACCTCAGCGTTCGTCGTGCCTCTGGCATGGGGCCTCTACGTCTTCGTTGAAACGCCCGGAATTCAGCTAGGCAGGCGGATCGCCAAGCGCCTTACACCAGCCCGCGCCAGCGCAATCGCGGCCTGAGATCTGACAGCCTCGTCTTGGCCTCGCCCCGGCGCAACCACGGGTGATTGAGCCCCGGCTGGCGGCCCGCGCCGGGGGCGCCGTGAACTACTCGCTACAGAACGCGTTTGACTTGAAGCTCGCACGCCGTATCTTGCCGCCGCGCGTGACGATCGCCGTCCGCGCCGCCGCGGCCTGCAAGCTCTCTTCCTCTTTTGGGCGGGCGCGCCGCCCCCATTGCAACTGAATGACCGAATTTTCCGAACTAGGCCTGTCGCCCGCTACGCTTCAGGCTGTGGCCGAGACCGGCTACACCACCGCCACGCCGATCCAGGCTGAGGCCATCCCCGTCGCGCTGCAAGGCCGCGACGTCCTTGGCATCGCCCAAACCGGCACCGGCAAGACCGCCGCCTTCACCCTGCCGATGATCGAACGCCTGGCCGCCGGGCGCTCGAAAGCGCGCATGCCCCGCGCCCTGGTGATCGCCCCAACCCGCGAACTGGCCGACCAGGTCGCCGCCTCGTTCGACAAATATTCCAAGGGCCAGAAGCGGACCCTCTCCTGGGCGCTGCTGATCGGCGGCGTCTCCTTCGGGGACCAGGAGCTGAAACTCGACCGGGGCGTCGACGTCCTGATCGCGACTCCCGGCCGCCTGCTCGACCATTTCGAACGCGGCAAGCTCCTGATGACCGGCGTGCAGATGCTGGTGGTCGACGAAGCCGACCGCATGCTCGACATGGGGTTCATCCCCGACATCGAGCGCATCTTCAAGCTGACGCCCGCCAAGAAGCAGACGCTGTTCTTCTCGGCGACCATGCCGCCCGAGATCACCCGCCTCACCAAGCAGTTCCTCAATGATCCGGTGCGGATCGAGGCGACTCGGCCGGCGACGACGGCCGAGACCATCTCGCAGTACGTCGTGCGACTGCCGACCGCCGATCCGAAGGCCAAGCGCACCGCGCTGCGGATGCTGATCGCCGCCGACGACGTGCGGAACGGCATCGTCTTCTGCAATCGCAAATCCGAAGTCGACATCGTCGCCAAGTCGCTCAAGACCCATGGCTTCGATGCTGCGCCGATCCACGGCGACCTCGACCAGGCCACGCGCATGCGCACCCTGGAGGCCTTCCGCAAGGGAGAGCTCAAGCTGCTCTGCGCCTCGGACGTCGCGGCCCGCGGCCTCGACGTTCCCGACGTCAGCCACGTCTTCAACTACGACGTGCCGCACCATGCCGACGACTATGTGCACCGGATTGGCCGTACCGGCCGCGCCGGTCGCAGCGGCAAGGCCTATATGATCGTCACCCCTGCCGATGCGAAGAACATCGACAAGGTGTTGAAACTGATCGGCAAGAACCCCGAAGAGGTCGTGCTGGAAGGCGTCGACTTCGCCAGCATCAAGGACGAGCGCCGCGAACGCAGCGGCGGACGCGACCGTGGCGGCAGCCGTGAACGGGGCGGCCGCGAACAGCGCCCGCGCCGTATCGAACCCCATGGCGAGGTCGCGTCGATGGACGCGATCGTCACGCCGCCGGCCGTCGAGGGCGAGGACGTCGCCCCGCGTCGCCGGACCCGCAGCCGCTCCGAGCCCAAGACCGAGGCCGTCGCATCCACGCCGGAAGCGCCCGCCGCGCGGACTGAACGCCCGCAACGCGAGGAACGCCCGCAACGTGAAGAGCGGGTCCAGCGTGAAGAGCGTCCTCAACGCGAGGAGCGCCCGCAGCGCGACGCACGTCCTTCGCGCCGTGAGGACCGCCCGCGCCGCGACGACCATGATGACCGTGACGCCGTCGTGGGCTTCGGCGCCGACACGCCCGCCTTCCTGCTTCGCGCGCCGCCGCGGCCTTCCACGACGGAATAGGTCGCGGCCTTAACCGCTCGTTCGGCTCTATTGAGTAGTCTTCCCGCCAAATACTGAAGCTCTGCGCGAAATGCGGAGCCTCCGGGATCGGGGAAGACAGAATGTCCGGCGACATCGAGACCAAGCTGCGTGGACCAGGCGCCTATGACCTGGCGCGCCAGGCCGTGGCCGCCATGGAGGCCCACCACGTCTGGCCAACGGCGGTCAATTTCGAACTTTGGACGCACTATGTGGCCGCGCCAGACAGCGCGCTCGGCCGGGAAATCGCCCGCCTGCTGTCGGCTGGCGAGGCCTTCACCGACACCGTGGCTGACGAACTGGCCGCGGCGTTCCTGCCCAAGGCCAAGTTGAACGAGCAGATCCGCGACGCGGGCGACGCCCTGAGCAAGGAGCTGAGCGCCGTCAGCCGCGCCATCGTGAGCGCCCAGAAGTCCAGCGAGGCCTATGGCCAGACCCTGGCCGGCGCCTCGAAATCCCTGGCCGATATCGATGAGGCGGCCGATCTGAAGGTCATGGTCGACAACCTCAGCGTTGCGACCAAGCGCGTCCAGCGCGAGAACAAGTCGCTTGAGAAGCGCCTGTCGGAATCGACCTCCGAGGTCGCAAAGCTGCGTGAGCACCTCGAACAGGTGCGCCGCGACGCCACCACCGACGGCCTCACGAACCTGGCCAACCGCAAGGCCTTCGACGAGGAACTCGCCCGCGCCTGCGCCGACGCCGAGGCGGACGGCCTGAGCCTGACGCTCGCCGTCATCGACATCGATCACTTCAAGAACTTCAACGACACCTGGGGCCACCAGACGGGCGATCAGGTGATCCGCTATGTCGCCAGCGTTATCGGCCGCGTCGGCGCCCCGCCCCGCTTCGCCGCACGCTACGGCGGCGAAGAGTTCGCCCTGATCTTCCCGCGCGAGAGCGCCGCGATCGCCGCCGAAGTCCTGGAAGAGATCCGCGAAGAAGTCTCGTCGCGCATGCTGAAGCGTCGCTCCACCAACGACGACCTTGGCGCGATCACCGTTTCGGCCGGGCTGGCCGAACTGCGTCGCGGCGAGAGCGCCCACAGCCTGATGGAACGCTCCGACAGCGCGCTCTACGTCTCCAAGCGCTCGGGCCGCAACCGGGTGACCAACGCCGAGGTGGTGGCCGCCGCCGCCTGACCGCGCTTTTCTCCTAGCCTGACGCCGGGGTATCCTCGCTTAGATCGTCCAAAGAGACGCATGAGGGAGCACGCCATGGCCTATTCCAAGATCAAGACGTCGGTGAACGACGGCATCGGCTTGGTGACCCTGAACGACACGGCGACCTTGAACGCCGCCGGCCTCGATCTGATGGCCGAACTGCAGGACGCCTTCGAAGCCTTCAAGACCAATGACGCCGTGCGCTGCGTGGTGCTGACCGGCGAGGGCCGCGGCTTCTGCTCGGGCGCCAATCTCTCCGGACGCGGCGGGCCGGGCGCGGAGGCGCCGGACCCGGAAGGTCCCGACGCCGGGGCCAGCCTGGAGAGCACCTACAATCCCTTCATGAACTCACTGCGGGACTATCCCGTCCCGATCGTCACGGCGGTCAACGGCGTCGCCGCCGGCGTCGGCTGCTCCCTGGCCCTGATGGGCGACATCATTGTCGCCGCCGAGAGCGCCTACTTCCTGCAAGCCTTCCGCCGCATCGGCCTGGTGCCGGACGGCGGCTCGACCTACCTGCTGCCCCGGCTGATCGGCAAGGCGCGGGCCATGGAGATGGCCCTGCTGGGCGACAAGATCCCGGCCAAGACGGCGCTGGAATGGGGCCTGGTCAATCGCTGCGTTCCCGACGACCAGATGATGGCCACCGCCATGGAACTGGCCAAGGCCCTGGCCACGGGCCCCAAGGCCCTGGGCGCGATTCGCAAGCTCGTCTGGGAAAGCCTGGACCAGGAGTGGGCCGCCCAGCTCCACGCCGAGCGCATGGCGCAAAAGCACGCCGGCCGAACCGAGGACAGCCGCGAAGGCGTCCTCGCCTTCCTCCAGAAGCGCCCGGCGGCGTTTACAGGCCGCTAGGCCGAGGAAAACCTTGAGGCTAGCTAGGCGTCGTGCGCCCTGGACGGTTCGATGGTGACGCTTTCGCCGCAACCGCAGGCGTCGGTCTCGTTCGGGTTCTGGAAGGTGAACTTCGACGACAGCTTGGTGGTCACGTAGTCGATCGTGGTGCCGATCAGGAACAGCACCGCCTTGGGCTCGATCAGGATCGTCACGCCCTTGTCCTCGACCACCTCGTCCAGGAGGCCGGCGGTCTCGGCATATTCCAGGATGTATTCCTGGCCGGCGCAGCCGCTGTTCTTCACGCCCACGCGTAAGCCGGCATAGGGCCTTTCGGCCTTGTCCATGATCTCGCGAACACGGACGGCCGCGGCATCGGTCAGGGTGATGACCTTGGGCCGGGGGCGGCGAACACGAGGAGCGGGCGTAAGGTTAAGATCGGTCATGCTCAGCCTTATATGGTGTCAGAACATGTTGAGTTGAAGCTTCGCCTCGTCGGACATCCGAGACGGATCCCACGGCGGGTCGAAGACCAGGTCGACTTTCACCTCGCCGATGCCTGGAATTTCCTTCACGGCGTCCTGCACCCAGCCCGGCATCTCGCCGGCCACCGGGCAGCCCGGCGCGGTCAGGGTCATGTCGATCGCGACGTTCTTCTCGTCCGACACGTCGACCTTGTAGATCAGGCCAAGCTCGTAGATGTCGACCGGGATCTCCGGGTCAAACACCGTCTTCAGCTTCTCGATCAGTTGATCGGTCAGAGCGTCGAGCTCCGCCTGGCTCAGCGGCGTCGTGCCGGTCGGTTCGATAGCGGTCGCGTCATCCATCGGCATGCTCAAGCAAAAAAGGCCTGGGTGCGGTTCAGGGCGTCGACGAAGACGTCGGCCTCCCCTTCCGTATTATATAGGGCGAAAGAGGCCCGAGCGGAGGACGTGACGCCGAAACGTCGCATCAGGGGCTCGGCGCAGTGGGTTCCGGCGCGAACCTCGACGCCGTAGCGGTCGAGGATCTGGGCCACGTCATGGGCGTGGGCGCCGTCGATGGTGAAGGACAAGATCGCGCCCTTGCCGGGCGCATCGCCCAGCACGCGCAGCCAATTGGCGCCCTTCAGGCCCTCGCGGACCCGGGTATAGATCTTGGCCTCGTGCGCGGCGATCGCCTCGCGGTCGAGACCGTTCAGCCACTCGATGGCCGCCCCGAGCCCGATCGCCTCGATGATCGGCGGGGTGCCGGCCTCGAACCGATGCGGCGGATCGGCATAACTCACATTTTCAAGGGTGACCTCGCCGATCATCTCGCCGCCGCCCTGATAGGGCGGCAGGGCGGCGAGTTCGGCGGCCTTGCCGTAGAGAACGCCGATCCCGGTCGGGCCATAGAGCTTGTGGCCGGAGAAGACGTAGAAATCGACGTCCAGGGCCTTCACGTCCACCGCCATGTGGACAATGCCCTGGCAACCGTCCAGCAGCACCTTGGCGCCCACGGCATGGGCCTGGGCGATGATTTCGGCGACCGGGTTTATGGTGCCCAGCACATTGGACATGTGCGTCACCGCCACGACCTTGGTGTGCGCGTTCAGCAGGCCCGGCAGGGCCTCCATGTCCAGGCGGCCGTCGTCGAGCACGGGGATGAATTTCAGGACCACGCCGAGGCGTTCGCGCAGGAAGTGCCACGGCACGATATTGGCGTGGTGCTCCATCTCGCTGAGCACGATCTCGTCCCCGGCCTTCAGGCCAGCCCCGATCCCTGACGCCACCAGGTTGATCGCCTCGGTCCCGCCCTTGGTGAAGACGATCTCGCCCAGCTCGGCGTTGATGAAGGTCGCCACCGACTTGCGGGCGGCCTCGTAGGCGTCGGTGGTTTCGTTGGCCAGGGTGTGCAGGCCGCGGTGCACGTTGGCGTAGGAGTGCTCCATGACCCTGGTCATGGCTTCGATCACCGCCCGCGGCTTCTGGGCCGAGGCGCCGCTGTCCAGATAGACCAGCGGCTTGCCGTTGATCTGGCGACTGAGGATCGGAAACTCCGCGCGGACCGCTTCGACGTCAAAGGCCATGGTCAGAGCCCCAGGCCCTTGGCGGCCCACGTCTTGGCCACCTCACGCGCGCCGTCGTGCTCGATGCGGTCGATGACTTCGCCGACAAAGGCCTCGGTCAGCAGGGCGCGGGCGACGTCTTCGGGCATGCCGCGTTGCTGAGCGTAGAACAGGGCGTCCTCGTCGAAGGCGCCGATGGTGTTGCCATGGGCGCACTGAACGTCGTCGGCGAAGATCAGCAGTTCGGGCTTGGCGTCGATCTCGGCCTTGTCGGAAAGGATCAGCGCATGATGCCCCATCCGCGCGTCGGTGCGGTCAGCGCCCTTGGCGACCAGGATCCGGCCCTGGAACACGCCGCGCGACTGATCGCGCACCACGCCCTTGGTCAGTTGGCTGGTGGTCCCGTCGAGGCCCTGGTGCTCGACCACGGTGGTCAGGTCGGCGTGCCGCTTGCCCGCCAGCAGATAGGCGCCGTCGAGACGGACGCTGGCCCCCGCGCCAGGATGGGCGACGCGGGTCTCGATACGCTGGCGTCTGGCGCCGTCGGTGAGCACCGTCTGCACCAGTTGCGCCCCGATCCCCAGGGTCACGTCGGCGGTCGAAACGCTGACCCCGTTCGCGCCGTCAGCAGCCAGGACGATGCGCTCCAGGCGGCCATTGGCGCCCACGGTGATCTTCAGGTCGAGATTGGCGACATAGTCGGCGTCGTCGCCCTCATAGCTTTCGAGCAAGATCAGGTTGGCGCCTTCCGCCACCTCGATCTGCGCCGTGGCCGAATGCGAGCCGCCGCCGAGCGCCGCGAAGTGCAGCGCCACGACATAGGGCGCGGCCGAGGCGCTGCGGACGACCACCGGATCGCTGGCGTTGACCACATGGATCGGCAGGTTGGCGAGGGCGGCGAACGGCCCGACCGGCGCCTCGCCCATGAAGGGCTGCGACGGCGGCGGCAGAACGCGCAGGAGGCCGCGCAGATCGGTCCACTTCCAGTCCTCGTCACGCTTGCCGGGCAGCAGGGTGACGTCGCTGGTCTTAAGGGCTGAAGCTAGGCTCAAGCTGCCCTCGCGTACTTGTCGTACCCTTCGCGTTCCAACTCGTGAGCCAACTCAGGCCCGCCGCTGTCGGCGATGCGGCCGCCGGCCAGAACATGGACGCGGTCGGGTTTGATGTAGTCGAGCAGCCGCTGATAGTGGGTGATCACCAGCATCGCCCGATCCGGGCCGCGCATGGCGTTCACACCGTCGGCGACGATCTTCAGGGCGTCGATATCGAGGCCGGAATCGGTCTCATCGAGGATCAGGAAGCGCGGCGAAAGCATCGCCATTTGAAAGATTTCCATCCGCTTCTTCTCACCGCCGGAGAAGCCGACATTGAGCGCCCGCTTGAGCATCTCGAAGTCGATCTTCAGCGACGCGGCCGTGGCCTTGGCCAGCTTCAGGAAGGCCGGGGCGGTGATCTCGGCCTCGCCGCGCGCCTTACGCTGGGCGTTCATCGCGGTGCGAATAAAGGTCAGGGCCGGCACGCCCGGAATCTCCAGCGGATACTGGAACGACAGGAAGACCCCTCGGGCCGAGCGCTCGCTGGGCTCCAGCGACAACAGGTCCTCGCCGTCGAGCGTCGCGGTCCCCTCGGTCACCTCATAGCCCTGACGTCCGGTCAGAACGTAGGACAGGGTCGATTTGCCGGCGCCGTTCGGCCCCATGATCGCGTGGACCTCCCCGGCAGGGATGTCGAGCGTCAGGCCCTTGAGGATCGGCTTGCCGTCGATCTCGACGTGCAGGTTGGAAATCGAAAGCATCAGTTGGTCTCGTCGGCCAGATATTGCGCCATCACGTCGAGGGCTTCCTCGACCGTGTTCACGGTCTTCGCCTTGCGCGGCGCGGCGGTCGGGGTCGAGGCGGTACGTTTATCGCCGGCCCGCACATTGATCATCCCGGCCTCGAAATAGGCGTCGATCAGGTAATCGCCGTGATGCAGGCTGACGGTATAGCGGCGGATATCCAGCGTCAGGCCCTTGTCCTTCAAGAAGGCGGCGTCCTCGGCGAGCGTGCTGTGAAGCTGCTCGGCGCGCGCCAGGTCCTCTTCCTGCTGCCGACGCTCGGCCTCCTCGCGCGCATGGCGGGCGGCGTCGCGGCGGGCGTGCTCGGCTTCGAAGGCGCGGCGGAAGGACATCGTTCGGTTCTCGGGAGTTGCAAGGGTCATCCGACGGAGCCCTCAAGGGAAATAGCGACGAGCTTCTGGGCTTCCACGGCGAATTCCATGGGCAGCTCCTGCAGCACGTCCTTGACGAACCCGTTGACCAGAAGCTGCACGGCCTCCTCCTGGGAGAGCCCGCGCTGCATGGCGTAGAACAACTGGTCTTCGGAAAGCTTGGTGGTGGTGGCCTCGTGCTCGAACACGCACTGGCCGTTGCGCGCCTCGACATAGGGCACGGTATGGGCCGCGCAGGTCTTGCCGATCAGCAGGCTGTCGCACTGGGTGAAGTTACGCGCGCCCTTCGCCTTCGGGTGGGCCGAGACCAGGCCGCGATAGGTGTTGGACGAGCGGCCGGCGCTGATGCCCTTGGAAATGATCCGTGAGCTGGTGTTGGCGCCCAGGTGGATCATCTTGGTGCCGGTGTCGGCCTGCTGGTGACCGTTGGTGATGGCGATCGAGTAAAATTCGCCGACGCTGCCCTCTCCGCGCAGGATGCAGGACGGGTACTTCCAGGTGATGGCCGAGCCGGTCTCGACCTGGGTCCAGGACACCTTGGCCCGGTCGCCGCGGCAATCGGCGCGCTTGGTGACGAAGTTGTAGATGCCGCCCTTCCCGGTTTCCGGATCGCCCGGATACCAGTTCTGGACGGTCGAGTATTTGATCTCGGCGTCGTCCAGGATGATCAGTTCGACCACGGCGGCGTGAAGCTGGTTCTCGTCGCGCATCGGGGCGGTGCAGCCCTCCAGGTACGAAACGTAGGAACCCTTGTCGGCGATGATCAGGGTGCGTTCGAACTGGCCGCTATTCTCGGCGTTGATGCGGAAATAGGTCGAGAGCTCCATCGGACAACGCACGCCCGGCGGCACATAGACGAAGCTGCCGTCGGAGAAGACCGCCGCGTTCAGGCAGGCGTAGTAGTTGTCGGAGACCGGCACGACCGAGCTCAGATACTTCTTCACCAGCTCCGGGTGCTCGCGGATCGCCTCGCTCATCGAGCAGAAGATCACTCCGGCCTCGGCCAGCTCCTTCTTGAAGGTCGTGACGACCGAAACGCTGTCGAACACCGCGTCGACCGCATAGCGCGGCGCGCCCTTCACCCCGGCCAGCACTTCCTGCTCGCGCAGCGGAATACCCAGCTTGGCGTAGGTCGCCAGGATGTCGGGATCGACCTCGTCGAGGCTGTCCGGGCCGATCTTTTCCTTGGGCGCGGCGTAGTAGTAGCTGTCCTGGTAATCGATGCGCGGGAAGTAGACCTTGGCCCACTCCGGCTCGTCCATCGCCAGCCAGCGCTCATAGGCGTCCAGCCGGTATTCCAGCATCCACGCCGGCTCGTCCTTCTTGGCCGAGATGAAACGCACGATGTCAGGGGACAGGCCCTTCGGGGCGAAGTCCTGCTCGATGTCGGTGACGAAGCCGTGCTTGTACTTCTCGAGGCTTTCGACGTGATCGACGGTTTGTTTGACGGCTGCCATGACTCTAACTCCTCACGCCGCCGGCGCGCGGTGACGCGCGGCGTGACGGGAATGAACTTGTTCCCAAGCGGCGGCGAAGGCCGCCCAATCCTGCTCGGTGGTCGCCCACCCTCCAGAGACCCGGATGGCGCAGCTGGCGAGGTCGTCCAGGCCCATGGCGGTGAGCACATGGCTCGCCTTCACCTTGCCCGACGAACAGGCCGAGCCGGCGCTGACCATGATCCCGGCCAGGTCCAGGGCCATCACCTGAAGCTCCGCGCCATAACCGGCGGCGGCGACGCATAGGGTGTTGGGCACGCGCGGCGCGTCCTCCCCGATCACCAAGGCGCCTTGCGCCTTCAGCCGTTCGGCGGCGGCGTCGCGCCAGCCAGACTGAATTTCCGTGTCGCGCAACGAGGCCATGGCCGCGGCGCCGAAGCCCGCGATCCCCGCGACGTTCTCGGTTCCGGCCCGGCGTCCGCGTTCCTGCCCGCCGCCGTGCTGACGACGCACCATGGCGGCGCGGGGGCCGAAGGTCAGCGCCCCGACCCCTTGCGGCCCGCCCAGCTTATGAGCCGAGACGACCAGGGTGTCGGCGCCCAGCGCGCGGCTATCGGTGAGAATCTTGCCGGCCGCCTGGACGGCGTCGACGTGCAGCCAGCCCTCGGCGGCACGAACGATCTCGGAGGCTTCGCAAACCGGCTGGATGACCCCGGTCTCATTGTTGGCCAGCATCAGGGCCACGAACGGGCGGCCGTCGGCCACGTCCCAGCCGGCGAGCCGCCCGGCCAGCCAGTCCAGGTCGGCGCGGCCATCGGCCCTCACCGGCAGGTATTCCACCGCAGCCCCGCTCGCCTTGGCGCTTTCCAGCACGCTGTCGTGCTCGATGGCGCTGACAATCAGGCGCCTGGAGCCAGTGGCGACCGCGCTCTCGATCGCCAGGGCGTTGGCTTCTGTGCCGCCCGAGGTGAAGATCACCGTCGAGGCCGGGCCGCCGACCAGGGCGGCGACTTCATTGCGGGCATGTTCGACGATCGCGCGGGCCGAACGACCGGCCGCATGCACCGACGACGGATTGCCTCCGACCGCGAAGGCGCGCGTCATGGCCTCGACCGCCTCGGGGCGGATCGGCGTGGTAGCGTTGTAGTCGAGATAGATTCCGCTCATGCCGCCCTCGACACCCGATCGGACAGGCGTCCGCTCACGAGATCCTCAAGCGTGACCGAGGCGAGATAGGTTTCGAGCTGGCGGCCCATCTCTTCCCAGAGATCGTGGGTCATGCAGCGCTCGCCCTTAAGCATGCAGCCCTTGCCCTTGCCGCAGCGGGTCGCGCGCAGGGGCTCGTCCACGGCCATGACGATATCTGCGATGTTGGTGTTCTGAGCTTCACGGGCCAGGCGATAGCCGCCGCCGGGGCCACGCAGGCTCTTGACCAGGCCGCGACGGCGCAGACGGGCGAAGAGCTGCTCCAGATAGGACAACGAAATCTGCTGACGGGCGGCGATTTCGGCCAGAGTCACGGCGCGATCGCCCTCGGCCAACGCGGCCTGACGGCGCGCGAGATCGGCCATGGCCATCACCGCATATCGTCCCTTGGTCGAAAGGCGCATGTCGCTCCGTAAAACCTCAGTGCTTTTTTTCGAGCTTTTGACGCGGCCCGTATGTTACAGGCCCCGGCTTATATGGGGCTTGTCGCCGAAACCGGCCGACGGTCGCGATCTAGGAAGACCAAGCGCGTTAGTCAAGTATTAGACGCTACGCCTGTTGAGAGGAATAGCATGCCAGAAGTGGTTCTGACCGGTGCAGCCGGGCGGATTGAAGGCCGGTACACCCCGGGCAAGAGCGAGACGGCGCCGATCGCGCTGATCCTGCATCCGCACCCGAAAGCCGGCGGGCAGATGAACCACCCGGTGGCGGTGCAACTCTTCCACCTGTTCATGAAGCGCGGCTTCTCGACCCTGCGGTTCAATTTCCGCGGCGTCGGCCGCAGCCAAGGTGAATTCGATTCCGGCATCGGCGAACTCGCCGACGCCGCGACGGCGCTCGATTGGTTGCAAACCAACAATCCCGCCGCTTCGCAATGCTGGGTCGCCGGTTATTCGTTCGGCGCCTGGATTGGCATGCAGCTGCTGATGCGTCGCCCGGAAACGGACGGTTTCATCTCCGTCTCGCCGCCGACCAACATGTACGACTTCAGCTTCCTGGCGCCCTGCCCGGCCTCGGGCCTGATCCTGCACGGCGGCGCCGACACCGTGGTTCCGCCTGTCGAGGTCGAGCGCGTGGTCTCCAAGCTGCGCACCCAGAAGGGCATCATCATCGACCACGAGGTCGTCGACGGCGCCACCCACTTCTGGGCCGAGCACCTGCCGGAAGTCGAACGCCGCGTCGGCGGCTACCTCGACAAGCGGATCGAAGCCGACCCGATCTAAGCGGCGATCCCTCACCGTAGATGCTCCCCCTCTGGGGGAGCTGTCGGCGAAGCCGACTGAGGGGGACTTTGACGCCAACGGCCGCTGGCCCCCTCCGTCACTTCTCGCCTTGCTCGAAGCGCCACCTCCCCCAGCGGGGGAGGATCTATTTCGCGCTTAGCTCCCCGACTTCAGGTAATCCAGCGCCATCAGCGCCTGAGCCCGCACGCCGGTCTCCATCGCGCGCTCGTCGACGTCGAAGAACGGCGAGTGGTTGGCGCCCTTCGGGTTGCCGACGCCCAGGTGATAGAAGAAGCCTGGGATCTCCTTCTGGAAGTAGGAGAAATCCTCCGCGCCCATGATGAAATCGATGTCGTCCTTGACCTGGCCTTGGGCCGCGCGGGCCAGGGTTGGCTTCATCTGGGCGGTCAGGTCGCGGTTGTTGTCGGTCACCGGGTTCGGCGTGCCCCAGTTGAACTTCGCCGTCGCGCCATAGCGCTCGGAGATCGAGGTCACGGCCTTTTCGGCGCGGGCGATGACGTCGGTGCGCATGCCCGGATCGAAGGTCCGCAGGGTGCCGGTCATGGTCAGGTCTTCAGGGATGATGTTGTAGCGCAGGCCGCCGTGCAGGGTGGCGATGGTCAGGACGGTCGGGGTCTTCGAGACATTCATCTGGCGCGCGGCGATCTGGTTGAAGGCGGTCACGATGTCGGCGGTCAGCGACGACATGTCGATGCCGACCCAGGGCGTCGAAGCGTGGGCCTGGCGACCCTTCAGCTGGATTTCGTAGCGGTCCGAAGCGGCCATCATCGGGCCGGGACGCCACACCAGGGCGCCGACAGGGCCTGGGAAGGCATGCAGGCCGAAGATCGCGTCGACCTTGGGGTTCTTCAGCACGCCTTCCTTGACCATCAGCGGGGCTCCGCCCTCCTCGCCCATCGGGGCGCCTTCCTCGGCGGGCTGGAAGACGAAGACGACCGTGCCTTCGATCTGGTCCTTCATGCCGGCCAGGATCTCGGCCGTGCCCATCAGGATGGCGACGTGGCTGTCGTGGCCGCAGGCGTGCATCACCGGCACGGTCTGGCCGTTGTATTGCGCCGTAACCTTCGAGGCGAACGGCAGGCCGGTCTGCTCGGCGACCGGCAGGGCGTCCATGTCGGCGCGCAGGGCCACGACCTTGCCGGGCTTGCCGCCCTTCAGGATGCCGACGACGCCGGTCTTGCCGACGCCGGTGCGCACTTCCATGCCCAGGCCGCGCAGGTGATCGGCGACCACCTTGGCGGTGCGGACCTCGCTGTTGCTGAGCTCAGGATGCTCATGCAGGTCGCGGCGCCAGGCGACGACCTTGGGCTGCAGCGCCTTGGCCTTGGCGAACACCGCGGCGTCATAGGGCTTGGCGGCCGGAACCTGGGCCGGCGCGTCCTGCGCCTGGGCCGAACCCGCCATCACCATCGCCGCGGCGACACCCGCGAACCAAACCGCCTTGGACATACTTGCTCCTGATCTAAGTCGCCGGACGGGCGATACGCCCGCCGGTCATGGGCGCCGGGGCGCCCGTGGTCTTGGGAAATGAAATCGGCAGGCCTCGAACCGTGCGCGCCGCCAGATAGGCGAAGGCCTCGGCCTCGATGGCGTCGCCGCGCCAGCCGTGATCCTCGGCGGTCTTCACCGGCACGCTCAGCCGCTCGGCGAAGGCCTTCATGATCTCTGGATTGTGCCGCCCGCCGCCGCAGACCACCAGTTCGCTCGGCGCGCCGCCCATCATGTCGAAGCCGAGCTTCAGGGCTTCGGCGGTAAAGGCCACCAGCGTCGCCGCGGCGTCTTCGAGTTTGACGTGTTCCAGCGAGCTCAGTGAAAAATCGTAGCGGTCCAGCGACTTGGGCGGCGGGGCCTGGAAATACGGATGGCTCAGCAGGCCGCGCAGCACGCCCTCGTCCACCTGCCCGACGCTGGCGTAGCGGCCGCCGGCGTCATAGCGCCCCGCGCCGCGATCCTGGATCAGCAGATCGATCATGCCGTTGCCGGGGCCGGTGTCGAAGGCCGCGATCTCGTCCCCGCCGGCCCAGAAGGTCACGTTGGCCACCCCGCCGACGTTCAGGATCGCCAGCGGCGCGGAGAGGCCAGAGGCCCTGGCGCGAGCCAGATGGTAGATCGGCGCGAGCGGCGCGCCCTCCCCGCCGGCCGCCACGTCGGCGGTGCGGAAATCATGGGCGACCGGGACGCCTGTCGCGTTCGCCAGCCACTGGGCGTCGCCAAGCTGCACGGTGCGGCCGACGCGGCCCTCCTGCGGGCGCTCATGCAGCACGGTCTGACCGTGCATGCCGACCAGATCGATCTGCGCCCAGTTCAAGCCGTGCTCAGCCAGGAAACCTTCGGCGGCCTCGAAATGCTCGCGAGCTACGGCGAGGGCCGCTTCCTGGAAGATCGCCGGCTCGGGCGCGCCGCGTTCCCACTGCAACGCCTCGCGGGTCGCGGCCAGCGCGATGTCGCGAACAGCCTCGGTCAGCTTGCGGTCGCCGGCCGGGCCGAAAGCTGAAATCGTTTCGCCGTCGGTCTCCAGGATCGCCATGTCGCAGGCGTCGAGGGAGGTGCCGGTCATGAACCCGAGAACTCGCATGGAGCTTGACTGCCACGCGCTGCGCGCCGTAGCTAGTCGCCATGATCACCCGCGTCACCATCGCCGGCCGCTATTACCCCCTGCCCTAGAGCAGGCGCGGAACGATCCCTTGCGCCACCCCTTACAGGTCGGCGCCGCATCTCAAGCAAATTGACGGTTTCCGGCCTCTCGCCGATCAGGAGCCTGTCAGATGTCCCTCGAAAACCCCGATAGCGGCGTGTTACAGCGCCCTACAGAATCCCAGCCGTCAGAAGACCGTCTCATGTCCGCCGATCAGCCGTACAAATCCTCCTTTCTGCAAACCATGCAGGAGCGTGGCTACATCCATCAGGTCACCCACCCGGTGGAACTGGACGAGGCCGCCGGCAAGGGCCCGATCAGCGCCTACATCGGCTTCGACGCCACCGCGTCCAGCCTGCACGTCGGTCACATGATCCAGATCATGATGCTGCGCCGGCTGCAGCAGGCCGGTCACAAGCCGATCGTGCTGATGGGCGGCGGAACCACCAAGGTCGGCGACCCGACCTTCAAGGACACCCAGCGCCCGCTGCTCACCGACGAGCAGATCAAGGCCAACATCGACAGCATGAAGGTCAGCTTCGCGCGCTTCCTGACGTTCGGCGACGGCCCCACCGACGCGGTGATGGTCGATAACGCCGACTGGCTGGACAAGCTCGGCTACGTCCAGTTCCTGCGCGACTACGGCGTGCACTTCACGATCAACCGGATGCTGACCTTCGACAGCGTCAAGCTGCGGCTCGAGCGCGAGCAGCCGATGACGTTCCTCGAGTTCAACTACATGCTGATGCAGGCCACCGACTTCCTGCAACTGTCCCGCGACCGCGGCTGCGTCCTGCAAATGGGCGGCTCGGACCAGTGGGGGAACATCATCAACGGGGTGGAGTTGATCCGCCGCGTCGATCAGAAGCCGTCGTTCGGCCTGACCACGCCCCTGCTCTCCACGGCGTCCGGCCAGAAGATGGGCAAGACGGTGGGCGGCGCCGTGTGGCTCAACGCCGACATGCGCAGCCCCTACGACTACTGGCAGTTCTGGCGCAACACCGAGGACGCGGACGTCGGCCGGTTCATGAAGCTGTTCACCGACCTCTCGATGGAGGAGATCGCCCGCTACGAGGCGATGCAGGGCGCCGACATCAACGAGGCCAAGAAGGTGTTGGCCAACGAGGCGACCCGGATGCTGCACGGCGAGGAAGCCGCCCATGCCGCGGCCGAAGCCGCTCGCGTCGCCTTTGAGGTCGGCAGCGTCTCTGGCGACATGCCGACCTTCGAGATCGCGGCGGCCGACCTGGAAGCCGGCGTCGTCCTCGCGGCCCTGGCGACCGACGCGGGCCTGGCCGCTTCGCGCGGCGAGGCCCGCCGCCTGGCCCAAGGCGGCGGCCTGCGGGTCAACGACGCGGCCGAGGCTGACGCCAACCGCACCATCACCTCGGCCGACCTGGTCGACGGCGTCGTCAAGCTGGCGGCCGGCAAGAAGAAGATCGTGTTGGTTAAGCCCGTCTGACCACCACCCACCACAATCATCATGGCCGGGCTTGTCCCGGCCATCCACCCGAAAGACACGCCGATGTCCGAACTAGCTCCAGGCGCTCCGGCGCCCGACTTCGAACTGGCCGGGGCCGACGGCCCGGTGACGCTCGCCGACTTCA
>JBEBYB010000027.1:0-29678 GCA_040391295.1 Phenylobacterium sp. | reverse complement strand
TTCGAGGTCGAGGCCTGGGGCGCATGGATGGTCAGCTTCTCGATCGGCTCCAGCAGATAGGGCGCGCAGGCCCGCAGGCCGTCGCTCATGGCGAGCCGGCCGGCGGCCCGGAAGCTCATCTCCGAGGAGTCGACGCTGTGATAGGAGCCGTCGGTCAGCACCACCTCGACGTCGGTGACCGGAAAGCCCAGAGGGCCCCGTTCCAGCGCGTCCCGCACCCCCTGCTCGACCGAGGGGATCCATTGCCGGGGCACCACCCCGCCGGTGATCTTCTGCGAGAAGGCGAAGCCCTCGCCCCGAGCGCGCGGCCTGATCTCCAGCACCACGTCGCCGAACTGGCCGTGGCCCCCGGTCTGCTTCTTGTGGCGGCCACGTTGGGTGACCGGCTTGCGGACCGATTCCTTGTAGGAGACCTTCGGCGGCTCGGTCAGCGCCTCCAGCCCAAAGCGCCGTCGCAGCCGCTCGACCGTGACCTGCAGATGGGCCTCACCGCGACCGGAGATCAGGGTCTCCTGGGTCTCGGGATCGAGGGTGACCTCCAAGGTCGGGTCCTCTTCCGCCAGCTTGGCCAGCGCCGCCGACAGCCGCACGTCGTCCTTGCGGTCCTTGGCGGCGATCGACATCGCATAGAGCGTCGGGGCGCGGACAATAGGCATGACGCAGCGACGCGGCTTGCCGTCCATCGACAGCACATGGCCGGCGCTCGCCGTCTCCAGCTTGGCGATCCCGACTACGTCGCCCGGCTGGGCCTTGTCGATCTTGCGACTGTTGAGCCCGGAGACCGCGAGCAGCCCGCCGGCACGGCATTTCTCGCCGGTCTCGGCGGTCAGCTCCTCGCCATCGGTCAAGTCGCCGCCCATGACCCGCGCATAGGCGACCTTGCCCGCTTGGCCGGCGAACGAGGTCTTGAAGACATAGGCGCACGGGCCGTCGAGCCCCATCCGCCCGGCTGCGACCGAAACATCCGGCGTCTCGTGCCGCAGCGCCTTGAGCAGCCGCCGCACGCCAAAGTCGTTCAAAGCCGAGCCGAAGAACACCGGCACGATCAGGCCTGCATGAAAGTCGTTCACCAGATCGGCGAACACGGTGTCCTGGCTCGGGCTCAGATCCGAGAGCAGCTGCTCCATCAGCTCGTCGTCGAAATCGGCCAGTTGCTCGAGCATGTGGAACCGCGCGTCGGCCTCCTGGGCCGCTATCTCTCCGGTCAGGTCGATCTGCTGCGAGGCCTGGCCCGGCCGATAGACGAAGGCCCGCTCCAGGGCGAGATCGACGAAGCCGGTGACCTTTTCCTGCTCGATCAGCGGGATCTGGCGCGCCACCAGCGGCAGGCTGGAGGCGGGCGCCAAGGTGGCCATGAACTCATCCAGACCGCCGCGCGCCTGGTCGATCCGGTTGACGAAGACCACGTGAGGCACGCCGCGATCCTCCAGCGTCTTCAAGATCGGCTGCAGCAGGCCGGCGCGGACGGGGTTGGGATCGGCCACCACCACCGCCAGATCCACGGCCGGCAGCACATAGTCCTCCGCCCCCGCGAACTCCGGCGAGCCGGGGCAGTCGATCACCGCGTAACGCTCGCCCATGAACTCGAGGCCGGCGATGTTCAGCTCGGTGGACTGGCCTCGCTGCCTGGCCTCCGGGCTGGCGTCGCCAACGCTGGCCACGCCCACCTCGCCTTGGCGCAGGATCGCGCCGCTGGCGAACAGCATGGCCTCTAAAAGGGTTGTCTTGCCGGCTCCCGGCGCCCCCACAAGGGCGATGGCGCGTGTCGAGCCGGAACCTGGTCTGCCCATGGTCCGTCCTCCCAAGTCTAGGCGCCCGCCTTGGGAGCGGGCGCAGAAACCCCGACCTTGTTATGCTTCCACCCGAGCGGGCGCGGACGCAAGTCAAGGAGACGCGAGCCGTGGCCACCGACCTCGAACCAGCCCACATTGGCGGTCCCATCCTGGGGCGTCAGAGGAACGAGCATGAACGGTTACGCGTGGTTGGGCCTCGCCATTGTCGCCGAGGTGATCGCCACCACCGCGCTCAAGGCCTCCGACAGCTTCACCAAACTATGGCCCTCGCTGATCACCGCTGTCGGCTACGCCTTCGCCTTCTGGTGCCTGTCGCACTCGATGAAGACCGTCCCGGTCGGCGTCGGTTACGCGATCTGGTCGGGCGTCGGGATCGTGCTGATCACCGCCATCGCCTGGGTGCTGTTCAAACAGAAGCTCGACCTTCCGGCGATGATCGGGATGGGCATGATCCTGGCCGGCGTGGTGGTGATCAACGTCTTTTCGAAGAGCGCCGGGCACTAGCTCCCAACTCGTCATCCTCCGGTCAGCCGAAGGCTGATCCGGGGACGCTGGCGGCGGGCTCACCACATTCTGGAAATCAGCTTGGGTCCCCCGGATCGTCTTGCAGACG
The DNA here is from genome assembly GCA_040391295.1 of Phenylobacterium sp. Lineage (GTDB taxonomy): Bacteria > Pseudomonadota > Alphaproteobacteria > Caulobacterales > Caulobacteraceae > Phenylobacterium. Next base: position 27,272 of record JBEBYB010000027.1, on the reverse strand, counting down.
ACCGGAGGATGACGAGGTGGTTTGCGGCCCCAAAAACTCCGTCACCGCCTCGATCACCTCGACCAGGCCGAGGCGGTCGACCCGCACGCCTTCCGGCAGGCTGGAGAACAGCCGCGTGGGCGCGGCGGCGTCCAGCATGACGAACACGCCCTTGTCGTCGGCCCGGCGGATCAAGCGCCCGAACGCCTGGCTGATCCGGGCGCGGGCGACGCTGTCGTCATAGCCCTTGCCGCCGAACCGGGTCCGGCGGGCCTTGTGCAGGATATCGGGGCGCGGCCAGGGCACGCGGTCGAAGGCCAGCAGCCGCAGCGAGCGGCCCGGCACATCGACCCCGTCGCGGACCGCGTCGGTGCCGAGCAGGCAGGAGTCCTCCTCGGCGCGGAAGATGTCGACCAAGGCGCCGACCTCCAGCGGGTCCACATGCTGGGCGTAGAGCGCCAGCCCCTTGTCGGCCAGCGGGGCGGCGATCCGCTCATGCACGGCGCGCAGCCGGCGGATGGCGGTGAACAGGCCAAGGCCGCCGCCGCCGGCGGCCAGGAACAGCTCGCGCATCGCGGCGGCCACCTGCCGGGGATCGTCACGCCCGACGTCGGTGACCACATAGGCCCGCGCATTGTTGGCGTAGTCGAACGGCGAGGCGAGCTTCAGGGTCTTGGGCCGGTCGGGCAGGCGCGCGGCGCCGGTGCGCATCTCGGCCAGGGCGAAGGGATCGTCCAGGGTGGAGTCCGACAGCGTCGCGCTGGTCACCAGCACGCCGTGCGCAGGCGCGATGACGGCGTTGGTCAGCGGCTCGGTCGGATCGACCCAGTGGCGGCGGCTGGCGGCGTCCACCACCCGGCCATAAAGGAAGGTCGCGTCGAACCAGTCGACGAAGTCGGGGTCGTCCTCGGCGTCCTCGTCGATGGCCCGCAGCATCGAGCGCCAGGCCGGAAGCTGCATGCGGCAGCGGCGGTCCAGGCCGCGCAGCGCGCCCTCGATCCGGCCCCGGTCGCTGGTGACGATCTGGGCGGCTTCCTCGTCCAGCAGGTCTTCCAGATGACGCGCCAGGGCCAGCAGCGGCGCCTCGATCTTGGCCAGGGCGGCGGCGGCGTCGCGGGCGGTGGCGCGCACGCGGTCGAGCGCCGGCCGGGCCGCGCACTCCATGCCGACGTCCGAGGGCGCGGCGCGAGCGCGCAGTTGCTCGATCACCGCCACCAGGAACAGCTCAATCGGACCGATCGGGTTCACCTCGCCGTTCGGCGGGGCGATGCGGCCCGACCAACCCTCGCCCGGCAGGGCGGCGGCGGCGTGCAGGGCGTCGGTCAGGGCGGCGCGGGCGTCCTCGCGGTCGCCCAGCATATCCATCAGCCGCGCCTCCAGCCCCCTGCCGCGCCGGCCACGGCCCTCGGGCCCGCGCATCCAGCGCCGCAGCTCGGCGGTCTCCTGGCCCGACAGCGCCGCGGCGAAGGCGGCGTCGGCGGCGTCGAACAGGTGGTGGCCTTCGTCAAAGACGATGCGCTTGAGCTGGGTGGTCTCGCCGTCGCCCTTCGAGCCCCGCGCCGCGCGGGCGCCGTCGAAGGCGGCCTGGGTCAGGACCAGGGCGTGGTTGGCGATGACGATATCGGCCTTGCGCGACCCGCGGATCGCCTTTTCCACGAAGCATGTGCGGTAATGCGAGCAACCGGCATGGATGCACTCGCCGCGTCGATCCACCAGGTTCGCCGCGCTGGCCTGCCCCGCCGCCGGCACCGCGAACAGGGTCGGCAACCAGGCCGGGAAGTCGCCGCCGGTCATGTCGCCGTCGCGGGTGGCGCGCACCCAGCGGGCGGCTAGGCCCATGCCGATCAGGTCGGCGTTGCCAAGCTGGGCGGTGTTGGCCATATCCTGGAAATTCAGCAGGCAGAGATAGTTCTCGCGGCCCTTGCGGACCACCGCCTTGCGCGCCCGGACCTTGGGATCGGGATAGATCGAATGGCTCTCGCGCTCGATCTGCCTTTGCAGGGCGCGGGTGTAGGTCGAGATCCACACCGACGGGCCATTGGCCTCCGCCCACAGCGAGGCCGGGGCCAGATAGCCGAGCGTCTTGCCGACCCCGGTGCCCGCCTCGGCCAGCATCATCCGCGGCTCGCCCTCGCGCTCGCGGGGCTGGAAGGCGTAGGCCGCCTCGGCGGCGTATTCGGCCTGGGCCGGACGGCTCTCGTCGAGCCCCGAGCGTTGCAGCAGTTCGGCCAGCCGCTTGGCCGCGTCCTCGCCGGCGATGGGAGTGGAGGTGGCCTCGCCGGCCGGCGTCTGGTCCTCCCACTCCATGACGCGGGTCCACACATCAAGGCCCGAGGTTCGGAACTGGTTGCCGACTGGTCCCGAGCGCAGGGCCGCCACGATCGGCGGCCCCCAGGCCCAGCCGACCCGCATCAGGGTCTCGGCGATGGCCAGGGCTTCCTCGCGGCTGGGCTCGGGCGTCGCGGCGACCTCGGCCAACAGCACGCGCGCCGCCTCGCGTAGGGTCTGCGCCTGGGCCGGCGCACCCTTGGGCTCGGGCAGGCCGAGCGCCAGGGCCAGGCCCGCCGCCGAAGGCGCGCAGAACCGCGCCGGCCGCACGAAGGCGAACAGCTCCATGGCGTCGAACAGTCCGGGCGCCCGCCCAGGCGCATAGAGCCCCAACCGCTTGGCGGTCATCGACGCGTGGGCGACCAGGACCGGCCCATGCTCGAACAGTTCTCGTGCGTCTGGAGCCCGCACCGCCTGGGTTCCGCCGCCATCGGCGACGGCCGCGCGCGGTCCCGGCAGCACGACCAGCGCCGGGGCGAGATCAAGGGTGGTGGAAGGGGCGTTCACTCCCTGGACTTAGCGACGTTCACGCCAGATGTCAGCGGCGACGTTCTCAATTTGATCTTCCGCGGCGTCAGCCGATCAGGGGACAAATAGAAGTTGTCCCGCTCTATTTCCTGGGTCCATGATCACCGCCAACCTGGCGCGACAGTCCGGGACGGGGAAGAGACAAATGACGCGCCAGAAGGTGCTGGTTCTATACTTGGCCAATTCGGCGCTCGACGCGCCCACTGTCGCCTGGGCGGTCTATGACGGCACGGGCGAGACCCGCCCAATGGCCGGCGATACAGACACCCCGCCCTACAAGACTGGCGTCGATGCTCTGAAGGACGGCTGGCGGCTCTTCCAGGCCTCGCAAATCCTGCCGCATCAACGCGGCGCCGAGTTCGACGTCAGCTACCTGAAGTACGAGTTCTTCTTCGAACGCCTCGTGGAGGTTGCGGCATGACCGACCTGCCCCTGCTCACCGCCAGCCAGATGGCCAACTTCACCGCCCGCGGGTTCCTGCGCTTCGACGGCGTGGTGCCGGGCGACATCAACGCCCAATTCCTGACCGAGATGGGCGACATCGCCTCGCCGCAGCCGGACTCCACCCTGCGCCAGGCCTATGGCCGGCTGCTGGCCGAGGCCGGGGTGCCCGAGGTCGCGGCCGGCACGCCGCTGGCGCGGGCCTATCCGCAGGGCAGCGCCGTCAACCGCATGCTGGAGCTGCCGCTCGTGGCCGGCGCCATCCGCAGCCTGCTCGGCGAGGCCCCCACCTTCGACCATCACTTCCTGCACGTGACCTTCCCGCCCGCCTATCACGCCGGCGGCGAGAGCGTGTCGCAGCACACCCACCAAGACTCGACCATCGACCCGCGCACGGCCTTCGACGTGCAGATCATGTACTACCCGCACGCGGTGACGCGCGAGATGGGCGGCACCCGGTTCATTCCCGGCACCCACCTGCGCAAGGTCAGCGAGGTCGCGCTCGGCCGCTACCAGAACATCCGCGGCCAGCAGCACATGGTCTGCGAGGCCGGCACCCTGCTCTTCCTGCATTCCGGCGTCTGGCACGGCGGCGGGGTGAACCTGGCCGACCGCACCCGCACCATGTTCAAGATCCGCATGAACCCCAGCCGGTCCCAGGTTCGGCAATTCGACCTCTCCACCCTGCAACCGCAGTCGGCTCAGCGGCCGATCTTCTATGTGAAGGCCCAGCCGCCGGAGAGCATCGAGGAGATCCTGATGACCCCCGAGCCCTGGTTCGAGCAGGACACCGGGCGGCTGGAAATGCTGAACCGCGTCAAGTTGTGGCGCTACCTGACCGGCGACCCGTCCTACGACGCCGACTATTGGCTGACCCGGCTGGAGAACCAGGCGAACGCCTGAACCTCTAGCGCGCGCCCAAGCTTGACAAGAACGTATAGGGAACTCATTTTCGTTGCACCTTTAGAGGGTGGGGCACATGGGATACGCGCACGATTGGATTTCCGTGTCGGGGCTGGACAAGGACGAGGTGCTCGCCAGGCTCGGCCTCGTAGATCGCGGCGAGCCGCTCGACTATCCAAGGCGCGGCGACTTGGCATGGGCGCTCACGCCCCAGGGCCGCGTGGTCTTCGTCGCGGGCTATGACGAGTTGTCGCTTGATCGTATCGCAGAACTGTCCAAGGGCGCCTCGTTGGTGGCGGCCAGGGCCGAAGGCAACGACTGCACGAGCAGCGTCTGGGGCTATGAAGACGGCCGACAAATCTGGTCGGTCGCGACCGAAGCCGCGGGCGGGACCGAACGCCTCTACGACGAGGAGGTCGGGGATCGTCTCATCGTGCAGGGCGATCCACCGAGCGAATTCGCGGTGATCCAGGACCGCCATCTTGCGAAGCGGGACCCAGAGGATGACGACTCCGAGGACTTCCTGTCCATGGCCCCCTTGGAACTCGCGCAAGCCCTTGGCGGCTGGGAACCCGAGGGCGAGATCGGCCAGGACCTGCAATTCTTCAGGGTCGCCAGCAACCGGGCCGACGCCCCGGCTTCCAACGGGACCAGAAAGCTGGCCCTGGGCCTGGTGATCCTGTTCGTCGCGATCGTCGCGGCTCTGATTTGGGCTTCATAGCGCCCCCCACGGGACGCCAAACGAGAAGCGTCTTGCCTGAAACGGAACGGGAACATCATATGCTGTGATGGCCGACGCCGCGGCGATACCGCCCGATCTCTTGCCCGAGAAATTCGCAGCCTGGTTCGAGAGCCGGGGCTGGAGCGCCCGCGCCCATCAGCTGGAGATGATCGCCAAGGCGCGCGAAGGCCGCGACGCTCTGCTGATCGCGCCGACCGGCGGCGGCAAGACCCTGGCGGGGTTCCTGCCCAGCCTGATCGACCTGGCCCAGCGGCCGCCGTCCAACACCCCGCGCGGCATCCACACCCTCTATATCTCGCCGCTGAAGGCGCTGGCGGTGGACGTCGAGCGTAACCTGCTGGCGCCGATCCTCCAGATGGGTCTGCCGATCGTCGCCGAAAGCCGCACCGGCGACACCGGCCAGGCGCGGCGCGCGCGCCAGCGGGTCAAACCGCCGGACATCCTGCTGACCACGCCTGAGCAACTGGCGCTGTTCTGCGCCTGGGAAGGCGCGCGGCTCTATTTCGAGAACCTGTCGTGCGTGATCTTCGACGAGATCCACACCCTGCATGCGTCCAAGCGCGGCGACCTTCTGGCGCTCGACCTCGCGCGGCTGCAGCAGTTCGCGCCGAACCTGCGGCGGGTGGGGCTGTCGGCGACGGTGGACGACCCCGATGTGATCCGGCGCTGGCTGGCCTATGGGCGGATTGACGAGGACGCGCCAGTCTCCGCTCCGCCCCACGAAACCGTCGACCTGGTGCGCGGGCCGGCCGGGGCTCAGCCCATCGTCGACATGCTGCTGTCCGAAGGCCGGGTGCCATGGGCGGGCCATACGGCCAAGCACGCGATGCAGGAGGTCTACGACACCATCAAGCAGGCCCGGACCGCCCTGGTCTTCGTCAACACCCGCTTCCAGGCTGAGTTCGCCTTTCAAGAGCTGTGGCGACTGAACGAGGACAGCCTGCCCATCGCCCTGCACCACGGCAGCCTGGCCGCCGAGCAGCGGCGCAAGGTCGAGGCGGCGATGGCGCGCGGCGAACTGCGGGCGGTGGTCTGCACCTCGACGCTGGACCTCGGCATCGACTGGGGCGACGTCGACCTGGTCATCCAACTGGCCTCGCCCAAGGGCGCCTCGCGGATGGTTCAGCGGATCGGCCGCGCCAACCACCGGCTGGACGAGCCCAGCCGCGCGCTGTTCGTGCCGGCCAACCGCTTCGAGATGCTGGAATGCCAGGCCGCCCGCGAGGCCATCGCCGAGAACCGCTTCGACGGCGAGCCCACCCGGATCGGCGCGCTGGACGTCCTGGCCCAGCACGTCATGGGCTGCGCCTGCTCCGAGCCTTTCGACCTCGTCGCGCTCTATGACGAGGTGCGTTCGGCCGGCCCCTATCGCGACCTGATCTGGGAAGACTTCGAGCAGGTCGTCGATTTCGTCTCGACCGGCGGCTACGCGCTGAAAACCTACGACCGGTTCCGCCGGATCGTCGTGGGGCAGGACGGACTCTGGCGGGTGCGTAACGCCGAGACCGCTCAGCGCCACCGTCTGAACGTGGGGGCCATCGTCTCGCCGGCCATGCTCACCGTGCGAATCGCCATGGGCAAGTCGCGCCGCGGCGGCCGCAAGATCGGCGAGGTCGAGGAGGGGATGCTGGAGATGCTCGACCCCGGCGACACCTTCGTCTTCGCCGGCCAGGTCTGGGCGCTGGTCGGCGTCACCGGCACCGAGGTCCTGGTCAGTCCGGCGACCAATCGTGATCCGAAGATGCCGTCGTGGGGCGGATCGAAGTTCGCGCTCTCGACCTTCCTGGCGGGGCGGGTCCGCGAATTGATGTACGATCAGGAGCACTGGAAGGTGCTGCCCGCCGACGTCCGCGAATGGCTGGAAGTCCAGCGCGACCACTCGCTGATCCCGCCGGCCGACGACCTGCTGCTGGAGACCTTCCCGCGCGGCAAGCGCCACTTCATGGTGGTCTATCCGTTTGAGGGGCGCCTGGCCCACACCACCCTGGCCATGCTGCTGACCCGGCGGCTGGAGCGGATCGGCGCCGCGCCGCTGGGTTTTGTCTGCAACGACTATGCGATGGCGATCTGGGCGCTTAAGCCGATGGACGGGCTCGATTTCGACCAACTGTTCGCCCAGGACATGCTGGGCGACGATCTGGAATCCTGGCTGGCCGAGAGCTTCATGATGAAGCGCGCCTTCAAGGGCTGTGCGATCATCTCGGGCCTCATCGAGAGACGCTTCCCGGGACATGAGAAGACCGGGCGGCAGGTGACCTTCTCCACGGACCTGATCTACGACGTGCTGCGCCGACACCAACCCGACCACCTGCTGCTGCGCTGTGCGCGCGAGGACGCCGCGACCGGTCTGATCGACGTGGCGCGCCTGGGCCTGCTGCTGGAGCGTATCCAGGGCCGTATCCGCCATTCGCCGCTGGAGCACCTGTCGCCGTTCTCGGTGCCGATCCTGCTGGAGATCGGCAAGGAGCGCTCGCCTGGCCAGGCCGGCGACATGATCCTGGCCGAGGCCGAGGAAGACTTGATCGCCGAGGCGCTGTCGTGAGCGCCGTGGCCTCGCCCTCGCCGGCCTACGCCTTCGCCGCCAGCCCTTGCGGGGGCTTGCGCACCTGCCTGAACGGCGCAGCCGTGACCCTGCGGGCCAGCGGCGCCCTGTGGATCGAGGACCAGCGGATGCTGGTGGTCGCCGACCTGCATCTGGAGAAGGGCTCGGCCTACGCGATGCGCGGCCAGATGCTGCCGCCCTACGACACCCGCGAGACCCTGCGACGGTTGCAGGCCGAGGTGATGACGACCCTGCCCGAGGCCGTGGTCCTGCTGGGCGACACCTTCCATGACCGCAAGTCGGAGGGCCGCCTGGCCCGTGACGACGCACAAGCTCTGCGGGCCCTGGCTGGCGCGACGCGGCTGATCTGGGTGATCGGCAACCATGACGCCGACGGGCCGCGCGCCCTGCCCGGCGACGTAGCTGACGAGATCGCGGTCGCCGGCCTGATCCTGCGTCATGAGCCGCTGGCCGGGCCGCAAGTCGGCGAGGTCGCGGGCCACCTGCATCCCTGCGCCCGCGTGGTCGCTTCGCGCGGCAGCGTGCGGCGGCGGTGCTTCGTGACGGATGGTTCGCGAATGGTCGTGCCGGCCTTCGGCGCCTATGCCGGCGGACTGAACGTCAAGGACGAGGCCTTTGCAGGCCTATTCTCCCAAGCCCCGCTATGCGGAGCTCTGGGCGCCGAGCGGGTCCACGCGGTCGGCTGGCGATCGGTCGCGGGCGACTAACCCTACATCCGCAGCGCCTGCTCCAGGGCCAGAGCCAGGGAGATGCACGCGCCCAACGTCAGGGTGGTCATCAGGCGCGGATAGCGCGCCGGAACGTCGGGCGCGGCGTGATCGAACAGCCATTGCAGGATAAAGGCGGCCATGAAGCCGCAGAGCAGCCAGGCGGCGTCAAGAGCGCCGCGGGCGAACACCAGGGCCCAGGCGGCGGCGGGGGAGACGATCGACATCGCCAGCCGCGTCCAGCGTGGCGTAGCCCTGGCGCTTTCCAGGCCCCAACGAATACCGCCCAGGAACCCCAGCACCACCGCCGACCAGGTCAGCAATACCGTCAGCGCCGGCCCAGTCACGTCGGACGGCCCGAACACATAGGCAAGGGCCGAGAGGGGAAACGGCGCCAGACAGAGCAGCGCAATGACCCATAGCGCAGGGGGCGCGGAGGCTTGCGGGTGAGCTTGGGGATCGGTGTGAAGGTCCAAGCGGTCAGTTCCTCCGGAAGACGACCGAGGCGGCCCAGCCCGCGGCAAGCGCGATCGCCACCGAGACCAAGCCGTAGGACCATGGCCGGTTGTGGGCGAAGAGGTAGAGCGCGCGCTCTAGCCCGGCCTTCTCCACGGTCAGGCCGCGCATGCGGCGTGACACCGGCTGGCCGTTCTGGAACAGGAATATCTCGGCGGTATAGACGCCGATCGGGGCGGCGGTCGGCAGGTCGATCTCGGCCCTGAACAGACCGCGGTCCACGAAGGTCACGCCCCGGTCGTCGGCGGCGTAGAGACCGCTCTCCTCCTTCAGCCGCACCACCGCCCGGCGCCAGTCCAGATAGTCCTGGCCCAGCCGGCTGACGACCACGTCGCGCACGCCGTAGCGGGTCTCGGTCCGCTCCTCGAGCGGGGCGTTGATCGCCAGGTGATCGACGCCGGCCCCCAGCCGCCGCAGGGTTCCGAAACTGGCGATCTCGCCCAGCGGCCGGGTCGAGGCGGCCATGTAGAAGCCGGGCGCGCCTTCGAACACCACCGGCCGGGAATTGACCCAGACCCCAGCGACACGGGTCTTGCGCGCCATGCGCAGCGGCGCGTCGGGTCCCCGGACGATCACCACCACGTCGCTGGGCTGGGCGGTCGGATCGAACACCGCGCCGTAGAGCACGATGCGCGCGCCGCGGAAGCTGGAGGTCACCCGCACATTGGTCGTGGTCAAGGCGGCCGAGACGGCGGCCGGCGGCGTTTCGGGCGGCGCGGCGTAAGGCATCAGCCGTTCCCCGCCATCAGCACGAACGGCTCGGCCGGCGTGAAGAACAGGCCAAGGCCCATGCGCAGGCCGACCGCCAGCACGATCAGCGCCAGCAGAGCACGCAGTTCCTCGGCGCGGAAGCGGGACGAGGCTCTCGCCCCGACCTGCGCGCCAAGAACCCCGCCGATCAGCAACAGGGTGGCCAGCACGACATCCACGGTCTGGTTGCGGCCGGCCTGCAGCACGCTGGTCAGCGAGGTCGTGATGATGATCTGGAAGAGGCTGGTCCCGACCACCACGCCGGCCGGCATGCGCAGGATGTAAACCATCGCCGGCACCAGGACGAAGCCGCCGCCGACCCCCATGATCGCCGACAGGATGCCGACGAAGACGCCCAGCGCGATGGGCGGGATGACGCTGATATAGAGCCGCGAACGCGGGAACCGCAGCTTGAACGGCAGGCCATAGAGCCACGGCGGACGGCGATCCCTGTGACGCTTGGGCGCCTCGCCGCGCCGCCGGCGCAGGATCGAGGACAGAGATTCGCTGAGCATCAGAGCGCCGATGACGCCCAGGAAGATCAGGTAGGAGAGCGCGACCACCAGATCGGCCTGGCCGAGCAGCCGCAGCCATCGGAAGATCTCGACGCCGATGACCGACCCGACCGCCCCACCCGCGGCCAGCACCCCGCCCATTCGGAAATCGACGGCCTTGCGCCGGGTGTATGAGATGACGCCGGAGGTCGAGGAGGCGGCCACGTGATTGGCCTCGCTGGCCACCGCCACCACCGGCGGGATGCCCAGGAAGATCAACACCGGCGTCATCAGGAAGCCGCCGCCGATGCCGAACAGGCCCGAGATGAAGCCCACCGCCGCGCCAAGCGCGATCAGTATCGGGGCGTTCACCGAAACCTCGGCTATGGGCAGATAGATATCCAAGAGCGCCCCTTACCCGGCGCGCGTCACCGCGTGAAGACCTGCAACCTGGAAACGGTCGTCTGATCGAGGCCGCCGTTCGCCACCAGACCCTGTTCGCGCTGATAGGCGGCGACCGCCATGGTCAGGGCCGGCGACGACACGCCGTCCATCGGACCTTGATAAAAGCCGAGCCTCGACAACACCCGCTGGGCGGTGACCACCGCCGCCGCAGGCGCAACCGCGATTTCGGCGCCGGACGACGAGGGGTTCACGGCGGTGGGTCGAAAGCCCTGCGCGGCGCGTTCGGACACGCTGCGCGCCTCGGGCGACAGACCGGCGCGAACGCGGGCGGCGCTCTTGCGGGCCTCTTCATCGCCGGTGCGGGCGGCCACGAGATACCACTTGTAGGCTTCAGCCGCGTTCTGGCTCTCGCCCAGGCCCTGTTCGTAGAGGGCGCCGAGATTGTACTGGCTGTCGACAAGGCCAAGATCGGCGGCGCGGCGGAACCACTGACCGGCCAGGGCGGCGTTCTTCGGTCCCCCCTTGCCTTCGATCAGGGCGATGCCGAGGTTGTGCATGGCGTGGCGATTGCCGCCCTGGGCGGCGCGCTCGGTCCAGCGACGGGCCTCGGCCGGGTCCTTCTTCAGGCCCGCCTCGCCGTTCTCATACAGCTTGGCGAGATAGAACTGGGCCGGCGAGTGCCCGAGATTGGCGGCCTTGCGCAGGCTGTCGAGCCCGCCGGGCGCCTTGGTCTCGATGGCGCGGACAGCGTCGGTATAAAGCGTCGCAAGCTCGGCGGACTCGCTCGCCGCCACCGGCGGCCGGACCGTGCCCATCGGTTGGGGCGCGATGGCGACCGCGGCCAACGGCGCGGTGTCGGCCTCGCCCGTGGTGATCTCACCGGCCTGGTCGCTCTCGAACACCGCCAGGGCGTCGGCGACCCGCTGCGGCTGCGCGCCTCTCGGCTCACTGTCGGCGATGAAATAGCTGCCTGCGCTTATGCTGAGGAACGCCGCGCCGCCAGCCACCAACAGTGCGGTCTGCAACGATCCGCCGGCCGCCCGCTTGGGGCGCAAGCCAAAGCTTGAGAACAGCGAGGACGTCGCCGGCTTGTTAAGCTTCTCAACCTTCGCGCCGAGCTTCTTGCCCTCGCCGCCGGCCGCGGCGCGAGCCGCGGCGCGAGCCTGCTCGATCACCTCGCGGGTGGTGAGCGGCCGCTCGGGTTCGGGCTCCGCCGTCAACTCTTCCAGTTCCGCGTCCGAAGGCGCGAGATCAAACGCCGCGGCGTTCAGCTCGGTGGCTTCCGGCTCGGCCGGGGCCGCCTCGGCCACGACCGTCGCAGCTTCGGGCTCCTGCAAGGCGGCAGGTTCGGAAGCGGCCTCAAGCTCAAGCGCGGCTTCCTCGGAGACAGCCTCGCTGCTCGGCGAAACGGGCGTGAAGCCGTCTGCGGCTTCAAAGTCTTCGGCATCGAAGGCCACGGCCTCGGTCGTGTCCGGGAACACGGCGACGCTGGCCTCAGGCTCTTCGACCGACAGAACCGCGGGTGCAGCAGTCTGCGGCTCAGCCGCCGCCTCGCCGCCGGCGAAGGCTTGCAGCGCCAGCGGATCGCCCGAGGGTTCGGCGGGACCAAGATCGCGGAGCGGGTCAGCGGCGAACGGCGATTCCAGCTCATCACGCACCAGGCGCGGGGTCGGCGCGACGGCCAGGGCCTGTTCAGACAGTCGTCGGTGCGATTCAGCCAGACTGCGGTCGACCTTCGTTCGCGCCTCGTCCAGCAGGCGCGCGGTGCGCTCCTCGCTCTGGCGGATGCGTTCGACCAGATCCTCGGACGAGCGTTCCTGGCGCTGGCTCAGCCGCTCGCTGACCTGGGCGACCTGTTCGCCGACGTCGTCGATGGCTTGAGCGGTCCGCCGCTCTGAGCTGCCGATCCGTTCGGTCAGGCGCTCGTTGATCTTGGCGATCTCGGCGCCGAGCTTTTCCAGCGCCTCGGCGTGGTCGCCTTCCGAGCGTCCGAACCGGGTTTCCATCGCTTGGGCGATGCGCGCGACCTCGCCGCCGACCTGCTCGATGGCGTCGGCGCTGCGGTTCTCGGCGTCTTGGACACGGCGGTTCAAGGTGTCGGCCATGGTCAGGACCTCGCGGCCCATCTTCTCAATGGCCTCGCTCGATACCTGTTCCGCCGCATGGGCGGCCATTTCGCCAAGCTGCTGCTCCATCCGCACGAAGCGGCTGTCAGCGACGGCCTGCAGTTTCTCGGCGATTTCCTCGCGGACGACATCGACCCGCTGCGACAGCGTCGCGGCCAGATCTTCCAGGCGACGGTCGATGCTGGCGGCGCCGCCGCGATCGACAGCGTCCACCCGCTCGTCAAGATGGGCGAACGCCTGGCCAAGGCTGACAAAGGCGTCGGCGGTGCGGGCCTCGGCGTCGCTCAAGCGCGCGTCGACCCGGTTGACGACTTCTTCGATCAGGGCCGCGGCGGACGCATCGTCCTGGGCGCCGATCTCCTGAAGGCGGCGCTCCATCACCGCAATGGTCTCGCGGGTGCGGCCTTCACCCTCATGCAGGTGGCTGGCGATCTTGCCGAGCGCGGCCTCAAGCGAGCGCAACGCCTCGGCCGAACGCGGCCCGGCCGCTTCGGCCTCGACGCGCCGCAGCCGTTCGGCCAATCGTGAATTCTCGGCGCGCGCCTCGTGGATCGCCCCCTCGAAGCGGGCGGCGACGGCGACATGCTCGCGCTCAGCGGCCTCGATGCGAGCCATGGCCTGGCGCATCACGACTTCGGCGGCGATGGCGGCGGGGGTCTTGCGGATCCCCTCCTGCTCGACGCCGCCGCCCAAGCGATCGAGGGCGACCGCCACACGGTCGGCTTCAGCGCCCGGCGCTTCGCCGGCCTCGACCAGACGGGGTGTGAATTGTGGACGGTCCGAGCGCTCGGCGCGCTCGTTGAAATAGGTTTGAGACGTGATCTCCTCGGGATCCCCATCATCAAGGATCACGCGATTGAGCCATTCTCCGAGTGTCATGCCCGAACGGCGAGCCAGGTCTTTCGCGACCTCCCGCGCCTTAGGGTCGATCCCTTTGACACTCCAGGGCGCCCCCGACGTCATATCGAATCGTTCTCCCAACCCAATGGTGACGCTAACACCGATCCGTGGTGTGTAAACGGATCCTTAACACCAGATGTTGCGGCCAGGGCAAAAGCCTGTGGATGACAGCGCGCAGAGTGAGAACAAGACGAAATTCGGTTAACGCCGAGTTAAGGTTAATATCGCCTCGCCTTTACCCGCCCCCCTAGCCTGAGGTAGGCGAAGCGGGAATGACCCTGAACGTGACCCTGGCGCTCTGCGCCGCGCTGATCTTCGTCACAGCCTTCGCCGGCTGGCGCGGATCAAGGCCCCCCGACGTCATGAAGGGCCCACGGCTCATGCCCTGGCGGCTCATCATGGTCACGGCGGCGGCCTTTGCGATGTTCCTGATCGTTCACGTCGTGAACCTGCTGGGCGTCAAGACCGGGCGTTAACCGTCAGCCCTTCGGCCGCTTCGCCAGGCCCGAAACCCCGCCGGATGTCAGCAGCCCCATATCAGCCAGGATCAGCGGGATCGCCCACTTGTGGGGCGTGGCGATGTAGCGCGGCCGCCAGACCGGATCGTACTTGCCCTTATAGGCCCGCACGCCCTGGAAATTGTAGACCTCCTCGCCACGCTCGAAGATCAGCGCGCCGACCCGTGACAACACCGGCGCCAGCGGCCGGTCCTCCAGCCCCGACAGCGGGGCCATGCCGAAATCGATAGCCTCGTAGTTCTCCCGCCGCCCCCACTCGATCAGCTCGACGAATAGGTAGTCCATGATGCGACGAGGCCCCTCCTCGACGTAGCGCATGAGGTCCATGGAGAAGGCGCTCTTGCAGGCCGTGGTCCAGAGCGTGGCGAAGGCGATGATCTTGCCCTCGAACCGCACGACGGCGACCGGGAACTCCGCCACGTAGGAGGGGTAGAAGCCTCCCATCGAAAAACTCTTGTCGCCGCCGGCGTGATGCACCAGCCAAGCGTCGGAGATGGCCTGGAGCTGGGGTATGATCTCGCCGACACGCTCGGGCAGCACCACCTCGAACGAGGCCCCGGCCTCGCTCGCCTGCCGCCAGGCGCGTCGCAGATTGCCGCGCTTGGTGCCCTCGATGCTAAAGGTGTCCAGCGCCACGGCGGCGCTCTCCCCGACCTTGTGGATCGCAAAGCCCAACTCGACCACGTCGGGCAGGTGCTCGGCGTCCAGGCCGTAGAAACCAGGCCGGGCGGTATGGGCGTCGGCCAGCTCCCGGAACCGCCACATCAGGTCCATGCGCTCGTCGGACCGGCCGACCGGCGCCCCGAGCGATATCCAGGAACGCCCCCGCACCCCGAACATCAGGAAGCTTTCGCCCGACGGCGAGAACAGGAACCGCTTGTCGCCCAGCAGGGCCAGATTCGAACCCGGCTCGGCGTCCTCGGCCTTGGCCAGGATCGCCCGCACGCGCTCGAGCTCGGGATCGTCCTCCCCCACCACGCGCGGCGTCGCGGCGGAGGCGAACATCCGCCAGATGCCGAAGGCGAACAGCAGGATGGCCGCCCCCACCCAGGCGCGAATGGCGCGAGCCGCATCGTCGTCGGCCATCACCCTCCAGAACGGCTGGTCGCCATAGTCCGCGTGCTGAAACGACCAGAGGCCCAGAAGCCCGGCCCCGAACACCACGGCGAAGGCCGACAACAGCCAGCCAGGCGTGACCTCCATCTGCGACAGGCGCGCCTTGCGCGAGAAGGCCCCGCGCAACGGGATCAGCACGGCGGCGAACAAGGCCAGCGTCGCGGCTTCCTCCCAGGCGAAGGCCTTGAGCAGCGCCAGCGGACTGGCGATCAACAAGGTGGCGAGCGTCGCGGCCCAGGCGCCGTCCAGCCGCGCCCGGAGCCCGAAGGCCAGCAGGACCAGGATCAGGCCCAGGATGCTGGAAAGGAAATGACTGATCTCGATCAGGACGACCGGCGTCACCTCATAGATGCGCAGGAACCGGTCCGGGATCGTCGGGGTGGCCCCGGAGGCCAGCAGCATGATCCCCGCAAGGAGGGCGAGAACGGCCGCCATGGTGGGCGCCGCGGCGAATAGCGCCGGTTTAATTTCTCGCCAAAATTTCATACGCCCACCAGAAGCCGTCTCGGATGGACGGTATATAGCCTGATTTGGCGCCCGCGCAGCGCGCTGTCCCAACGTCAAACAGCCGTTTCGTTTCCCTTGCTCTTGAGGCGCCCGACGCTAATGTGGCCGGCGCAAAACCACATCCGATCACGGGAGGATTCCATGGCCGATTTCGGCGCCGGCGATCTCGACGCGTTCCGCGCCGAAGTAAAGGCCTGGCTGGAAGCCAACTATCCGGCGGAACTCCGCGACCCCAAGGTCAAGAGCGACCCCGAAGCCATGTGGGGCGGCCGCGCCTTCGCCGGCTCCTCCGATCCGCAGATCGTGTGGATGCGCAAGATGGCCCAGCAGGGCTGGACCGCCCCGACCTGGCCGAAAGAATACGGCGGCGGCGGACTGACCGCGCCACAGGCCCGCGTGCTGGAACAGGAGCTCGCCGCCGGCCGCTATCACGCGCCCCTGGCCTCGTTCGGGATCTGGATGCTGGGCCCGGTGCTGCTGGAATACGCGACCGAGGCGCAGAAGAAAGAATACCTGCCCAAGATCGTCAACGGCGAGATCCGCTGGTGCCAGGGCTATTCGGAACCGGGCGCCGGCTCCGATCTGGCCTCGCTGCAGACGAGATGTGAAGACAAGGGCGACCACTGGCTGATCAACGGCCAGAAGGTCTGGACGTCCTATGCAGACAAGGCCGACTGGTGCTTCTGCCTCGTCCGCACCGACACCACGAAAAAGCACGAAGGCATATCGTTCGTGCTGATCGACATGGCCAAGCCTGGTGTGGAAACCCGGCCGATCCAGTTGATCTCCGGCGAGAGCCCGTTCTGCGAGACCTTCTTTACTGACGTGAGCCTGCCGAAGGACGCGCTGGTCGGCAAGGTCAACGGCGGTTGGGAGATCGCCAAGCGGCTGTTGCAGTATGAGCGCCAGAACATCTCGGGCGGCTTTGGCGGCGGCGGCGGAGCCGGCGGCGCGGCGGGCGACCTCGGGACTATCGCCAAGACCTATGCCGGCGTCGACGAGGCCGGCCGGATGGCCGACCACGACCTGCGCCAGCGGGTCACCCAGAACAAGATGAACTTCCAGGCCCTGGGCCAGACCATCGCGCGCACCGCCGCCGAGGCGCGGGCCTCGAACGGCCCCAGCGCCGCGACCTCGATCATCAAGTACGCCGCCGCCTCCTTCGCCCAGGAGCGGTCCGAACTGATGGTGGAGGCCATGGGCCACCAGGGTCTCGGCTGGCAAGGCGAGGGCTACGCGCCCGGCGAACTGTTGGCGGTCCGCGGCTGGCTGCGCTCCAAGGGCAACTCCATCGAGGGCGGCACCTCGGAGATCAACATCAACGTGGTCTCCAAGCGCGTGCTCGGCCTGCCCGACCCCAAGTAAAATGTGACGGACGCCGCCCTATTTTCGGGCGGCGTCTTTGTTTTGATCGACGATATTTCTAGAGGCGAATTTCATGGCTGACTTTGGCGGCGACGACACCGAGGCCTTCCGCAGCGAAGCGAAGGCGTGGCTGGAAGAAAACTTCCCCAAGGCCCTGAAGGCCGACCCGGCCGCGCAACTCGCGGCCCAGGGCGGCGGCAAGGAAAGCGCCGACGCCAAGGCCTGGCGCGAAGCCATGGGCGGCAAGGGGTGGGGAACCCCCACCTGGCCGGCCGAATACGGCGGCGGCGGCCTGACCCGCCAGCAGGCCCGCGTCCTGCACGAAGAAATGGCCAAGGTCGGCGCCCGCAACCCGATCGGCGGCATGGGCGTGATGATGTTCGGCCCGACCCTGATCGAATACGGCACCGAGGAACTGAAGCGCCAGCACCTGCCCGGCATCATCACCGGCTCGGTCCGCTGGTGCCAGGGCTACTCCGAGCCGGGCTCGGGCTCCGACCTCGCCTCGCTGCAGACCCGCGCCGAGGACAAGGGCGACCACTACCTGGTCACCGGTTCAAAAATTTGGACGTCCGGCGCCAACCTGGCCGACTGGTGCTTCTGCCTGGTGCGCACCGACACCTCCAAGAAGCACGAGGGCATCAGCTTCCTGCTGATCGACATGACCTCGCCCGGCGTCGAGGTTCGGCCGATCCTGCTGATCAACGGCACCTCGCCGTTCTGCGAGACCTTCTTCACCGAAGTCACGGTTCCGAAAAACCAGCTGTTCGGCCCGCTGAACGGCGGCTGGACGGTGGCCAAGCGGCTGCTGCAGTTCGAGCGCGACAACATCTCGGCCGGCCTCGGCGGCGGCTCGATCGGCGCGCCGGTCAGCGCCCTGACCGTCAAGCAGGCGGCCAAGGACTATGTCGGCCTGGACGAGAGCGGCCGGCTGGCCGACGGCGACTTCCGCCGCCGGGTGACCGAGCACCTGATGGAGGTCCAGGCCTTCCAGCAGACCGTGCGCCGCGCCGCCGACGAGGCCAAGGCGGGCAACGGCCCGTCGGCCGCGACCTCGATCATGAAGTACGCCGGCGCCAAGGTGGCGATGGACCGCAACGAACTGATCGTCGAAGCCCTCGGCTCGGCCGGTCTCGGCTGGACCGGCGAAGGCTTCGAGGGGCCGGAGCTGGCGGCGGTCCGCACCTGGCTGCGCTCCAAGGGCAACTCCATCGAGGGCGGCACCTCGGAGATCAACCTCAACGTCGTCTCCAAGCGCGTGCTTGGCCTGCCCGACCCGAAGTGACTTTTCACCCCCTCCCTGCGGGGAGGGGGACATGCTACAATATTGCTAACATAATGAATAATTAGGGAGAATTTTCATGGCTGATTTTGGCGGCGCCGATTTGGAAGGCTTCCGCGCACAGGCCCGCGAGTGGCTTGAAGCGAATTTCCCGAAATCCCTGGGCAAGGACGTCGAGGCGCAACAAGCCGCCCTGATGAGCCCTGAAAAGCCGGTCGGCGACCAGGCGCTCTGGAAAGAGCGCATGGGCGCGAAGGGCTGGGGCACCCCCACCTGGCCGGCTGCCTACGGCGGCGGCGGCCTCTCCCCCGCCGAAGCCCGCGTGCTGGCGCAGGAAATGGGCGCCATCGGCGCGGTGAACCCGATCGGCGGCATGGGCATCGGCATGTTCGGCCCGACCCTGCTGGAATACGGCACCGAAGACCAGAAGAAGAAGTATATCCCCGACATCGTCACCGGCAAGATCCGCTGGTGCCAAGGTTTCAGCGAGCCCGGCGCAGGTTCCGACCTTGCTTCCCTGCAAACCAAGGCGGAAGACAAGGGCGATTACTGGCTCGTTAACGGCTCGAAAATTTGGACAAGCGGCGGCCAATACGCCGACATGATCTTCTGCCTGGTCCGCACCGACTTCACCAAGAAGCATGAAGGCATCTCGTTTGTTGTCTTCGAGATGCACCAGCCGGGCATCGAGGTTCGGCCGATCAAGCTGATCGCCGGCAACTCGCCGTTCTGCGAAACCTTCTTCACCGACGTGAAGGTGCCGAAGGAAAACCTGGTCGGCCCGCTGAACGGCGGCTGGACCGTGGCCAAGCGCCTGCTGCAGCACGAACGCTCGGGCATGAACGGCAGCCGCGGCGCCACCGCCGCCCGCCCCGACGCCCTCGGCGTCGTCGCCAAAAAGTATGTCGGCGCCGACGAACAAGGCCGGTTGGCCGACAGCGACCTGCGCACCCGCATCGTCATGAACGAAATCGACCAGCGCGCCCTGCAGCAGACGGTTCGCCGCGCGGCGCTGGAAGCCAAGGGCAATTCAGGCCCGTCGGCGGCGACCTCGATCATGAAGAACGCCAATATGAAGGTCGCGCAGGACCGCGCCGAACTGACCCTGGAGTTCATGGGCCACCAGGGCCTGGGTTGGGACGGCGCCGAATTCACCGAGGAAGAGCGCACCGCGGTCCGCTCCTGGCTCTCGGGCAAGGCCGGCTCGATCTATGGCGGCTCCAACGAAGTGCAGAACAACATCATCTCCAAGCGAATCCTGGGACTCCCAGACCACACGCAGAGCCACTAGGGTGACGCTGACTCCCGGTCGCGCGAGCCGATTAGGTTCAGCGACCGGGGATGTGCATAACGACTTTCAGACGACCTGATTTTTAAGGAGACGATTTAAATGGCTGATTTTGGCGGCGGCGATCTCGACGCCTTCCGCGCGGAAGCGCGGGGCTGGATCGAGGCGAACTTCCCGCCCGCTCTGAAGGGCAAGGCGAACCCGATGATGCGCGAAGAGCGCAACACGCCCAGCGCCGACCAGGAAGCCTGGCGCAAGGCCATGGGTGAAAAGGGGTGGGGCGTCCCGACCTGGCCGGCGGCCTACGGCGGCGGCGGTCTGTCCTCGGCCCAGGGCCGGGTGATCCAGCAGGAGCTGGGCCGCGCGGGCGCCTATAACCCGATCGGCGGCATGGGCGTGATGATGTTCGGCCCGACCCTGCTGGAATACGGCACGGAAGATCAGAAGCAAGAGCATATCCCGCCGATCGTTCGTGGTGATCTGCAGTGGTGCCAAGGTTTCAGCGAGCCGGGCGCAGGTTCCGACCTTGCTTCGCTTCAGTGCAAGGCTGAAGACAAGGGCGACCACTACCTGGTCAACGGCCAGAAGATCTGGACCTCCGGCGCCCAATACGCTGACTGGTGCTTCTGCCTGGTCCGCACCGACACCTCGAAGAAGCATGAAGGCATTTCCTTCGTGCTCTTCACGATGGACCAACCGGGCGTCGAAGTTCGTCCGATCCCGCTGATCGCCGGCAACTCGCCCTTCTGCGAAACCTTCCTCACCGACGCCAAGGCGTTGAAGAAGGACCTGGTCGGCCCGCTGAACGGCGGCTGGACCATTGCGAAGCGTCTGCTGCAACACGAACGTTCGGGCCTGTCGGGCGCGGGCGGCGGCGGATACGGCGGCGCCAAGCCGCTGCCGAAGCTGGCCAAGGACTATGTGGGCGTCGACGAAGCCGGCAAGCTGGCCGACAGCGACCTGCGCACCCGCATCATCATGAACGAGATCGACGGCCGCGCTTTCCAACAGACCGCCGTGCGCGCGATGATGGAAGCCAAGGGCAATTCCGGCCCGTCGGCCGCCACCTCGATCATGAAGAACGCCGGCACCCGCTGGATGCAGGACAAGGCCGAACTGACCCTGGAGATCATGGGTCACCAGGGCCTGGGCTGGGAAGGCGCCGACTTCGCCCCTGAAGAGCTGACCGCGGTCCGCTCCTGGCTGGGCGGCAAGGCCACGACGATCTACGGCGGATCGCAAGAGGTGCAGAACAACATCATCTCCAAGCGCATCCTCGGCCTGCCCGACCTGACGCAACATAGCTAAACATCAGAACAACCACAGATTTTTAGAGAATAGGATTTCGAAACATGGCCGTTCTGAACGAAGAACAGAGCATGCTCCGCGACGCGGCGAAGAGCTGGGTCCAGGAAAAGAGCCCGGTGACCGCCTTCCGCAAGATGCGCGACTCCGGCGTTGAACTTGGCTACGACGCCGCCGCCTGGAACGAGCAGGCGGAAATGGGCTGGGCCGGGGTCATCATCCCGGAAGACTTCGGCGGGTCGAACTTCGGCTACCTGTCGCTGGGCCTGATCCTTGAGGAAATGGGCCGCACGCTCACCGCCTCGCCGCTGCTGGCCTCGGGCCTGGCCGCCGCCAGCGCCCTGATCCTGGGCGGCAACGACGCCCAGAAGGGCGAGTACCTGCCCAAGATCGCCGACGGTTCGCTGGTCGCCACCCTGGCGGTCGACGAAGGCGCGCACCACGCCCCGGAAAAGGTCGCGCTCAGCGCCACCAAGTCCGGCGCCGGCTACGTGCTGGACGGCAAGAAGACCTTCGTCCTGGAAGGCCCGGGCGCCGGCCTGTTCGTCGTCTCGGCCCGCACCTCGGGCAAGCCGGGCGACAAGGACGGCATCAGCCTGTTCCTGGTTCCCGCCGACGCCAAAGGCGTGACCAAGACCAACCTGAAGCTGGCCGACAGCCGCGGCGCCTCGAACGTCTCCTTCGACAAGGTCGAAGTCGGCGCCGATGCTCTGCTGGGCGAAGAAGGCAAGGGCTGGGACGTCCTGGAAAAGACCCTCGACCGCGCCCGCGCCGGCGTCGCCGCTGAAATGCTGGGCGCCGCCGTCCAGGCCTTCGAGACCACCCTCGACTACCTGAAGGTCCGCGTTCAGTTCGGCCAGGTGATCGGCTCCTTCCAGGCGCTGCAACACCGCGCCGCGAAGATGTTCACCGATCTGGAACTGGCCCGCTCGGCCGTCGAAGCCGCCCTGGCGGCGATCGACGCCGACAGCCCGGACGTGCCGGAACTGGTCAGCCTGGCGAAGGCCAAGATGGGCGACACCTTCCACCTGGTGTCGAACGAAATGGTCCAGATGCACGGCGGCATCGGCATGACCGACGCCCACGACGCGGGCTTCTACATGAAGCGCGCCCGTGCGGCCGAAGCGGCCTACGGCAGCCAGTCCTACCATCGCGACCGCTACGCGAAGATCCAGGGCTACTAAGACCCACAGGCCGCAAGAGCCTGAAACTCGAAGCCCCGCCGGTGCGAACCGGCGGGGCTTTTCATTTGTGGGGTTTGGCGGCGAAAGCGGGGCGGGGCATGAGATGAAGAGGCGGCAATCCGGGGACACTATACATAATTGACACCCACCCTTCTGACGCGCCAAGCTGAGCCATGGCGAGGCTGGCGAGAGTCGTGGCTGCTGGGGTAGCCCATCACGTCACCCAGAGAGGCAATCGCCGGCAACAGACGTTCTTCTGTGACGAGGATTACGCCGCCTATCTCGAATTGCTCGCGGAAGGATGCCGCGCGGCGGCGGTCGAGGTCTGGGGCTATTGCCTGATGCCCAACCACGTCCACCTGATCCTGGTTCCGTCTGACGAGGACGGCCTGCGCGCCGCACTATCGGAAGCGCACCGACGCTATTCCAGGCGGGTGAACTTCCGCGAGGGCTGGCGCGGCTACCTATGGCAGGGACGCTTCGCCTCAGTTCCTATGGACGGAGCGCACCTGCTCGCCTGCGCCCGCTATGTCGAGCTCAACCCCGTGCGCGCGCGACTGACGAGCACGGCGTCAGACTGGCCCTGGTCCAGCGCGCGGGCCCATCTGGCGGGACGCGACGATGGGCTGGCGAAGACGGCGCCCCTGCTGGCCTTGGCCCCGAACTGGCCCGAATTCCTCGCCGGCGGGCTAAGCGAGGCCGAACATAGGGCGATACAGGCGGGGGAGCGTACAGGCCGTCCACTGGGGTCGCCGGACTTCACCGCCGAACTGGAGCAACGGCTCGGAAGGGTTCTGGCGCGCCAGAAGCCCGGCCGGAAGCCGCGAGCTAATTAGGTATAGTGTCCCCGGATTACCGCTAGCAGCCATAGAATTGATAGAAATTCCCAACCGGGCTCTGCGCGCCCAGAGCGCGCATCGGAAAAGCCCTCCATGGCGCGGCGATATCCACCTTGCCGATGGCGCCCAGGAGAGCTTGCCGAACGGCGGGCTTCACATCCCCTCTGAAGTCGAGCAGCTGGCCCCAGCTGGACGTGCCGTCCAACCGAACGCGCTCTGGTTCAAAGACAGACGCCGCATACTCCGGCGGGAACAGGCGGCGGTAGGCTGGCAAGTTGTAGAGCCAGGAGCCGCCCCGCACGGTCCGGGCGCTCGAATGGCGCGCTCGGATAAATCCGAACATCTCCCGCAGCTCGGTTAGGCGGCTATCGATCTTGGCGCGGGCGAGCGGCCCACAGTCGCCGGTGCTGTCGCGGTTGCTGAAGTGGATGCGCACGACATCGCCGGGGGCCAGCAGTTCGTAGCTGAAGCAGCCGAACCTGCGCGTGACGCTCTCGGTCGGCGAGGCGCCGGCGAAGAAGGCAAGCGTCCAGTCCAGGCGGCTCGATCCGGGCGCGCACCGCTCAAGCCCCTCGGCGTATCGCGTCCACTCCGGCGAAGGCGCGCCCTCATCAGGGCGGCCAAGGCCCAGCCTTCGGTGCAGGTTGGTGAACTCCAGGCAGGTCTCCGACAGCGGGCGCGACGCCCTGCCTGCGATAGTCTCCGCGAACAGGAGCTGAACTTCGAAGTAGCCGCGCAGACGCTCGGCCTCTTCGCGACGCTGATCGATGACCGCCACCATCGGTCAAGGTTACACAGCGGCGGCCTGCATAGGTCAACGGGCGCCTGGGGACTTCCAGACAGGCGACTGAACGCTGATCAAACGTCGGGGCGCAGCTGGCCGTTCCGATCACCATGTATGGACGCGTATGCGTGCCGGGGATCCATACGCACGGGCCTTTCCGACCAGGCTCGGTGGTTATGGATGGCCGGGTCCTGCCGGCCCGGCCATGACGAACACGTAGGGGGATGCGACAACCCCGCCTTCGCCAGGGGCTGGTCGCTCTATCTGACGCGCGCGCCTTACGTTTGGGAGAGATCGGAATGAGCGGGACGATTGAACTGCGCCGGGGTGTTTCGGCCGACGCGGCCGAGCTTCGGCGGCTGACGCGAGCGGCCTATGCCAAGTGGGTTCCCCTCATCGGTCGCGAACCCAAGCCGATGGGCGCGGACTATGAAGCCGCTGTCGGGAACCACCGCTTCGACCTGCTCTATCTGGACGGCGTGCTGGCCGGTCTGGTCGAGACCATCGACGAGGGCGACAGCCTGCTGGTGGAGAACGTCGCCGTCGATCCAGATTTCCAGGGGCGGGGTCTGGGCTCGAAGCTGATGGCCCACGCCGAGGACGTCGCGCGGTCGCTCGGCCATGCCAAGATCACGCTCTACACCAACCAGCGCTTCACGCAGAACATCCAGCTCTACCTGCGCCTCGGCTACAGTCTGGACCGCGAGGAAGAGATCGGCGCGGGGATCGTGCGCGTCCACATGAGCAAGGTGCTGCCGCATCTCCAAAGCCCGGCCGGGGCGAACCCTTGAGGGCAAGAGTGTTCCCCGTCCGCAACGGCGCGCGCCCGCGTCGAGGCTGAAATGTTCCTATTTTGTTCTTAGTTTGAGCGCCCTTTCGGGGTAAGCTCGACAGGTGACCTCCTCCGCCGACAAGCCTTGGATCCCGCCGCGTCAGCGGCCCGTGCCGCAGATGGATCATGCGGGCGGTGCGGGCGGGTCGCAGTATCGTCGGGAGTTCGGCGAGGTGATCTGTGCACGGATCGACACCGGAGAGACGCTGAACGCGATCTGCGCCGATCCAGCCATGCCGTGCCGTGCAACGCTCCGACAATGGCGCAAGATGCATCCTGAGTTCGCAGCGATGTACGATGCCGTGCGACGCCACCTGGCTGAGGGCAAGATTCAGAACCGGCGGCTGAAGCATGTGTCCGACGCCTGGCGCGTGCCGCATGAGATCAAGCTGGGTCTACGCAGGCCATATGTGTCGGGCAGGAAGAGCACCTATCGGCGGGCCTGGGGCGCGGCGTTCTGCGAGCGGGTGGCGGCGGGCGAAACCATCATGGAGATCACCGCCGATCCGGCCATGCCGTCGATGAAGGCGGTCTATGGCTGGCTGAAACGCCACGAGGAATTCCTCGACATGTACCTGGAGGCCAGGGCCGAGCAGAAGCGGTGGCTGGAATTCAACATCGACATGATCGTGATGGAGGCGACGCCCGCCACCTTCAAGGAGGCCAAGGCCGAGGTCGCCCGGCTGGAGGGACTGATTGGGCGGCTGACGGCCAAGACCTATCGGCCTTGAGAGGGGCGGCGGGGCGATGGGGTTTGGAGAGTTCGCCTCCCCCCTTCGTCATCCTAGGCCTTGTGCCTAGGACCCCTTTCGCCGCTGCACCGAAAACCAGGAAGTACGCCGCCGTTCACGCTTCACCCGGCGTCGCCTCGCGGCCGATGAAGGGGTCCTAGGCACAAGGCCTAGGATGACGAAGGGGGGATGGGGCGAGGACGGATGACGAAGGTGGGGAGGCGCGGCCCTGCTAAATCGGCGCGCCGACGAGCTGGATCTGGTCGCCGCGGCGCAGGATGGCTTGGCCGTCGCGCAGGGTGCGGTGGGGGATGGCGCCCGCGGCCATATAGGCGGCGGCGAGGTCGGCGGCCTGGGCCTCCGCGTGGTCCGAGGCGAAGTGCGGGACGATGGCGAAGGGGGTCAAACCCATGCCGTCCCAGATCACCTCGGGGTCATAGCTGGGGGTGATCAGCTCCGGCTCGTCCATCAGGTGAACGCCGCGCAGGGTCGAGCCGGCCACGCAGGCGCCGGCGCTCCAGCCGCCATAGGCCAGGCTGTCGTCGGCCAGGCGCCGGGCGAGGAGGACGTCGAGGCCGCTCTGGCGCAGGGCGCGGCGCAGCAGGAAGGCGTTGCCGCCCACGGCCCAGACCAGGCCGACGTCGGCAAGGTCGCGTTCGAGCGCCGCGGGGTTTGCGAAATAGTCGCGCAGGTCGAGGTCCACGGCGTCGAGGCCCGCGTCCCGCAGCTCGACCACCGGGTCGTGGATCTTGCGGGCGTAGGCCTGACGCTCGGCGAGCGGGATCATGTCGAGCGCATTGGAGATCACCACCGCCCGGCAGGGGCCGCCGGCCAGATCGAGCAGATCACCCGCCGTGTCCTGCGTCCGATAGGAGGAGAGGTAGAGGCGCATGGCTCAGGCCCGGCGCTTGAGGACGGCGGTGGCCTGGACGGCGGTGTCGGTCTGGCCGGGGATGATCTCCAGCACCTCGAAATGCGCCTGGGCCAGCTGGGTGAAGTAGGCGCGGGTGGTCCAGGCCGAGAGGTAGTTGGAGCCCTCCAGGGCGTCGTTCCAGACCACGTAGTCCTGGGCGGCCAGCAGCGGCTGAACCTCGGCCGGGCCCCAGGCGTGGGCGTAGTCCTCGTCATGGAAGGTCAGCAGGGCGATGCCGCCGGGACGCAGGGTGCGGGCGGTTTCGGCCAGCCAGGCGCGGGTCCCCTTCTCGCGCAGGTGGGTGAGGACGGAATAGGCGTAGACGAGGTCGATCGAGGCGGAGGGCAGCTTCACCGGCGGGGTCAGGCGGTTGACGAAGTACGTGCCCGGCAGGTTGGCCGCGCACCAGTCCAGCAGTTGCCGGTTGATGTCCGAGCCGTGGAAGGTCCCGCCGCCGGCGATGACCTGCGGGGCGGCCCAGCGGGCGATGCGGCCGCAGCCGCAGCCCAGATCCCAGACGTCCAGCGGGCCGGGCAGGCCGTGCTTGGCGGCCAGGGCCAGGAACCGCTCGGCGTCGGCGCGGCCGCGCTCGGAGAACCAGGCGTGGCCCGAGGCGCCGGCCACCAGCACGATCAGCTCGGCCGGCGGCATCGGCCGCTGGTCGTCGATACTCTCGCTGGCGAAGCTGCGGACCAGCTCGCGCTCCTGGCGGCGATGCAGCGGACCGATCAGGCCGGTCAGCTCCAGGCCTCGGTGAACGGCGCGGCGCAGCGGATCTCGCATGGGGAAGCCCTTAAATGAGGCGGGGACACTAAGACCAAGACCGGCGTTCGCGCCAGGGCCGACACCACCTTAAGTGGGCTTGCCTCGCCGCCCGCTATTGGCCCATGACGACGCCGACGCCGCAGCAAGACAGGACAGGGATCGATGAGCCGCTTCTGGAGCCCCCTGGTGCACGACCTGAAGCCCTATGTGCCGGGCGAGCAGCCGCGCATCGAGGGGCTGGTCAAGCTGAACACCAATGAGAGCCCGTTCGGCCCCTCGCCGCGCGCGATGGCGGCGATCAGCGCGGCGGCGGACGATAATCTGCGGCTCTATCCCGATCCCCAGGCCAGCGCGCTGCGGCAGACCCTGGCGGCCTATCATGGGGTCAGTCCGGCCCAGGTGTTCGTCGGCAACGGTTCGGACGAGGTGCTGGCCCACGCCTTCGCCGCCCTGCTGAAGCA
>JBEBYB010000026.1:0-29774 GCA_040391295.1 Phenylobacterium sp. | reverse complement strand
GAAGATCATCCTGCTGTCGGAAGGCCGTCTGGTGAACCTGGGCAACGCCACGGGTCACCCCAGCTTCGTGATGAGCGCCAGCTTCACCAACCAGACCCTGGCCCAGATCGAACTGTGGACCAACAAGGCGAGCTACGAGACCAAGGTCTACACCCTGCCCAAGCACCTCGACGAGAAGGTCGCCTTCCTTCACCTCGAAAAGCTCGGCGCCAAGCTGACCACGCTCTCCAAGGACCAGGCCGACTACATCGGCGTGCCGGAAGCTGGCCCGTTCAAGCCGGACCACTACCGCTACTAGGAAAGACTGAGATCCCCCCCCGCTGGGGGAGGTGGCGCGCGCAAGCGCGACGGAGGGGGCCTGCGGCGCGGGTCGCAGTCCCCCTCAGTCAGCCAATCGGCTGACAGCTCCCCCAAAGGGGGAGCATCTCTATTGTGAACGACGCGGCCGCTCGGCTAATCAGAGCGGGCATGCCGCTCGCGCTCATAATCTCCAGCCATGTCGCCGCCAGTCACGTGGGCGGAACGGCCCAGGCGAGCGCCCTCTCAATCTTTCAGATCGACAGCATGGTCGTGCCGACCGTGCTCTATGGCCGCCATCCCGGCTGGGGCGCGCCCGGCGGCGCGCGCGTGGCCCCCGAGACGCTTGAGGGCATGCTGGCCGGGACCGAGGCCAACGGGCGGCTGGCTGAGGCCGACCTGGTCCTGACCGGCTACTTCGCCTCACCCGAACAGGTGACGCTCGCGGCCGGCGCCATCGATACGGCGCGCAGCAGCCGGACTGGCCCTTCGCCGGTGGTGATCGTCGATCCGACCCTCGGCGACGCCGGCAAGCTCTACGTCCCGGCCGAGGTGGCCATGGCGGTGATCGAGGACCTGGTCCCGCGCGCCGATATCCTTGCGCCCAACGCCTGGGAGCTATCCTATCTGGCCGGCGCCGACATCCGTACCCCGCAGGACGCCCTGGCCGCCGCCCGCAGCCTGGGCAAGCCGGTTCTGGTGTCCTCGATCGATTGCGGCGGCGACATCGGGGTGATCTACGCCGACCAGGATGACGCCTGGATAGCCGTTCATCCCCGCGCGCCCTCGGCGCCGAAGGGGACCGGCGACCTGCTGACCGCCCTGTTCGGCGCGGCGCTGCTGAACGGGCTCACCGGCTCCGATGCGCTTGCCCGCGCGGTCAGCGGGGTGGCCGAGAGCGTGGCGGCGGCGCAGGGTGCGTCGGCGGCCGAGCTTCCGATCATCGGCATGGGCCAAAGACTGACGACCACCTCCCCCAGCGTGCGTTTGGAGCGATTGGCATGACGAGCGACATCGAGATTCACGGGTTTTGCCCCGAGCGCTTCGCCGGGGTGCGCGCGGCCTTCGTTGATAATTTCACGACCGGCCAGGAGCTGGGCGCGCGCTTCGCCCTGGTGGAGGCCGGTGAATTGGTGATCGACCTCTGGGCCGGTTTCGCCGACCGGGCCCGCACCAAGGCCTTCGACGACAAGACCCTGACGCCGGTGTTCTCGACCACCAAGGCCGTCGCCGCCCTGCTGATCGCCCGCCTGGTCGATCAGGGAAAGCTCGCCTACGACCAACTGGTCGCCGACGTCTGGCCTGAGTTCGGGGCGGCCGGCAAAGCGGCGATCACGGTCGAGCAGGTGATGAGCCATCAGGAAGGCCTGCCGGGCTTTCCCGATGAGATGGAGCCCTCGCTGTGGTTCGACTGGGACGCCATCTGCGCCAAGCTGGCGGCCATGGCCCCGCTGTGGCCGCCGGGAACCGCCAGCGGCTATCACCCGATCACCTTCGGCTATCTGGCCGGCGAGATCTTCCGCCGAGTCGATGGGCGGACCATGGGCACGGCCCTGCGCCAGGACCTGGCGGTTCCGTTCGACCTCGATCTGTGGATCGGCCTGCCGGACGCCGAGCACCACCGCGCCGCCGATCTGCAACGGCCAAGCGGCCTGCCGAACTTCGGCGAGATCAATGCCGCGACCAAGGCCGCCTTCCTGACCCCCTGGTCTTCGCCGGCCGGGCGTGGTCAGGCCGAGTGGCGGCGGATGGAGATCCCCTCGGCCAACGGCCACGCCACCGCGCCGGCGCTGGCCCGCCTGATCGGGTCGCTGGCCAATGACGGCTGGCTGGACGGCGGTGAAATCCTCTCCCCCTCGCTGATCGCCGAGGCCTCGCGCGAGCGTATCCACGGCCAGGATCTGGTGCTGCCCTTCGTGATGAGCTGGGGCGCGGGCTTCATGCGCAATTCGGCGGTCAAGGTCTGGGGACCGGGCGAGCAGACCTTCGGCCACTCCGGCTGGGGCGGGTCCTGCGTCTTCGCCGATCCGCAGACCAGGCTGGCCGGGGCCTATGTGATGAACAAGCAGTCCACCGACCTGATCGGCGACGCCCGCGCCAAGCGGCTGATCGAAGCGGCCTACGCGGGGCTGTAGCCGCTCCAACTTGAATCGTCATGGCCGGCCCTGTGCCGGCCATCCATAGACTCCGCCGCCCCAGGATACGCTGGAGAGCTTCGTGTTTATGGGTCCCCGGTATTCCGCCGCTGCGCGGCTCCAACCGAGGATGACGAGCTTTGTGTCGGCTACGCCGCCGTCGCCACGCGCAGCAAGCGGGTGCGGCGCCAGGCGCCGTAGGCGAAGATCGCCGCGCCGCACCAGATGAAGCCGAACGACACGCCGCGCAGCGGGGTGAAGGCCTCGCCCTGCAGCACGCCCATCACGAAGGTCATGCTGGGGGCGATGAACTGCAGGAAGCCCATGGCCGAGAACGGGATGCGGCGGGCGGCCCAGGAGAACAGCATCAGCGGGATCGCGGTCATCGGCCCGCAAGCCAGGAGCCACGCCATCGACGACGGGCTGGCGGTGAAGTGGCCGGCCCCGGTGCTCTGCAGCCAGGCGATCAGGAAAATGCCCGGCACGCCCAGGATCAGGCACTCGATCAGCAATCCGGTCTGAGCGTCGGCCGCGACCCGTTTGCGGATCACCCCATAGGCGCAGAAGCTGACGGCCAGGGTGAGCGAGATGATCGGCAGGTGTCCCAGGGCGATGGCCTGGATGGTCACCCCGACGGCGGCCAGGGCGATGGCGCCCTTGCCGATGGCGTCGAGCCGCTCGCGGAAAATCAGCGCCCCGGCGGCCATGGCCATCAGCGGATTGATGAAATAGCCGAGGCTGGTCTCCAGCACCCGGCCGTTGTTCACCGCCCAGATGAAGACCAGCCAGTTGAGCGCGATGATCGCCGCCGACAGGGCCAGCCAGGCCATGACCCGCGGCTGGCGCAGCACCTGGAGCAGTTGCGGCGTCTGGCGGGCCAGCAGCACGAACAGGAAGGCGGTGGGTACGGCCCAAAGGGTGCGGTGGGCCAGGATCTCCCAGGCGCCGATCCCCTGTCGTCCCATGACCTGGAAGGCCAGGGGCACGACGCCCCACATCATGTAGCAGACCATGCCCGCGCCCAGGGCGGCTCTGTTGGCGGGCGGATCTTGGGTCAAGGCGGATCCTTCGGGCGCAGGTGGAGCGCCCTACCTATGGCCCTGCGAGAATCCCGCAAGCCCCAGGCTGCAAACCCTGGCGATGGTCGGGCGAGGATTTCTCACCCGACCGCCAGTTTGATCACTCGGCGACGGCCTTGGTCTTCAGCAGACCGCGCTCGTGCAGCAGTTCGGCGATCTGCACCGCGTTCAGCGCCGCGCCCTTGCGCAGGTTGTCGGCCACGACCCACATGTTCAGGCCATGCTCGACGGTCGGGTCCTTGCGGATACGGCTGACGAAGACCGGGAACTCGCCCTGGGCTTCCTTCGGGGTCATGTAGCCCTTGTCGTTGCGCTGATCGATGACGATCAGGCCGGGGCTTTCGCGCAGCAGGTCGCGGGCCTCGTCCTCGTCGATCGCATCGTGGAACTCGACGTTCACCGCCTCGGAGTGGCCGACCATGACCGGCACCCGCACGCAGGTCACGGTGAGCGCGATCGACGGGTCGATCATCTTGTGGACTTCATTCCACATCTTGGCTTCTTCGTCGGTGTAGCCGTCTTCCTCAAAGGCCCCGATGAACGGGATGACGTTGAAGGCGATCTGCTTGGGGAACTTCTTCGGCTCGGGCGCGCCCAGGACGAAGACGCCCTTGGTCTGGTCCCAAAGCTCGTCCATGCCTTCCTTGCCGGCGCCGGACACCGACTGATAGGTCGCGACCACCACCCGCTTGATGCGCGCGCGGTCGTGCAGCGGCTTCAGCGCCACCACCAGCTGGGCGGTCGAGCAGTTCGGGTTGGCGATGATGTTCTTCTTGCCGGCATAGGCCACGTCGTCCGGGTTCACTTCCGGCACGATCAGCGGCACGTCGGGGTCCATCCGCCAGGCCGACGAGTTGTCGATGACGATGGGGCCGGCCGCGCCGATCTTCTCGGCCCAGGTCTTGGAGAACGAGCCGGAGACGCTCATCAGCACGACGTCGACGGTGGAGAAGTCGAACTGCTCGACGTCCTCGCACTTGATGATTTTCTCGCCGAAGGACACCTCGACGCCGATGGATCTGCGGCTGGCGATCGCATGCATCTTGTCGACGGGGAATTTCACCTCCTCGAGGATGTTCAGCATTTCGCGGCCCACATTGCCCGTGGCGCCGACCACGGCCACACGATAGCCCATGGCGGTCTCCTTCTAGTCTTCAAGCGGAGCGTTCCCTTACGCCCCCCTGGGCGCCGGCGCAACGAAAGCGGTTCTTCCAAACGGCAGGTCGGCCACGGATCTTGACGCGTGAGGTCATGGACTCCAGCCCAGCGCGGCGGTGGAATGAGCGCCAACTGGAGGAAACATCGATGGCCAATGAAACCGGCATGCCTTTCGCCAACCTGATGGGGGTGGAGATCGTCGAGCGGAGCAAGGCGCGGGTGACCGGGCGGCTGGTGGTGCGCGAGGACCTTTGCACCGCCGGCGGCATCCTGCACGGCGGAGCCTTCATGGCCTTCGCCGACGCCCTCGGCGCGGTGGGCGGGTTCCTCAATCTGCCGGTCGGGGCGCGGACCACGACCCTGGAGTCGAAGACCAATTTCCTCGGCTCGGCCAAGGTCGGCACGACGGTCGAGGGCGAGACCGTTCCGCTGCACGTCGGCCGCCGCTCCAGCGTCTGGCAGACCCGCATCACCAACGCCGACGGCAAGCTGCTCGCCCTGGTGCTGCAGACCCAGATGACCGTCGAACCCTAGCCGTTCACTTTTCATTCTTCCGTCCCGCTGTAGCCTAGGGTTGAGCGGCCCGGGGGGATTGCGTGCATTCGTTTAGAGCGGCGATGGTCGCCAGCCTCTGGCTGGCGCTTGGCGGAAGCGGGATGGCGGTCGCCGAGACGTCGCCTAACGCGCCGCTCATCGCCGACCCCGCCATTCGCCAGGGCGTGCTGCCAAACGGCCTGCGCTATGGGCTGATGTCCAACGCCACGCCCAGCGGCGGCCTTTCCTTGAGGCTGGCGTTCGATGTCGGCAGCCTGGATGAGGCCGACGCCGAACGCGGCGCGGCCCATTTCGTCGAACACATGGCGTTTCGCGCCACGCGGCGGTTTCCCGAAGGCCAGCTCGATCCGGCGTTCGCTCCATTGGGCGTCGGTTTCGGCCGCGACCAGAACGCCTTCACCGGCCACCGGGCGACGGTCTACCGGCTCGATCTGCCCAGCGCCGTGGGCGGCGAGCGGGCGATCGCCTTGAAGTGGCTGCGCGACGTGGCCGACGGGGTGCGTTTCGCGCCGCAGGCGGTCGACCGCGAGCGCGGCGTGGTGTTGGCCGAGCGCGACGTCCGCAACGAACCGGCGGCGGTGGTGAGCCAGGCCGTCGAGGTCTTCCAGGGACCGGAGCTGCGAACCACCCAGCGCCCGCCCATCGGCGATCTCCAGGTCCTGCGGACCATTACCCCAGCCGCGCTGCAAGACTTTTACGGCCGCTGGTATCGCCCCGAGCACGCCGTTCTGGTGATGGTCGGAGACATGCCGCCGGAGGGGCTGGAGGTCCTGGAAGTCGAGATCGCCCAGGTTTTCGGCGACTGGCGGGGGCGGGGCGCGCGGCCGGAGCGCGCCGCCTTGCCGGGGCCGGATCAGCAACGGGGATTGGCCGCCCTGACCCTGTCGGAGCCTCAAGTCCCGAGCGGCCTGTCGGTATGCCGCCAGACCGCCGCCGAACCTTCGGATGCGAAGGACGCCGAGGCGCTGCATCGCCGGATGCTGCGGCTGGTCTGGATCCAGAGCCTGGCGACCCGCTTGTCGGGCTTGGCCTTGAGCGACCCCTCGATCATCGAAGCCGCGCCCTCCGTCGGCATCGATCAGCGCGAGGCGAAAGACACCTGCATCAGCGTGATTTCGACGCGTGGCGGATGGCGATCCGCCTTGCAGGCCGTGCAGTTCGAGATCGCGCGGTTCACCGCCGATGGTCCAGGCGAGGCCGAGATCGAAGACGCCCTGAAGGCGCTGCGCGCCGGCGCGCTGGGAACGATCCTCCAGGCCTCCACGCGCGACTCGGCGAGTCTGGCCTCCTCGCTGGCCGAAGATCTTCTACTGAATCAGGTGACGATGGAGCCGCGGCAGACCATGCGGGCCTTCAACCAGGCCGTCGAGAACCTGACGGCGGCGCAGGTGTTGTCGGCATGGCGCAAGGATTGGGCCGGCGCGGGGCCGTTCATCTCGGTCGTCGCCGATCAGGCGCCGCCGCGCGAGGCGGTGCTTGCGGCTTGGGCGAAAAACGCCGCGGTGGTCCCGCCCCCCTATGTCAAACCGCCGGCGCCGACCTGGGCCTATGGCGCGGCGGGCGCGCCAGGCAAGGTGGCGCGGCGGCGGGTGCTGACCAATCCCGATTTCGTGCGTCTGCGCTTCACCAACGGGACCGTGCTCAACTTCAAGCAGACGGCCTTCGCCAAGGGCGAGGTCGAACTGCGCGTCGACTTCGGCGACGGCCGCGAGGGGATGGGCGAGCGGTCGCTGTACGAAAGCTCCCTCGCCGCCGACTCGTTCATTCGCGGCGGCCTTGGCCGGCACTCCTACGCCGAGCTCAAAGCGCTGATCGGCGACGAGCCGCTGGAGAGCATCGCGCTCACTGTCAACGACCGCTCCTTCACCCTGGAATCCAGTTCGTTTCCCGACTGGCTGCCGGAGCAACTGGAGTTGATCGCCGCCTATCTGACCGATCCCGGTTTCCGCAACGAACTGGACGTCAAGCTGCCGAGCGTGGTCGCCAACGTCTACAGCGACCAGGAGGCCTCGCCGATCGCGGCGATTTCCCAGGGGCTGCGGGAGACGCTCGCGCCAGGCGGTATCGGCGGCATGCCGCCACGCGCGCAGATCGCCGGCCTGCGCTCGCGCGACTTCGAGGCCCTGCTGAAGCCGGTGGTCACCACCGCGCCCTTGGAAGTGACGCTGGTCGGCGACCTTGATGAGAAGACCGCGATCGAACTGGTGGGCAAGACCCTGGGGGCGCTGCCCGCGCGGTCCGCCGGGCCGGTCCGGCCGCCATATCGAGGCTACCAGACCTACCTGCGGACCCTGAAAGCGCCAATCCGCGTCACCCATCTTGGCGCGACGGACCAGGCGGCGGTGGCCCTGGTGTGGCCGCTGTTCGTGGCGAGCCCGGAACGTCGGCGCGAGGAATACGTCCTCGATCTGCTCAGCGCGGTGTTGAACGATGAACTGCGCCATGCGGTGCGCGAGCGCCTGGGCAAGGCCTATTCGCCGAGCGCCGCCCTGAGCGCGCCCGACCAGGGCGATGAAGCATCGCTCACCGCCTGGGTCGAGGCCGCCCAGGCTGATCTGCCCGCGGTCGAGGCCGAGATGCGGGCGGTGGCCGCGCGCCTCGCCGCCGGCCAGATCACGCCGCAGATGCTGGAGGCGGCCCGCAAGCCGCTGCTGGCGGGCGTCGTCGCCGAGCTGGCGGGCAATGCGGGGTGGGCCTCGCAGCTCCAGAGCTCATCGCGGGATCCGAGCGCCCTGCAGGTCCTGGTGGAGGCGCCGGCCCTGCTGGCCACGCTCGACCTGGGCGAGGTGAAGCGCGCCGCCGCCGCCTGGCTCGGTCCCTCCCCTCTCGTCGTCGTCGCAACCCCGGAGATCCGGAAATGAAGTCGTTGAAGTTCGCCGTCCTGGCCCTGGCGATCGCCGCCGCCTCGCCGGTCATCGCTGCGCCCGAGCCCGACCTCGCACGGGCCCAGGCCCTGCTGGCGGCGGGGGAATACGTTCCCGCCGCCGAGATCTACGACGCCGCATTGGCCCGCGACCCGACCAATCTCGCCGCCCTGCTTGGGGGGGCGCAGTTGAACCTGGACCTTGAGAGCTTCGACCAGGCCTTGCTCTATGCGCAGGCCGCCGTTCGGGTTGCTCCACAAAGCGCCGACGCCTTGGCCGCGCGCGGCCTGGCCTTCGCCGGCCTTGAACAGAACGACAAGGCGCGGGCCGACTTCGACAAGGTCCTGGCCCAGGGGCCGCACGCCAAGGCGTTGGAGGGCCGTGCCTGGCTTTGGGCTGACGCCGGCGACCACGAACGCGCGCTTGCAGATTTCCGCGCCGCCTATCGCGCCGATCCCACGCAAGTCGATGCGTTGGTCTCCAGCAGCTATCAGCTCCTCGACTTGGGTCGGGAGCACGAGGCGATGGCGGTGGCCGACGAGGCGCTGAGGGCCGCGCCGGACAACTACGCCGCGTTGGTGACCAAGGCGGCGCTTCTAAATCGTCAGGGCGAGTTCGCCGCTGCGGCCGGCGTCTATCAGACGGCGGCGCGGCGCTATCCGCAGGTCGCCGACCTGCAGGTATGGCTGGGCCGGGCTCTTGGCGCCGACGAGCGGCCGGACAAGGCCCTGGCCGCCTTCGAAAAGGCCGTGCGCCTGGACCCGAAATCGCGTGACGGCTGGTGGTCCCTCGCCGACCTGTTGGGCGGGCAAGGCGCATCAAAGCGCGCCCTCGAAGCCTATGACCGCGCCGTGCAGGTCGATCCGGTCAACGCTGAATTGCTGACTGATCGCGGCATGATGCGGAACCATGCCGGCGACAGCGTCGGCGCGCGATCCGATCTCGACGCCGCCCTTAAGGCCGAGCCGAAATCGACCTATGCGCTGAACGGTCGTGCCCGCCTCGCGCTTGAGGCGGAGCGGTACGAGGCGGCGGTCAAGGACCTGGACGCCGCGATCAGGAGCGACCCCGACTATGCCCCCAGCTTCGCCAACCGCTCGATCGCCTACCGGGAGCTCGGCCGGTATGATCGAGCGCTCAAAGACGTCAACCAGGCCGGCGTCCTGCTGCCCGACACGCCCATCTATCTGGCGCTGAAGGGGGAGATCTATCGGCGGATGGACGACCACCTGCAGGCTGTCGAGGCCTTCGACGCCTCCTTGAAAGGCGATCCGGCCGACGCGTCGGTCTGGTGGGCGCGGGGGTTGTCCAAGGCTGAGCTTGGCGACCTCAAGGGCGCGGCGACCGACAAGGCCCAGGCCCTGAAGCTGGACCCGAAGATCTCCGGTTAGCCGACGCCGATGTCGGCGGGCTTGACCAGGTTGCGCAACGGCTCGCCGCGCAGATAGAGGCGCAGGTTGTCGAGGAACAGGGCGTCGCCCCGCTCCCCGGTCAGCTCGCCGCGGTTCGAGGCGTGCGGCGTGACCCGCACCTTCGGGTGGTCCCAGAGCCAGCTGTCGGCCGGCAGCGGCTCGGTCTTGAAGACGTCAAGCACGGCGTGGGCCGGTTGGTCGGCGTCGAGGGCGAGCCGCAGCGCGTCCTCGTCGACCAGGCCGCCACGGCCGATATTGATCAGGATCGCGCCGGGCTTCATGGCCGCGAAGAACTTGGCGTTCGCCAGGTCGCGGGTCTCCTCGTTCAGGGCGCAGGCCAGCACCACGACGTCGGCGCCGGGCAGACGCTGGGGCAGGTCGGCGAGAGTCGAGACCGCGTCGGCCAACCCCTCGGCCGAGGGTGAGCGGCGAACCGCCTCGACATGGGCGCCGAACGCCTTGGCGCGGACGGCGATCTCGCGGCCGATATTGCCAAAGCCGACGATCAGCCAGCGGGTCTGGCCGACCTCGCGGAAGGTCACCGGCTTCCAGGCGTGAGCGCTCTGGCGGCTGGCCTGCTCGGCGACGGGGTGCAACAGGCTGAGCGCGTGGATCGTCACATATTCAGCGATGGCCGGAGCCTGGGCGCTGGAATTGGTGACCAGCAATCCCTCGCGGGCCAGCGGCTTGAACATCGGATTCTCGACCCCGGCGAACACCGTCTGCACCCAGCGGGCATAGGGCGAGGCGGCGAGCCGCCCGAAGTAGTCCTTCGACTGAGCGCCGAAGGCGTCCAGCGTCAGCCACCAGATATCGGGGGCGAGGTTCGCCGCGTCGAAGGGCTGATCGTTCAAGGTCAGGGCGCCGTCCGGCTCCAACACCACGACGTCGAGGTCGGGAGCCATGACGGCCAGGCGCCCGGCGATGCGGTCGAACGGCGCGCGGATCAGGAAAGCTTGCATGGCCTGACCTTAGCGGCCTTGCGGCGTCCGGCAACGGCCGAGCCAGGGCATTTTGACCGCGGCCCGATCAACGAGACGTGGCGGTTGAGGCTGTAGTCACGCTTTCGCAGATGACACCGGCGGGGGCGATGTGGAATGTGACCGCGTCCTGACAGCCACCGAGTGTTTCCATGCGACAGCCCAACTTCATCATCATCCTGGCCGACGACCTGGGCTACGGCGACCTTGGTTGCGACGGGGGCACGGTGATCCGCACGCCGAACCTCGACCGCATGGCCGATGAGGGGGTGCGGCTGACGGACTTCTACGCCTCGGCCAATGTCTGCACGCCGTCGCGGGCGGGGCTGTTGACCGGCCAGTACGCGATCCGCAACGGCCTGGCGCATGAAGTGATCCAGCCGACCGACACCACGGGCCTGCCGGTGGACGCCCTGACCATCCCCAAGGCCCTGGGCGACGACTACGCCAGCGCCCTGATCGGCAAGTGGCACCTGGGCCACGTCGCGCCGCATTGGCCGCCGACGGAGTACGGCTTCGACCACTTCTACGGCCTGCCCTACAGCCACGACATGAAGCCGCTGGCGCTCTACGACAGCGGCCAGACGCCGATGAGCGAGGAGAAGGCCGACTTCGCCAAGCTGACCCAGCAGTTCTTCGAACGCACGACCGCCTTCGTGGAGGAGAACCGCGACAAGCCGTTCTTCGTGCTGCTGGCGCTGACCGCCCCGCATATTCCGTTGAAACCCAACCCCGACGACCTGACCGGCTCGCCGGGCGGCGCCTATGGCGAGGTGGTCGAGGAGATCGACCTCAATGTCGGCCGCCTGCTGGCGCGGCTGAAGGAGCTGGGCCTGGACGAAGACACCCTGGTCGCCTTCACCTCCGACAACGGCCCATGGTTCGAGGGATCATCGGGTCCGTTCCGCGACCGCAAGGGCGGCTCGGCCTGGGATGGCGGCTTCCGGGTGCCGTTCATCGCCCGCCAGCCGGGGACCCTGCCGGCCGGACAGGTCAATTCAGGCCTGGCCAGCAACCTCGACCTGCTGCCGACCCTGCTCGCCATGGCCGGCAAGCCGCAGGTCGCTGATCGCGAACTCGACGGCCGCGATATCTCAGGCGTGCTGAAGGACGGAGCGGAATCGCCGAACGACGAGATCGTGCTGTTCGACAACGCCAAGGTCGCGGCGGTGCGGACGGCGCGCTGGAAGTATGTGGCGCGGTCCTACTACCGGACCTACGACGTGCCGCTGGACCGCTATCCGCTGCTCTTCGACATGGATATCGATCCCGGCGAAAACTACAGCGTGGCGCGCAACTTCCCCGACGCCGCCACGGACATGCGCGCACGACTGGAGAAGGCCCGGGCCAAGTATGAGCCGATGGCCGAGGCGTTCCCGCCGCACGTGGCCCCGGCCTCCGCGGCCGACCACCCCGACTAGGGCGGCCGGACTAGGGGAGGGTTATTTGCGGCGCTGTTTGCGAGCCGCGTAGCGGGCGTCGCGGGCGGCCTTTTGGGCGGCCCGCATTTCCAACTCGCGGGTTTCGTTATCGAACGCTTCCACTTCGGCGCGAAGCGCGTCGGCCTCGGCGGCGATGCGGCGCTTCTCGGTGCGTTCGGCCTCGCGCTTGGCGCGCAGTTCGGCGAGCTCGGCGGCCTTGATGGCGGCGCGGTCGGGAACGACAGGGGCGGTGACGGTCGGCTTGATTTTCATCTTCGCCAGGAGGGCCTTCTTGGCCTCCAGCGAGGTCGCCGCGCGGTCGTTGAAGCTATTTTTCTTGAGGTCTCTCATGCCGGCGTCCCCATGTCGCATCCGCCGGAAAAAAGCAACAGAATCTCGGTGCGCCGGTTCGCCGCGCATGCGCCCCTGTGGCGCCCGTGCACGTCAATTCTAAGCCTGCGGGCCGCCGGCGAGGGCGGCCCGCAGCGACTCTAGAGGGCCGCCAGGACGGCGTCGCCCATCTGGGTCGTGGAGAGCGCCCCACCAAGATCACGGGTGCGTGCGCCGGCCTCCAGCGCCTTCACGACGGCGGCGTAGAGTTGATCGGCGGCCTCGCTACGGCCCAGCGACCAACGCAGCGCCATTTCGAACGATAGGATGGCCGCCAGCGGGTTGGCCAGGTTCTGACCGGCGATGTCCGGGGCCGAGCCGTGGATCGGCTCATAGAGGCCAGGCTTGCCCGGCAGGCCGAGCGCGGCCGAGGGCAGCATGCCGAGCGAGCCGGTCAACTGGGCCGCGGCGTCCGACAGGATGTCGCCGAACAGGTTGTCGGTGACCATGACGTCGAACTGCTTGGGGTTCTTGACGATCTGCATGGCGGCGTTGTCGGCCAGGATGTGCTCCAGCTGAACATCGCTGAACTCACGCTTGTGCAGATCGGTGACCACCTCGCGCCACAGCAGACCGGAGTCCATCACGTTGGACTTCTCGGCCGAGTGGACCTTGTTGCGACGGCCGCGGGCCAGTTCGAAGGCGACGCGGGCGACGCGCTCGATCTCCATCGTCGTATAGACCTGGGTGTCGACGGCGCGCTTGCCGCCCTCGGGCAGCTCCTCGATGAAGCGGGGCGAGCCGAAATAGATGCCGCCGGTCAGCTCCCGGACGATCATCATGTCCAGGCCCTCGACCAGCTCGCGCTTCAGCGACGAGGCGTCGGCCAGGGCGTTGAAGCACAGCGCCGGGCGCAGGTTGGCGAACACCTCCATGCCGGCGCGCAGGTTCAGCAGGCCGGCCTCTGGACGCTTGTCGCGTGGCGCGCTCGCCCATTGCGGGCCGCCCACAGCGCCCATCAGCACGGCCTTGGCGGCCTTGGCGGTCGCCAGGGCTTCGTCGGTGAGGGGGACGCCGTGCGCATCGTAGCTGCAGCCGCCGAACAGGCGCTCTTCGATGGCGAGATCGGGCGTCAGGGCCTCGGCGACGCGGCGGACCTGAGCGGTGACTTCCGGGCCGATGCCGTCGCCAGGCAGAAGAAGCAGATCAGTCATGTGGAAACCCCCGTTCAGGTCACGCGCCTGGATGTCGTTCGGAGGCGTTCTCGTAGGCGAAGACACGGCGATGGAAAACCCCCAAGGCCCGCGCCGCCTCGGTTTCGCCGCCGGGCGGCGCAGCAGCTGCGACAAGTTGAGGCGATTGGCGGTCCTGGAGAGGACCGGCCGGGTGAAAACCTGGCCTCGCCATGGTTTCGCCTCACGAAGCCGTGAGACGTTCGGTCGCTAAGCCACCCTAGCTGGAAGACGTGTGCCCGAAGGATCGTTTGCACTAGGCCAGCCGCCGCTGGATCGCCCGAGCCGTCGCCAAGTGATCGCCGCGCTACCGCTGGTCGCGGTCGGTTCGCCAGCTCTCGCCGCGCGAACGGGCGGCTTCGGCGAGGCCGAGGTTCAAGCCCTGGCCCGCAATCTTGCGCGGCGTCCATACGTTGCGCCGTCAAAAGACCTGCCCGCCACACTCTCCAAGCTCGATTACGACGCCTATCGCGACATCCGCTTTGATCCGGCGCAGGCGTTGTGGAAGGCGCAGGGCCTGCCCTTCCAGTTGCAGTTCTTCCATCGCGGCGGACTGTTCCGTGAGCAGGTCGACCTCTACGAACTGCACGGCGGCCAGCCGACGCCGATCGCCTATTCGACCGACCAGTTCAATTTCAAGCGCGGCGCACCGACCGGGCTGTCGCCGCAACTCGGCTTCGCGGGCTTTCGCATCCACGCCCCGATCAACAAGGCCTCCTATTTCGACGAGGTCGCGGTGTTCCTCGGCGCATCCTATTTCCGCGCCGTGGCCAAGGGCATGCTCTACGGCCTGTCGGCGCGAGGCCTGGCGATCGGCGCGGGCGGCCAGGAAGAGTTCCCGGTTTTCCGGTCGTTCTGGATCGAGCGGCCGGCGCCCGGCGCGCGCAGCCTGACGATCCTGGCCCTGCTGGACAGCGCCAGTTGCGCCGGCGCCTTCAGGTTCGTGGTCACGCCGGGCGAGATCACGATCTTCGACGTCAGCGCCAAGATTTTCCCCCGCAAGACGATCGCCAATGTCGGGATCGCGCCGCTGACCAGCATGTTTCTGTTCTCCGGCGACGCCGCGCGGCGGTTCGACGACTTCCGGCCCCGCGTCCACGACTCCGACGGGCTGGCGGTGAACAACGGTCGCGGCGAGCGGCTCTGGCGGCCGTTGGTCAATCCGCAGGCCGTTCAGACCAACGCCTTCCAGGACAAGAGCCCGCGCGGGTTCGGCCTCGTCCAGCGCGAGCGCCGCCTGGCCGCCTTCCAGGACCTGGAGGCGCGCTACGACCTGCGCCCCAGCCTCTGGGTGGAGCCGAAAGGCGCCTGGGGACCAGGCCAGGTGCGGCTGGTCGAACTGCCGGCCGCCACCGAGTACGAAGACAATATCGCCGCCTTCTGGACCCCGACCGCCCCCCTGCGCGCCGGAGCCCCCGCCAGCTTCGCCTACCGGCTCCATTGGGGACCGGAACAGCCCGTGGGCGGAATCGCCCGGGTCGTGCAGACGAGATCGGGCGCCGCAGCCAAGCCGCCGCGCCGGCGTTTCATCATCGACTTCGATCTGCCGGCGAGCGTCCCGGCTGACGGGGTGAGCGTCAGCGTCACCGCGTCACACGGCGAAATCCTGGAGAAACATCTGCTTCCCAATCCGGCGACGCGCAGCCTGCGGCTTAGCTTCGAACTCGACCCAGGCCAGGCGCGGGGCGTTGATCTGCGCGCCCAGTTGGCGCGGTCCGGCAAGCCCTGCTCGGAGGTATGGCTGTACCGATGGACCGCGTAACCGCTCGCCCGACCTCGACGCCCCGGAAGCCCCGGCTGGGCCCCGCCCTGCGCAGCCTGCCGCTGGGCCGGTCGCTGTCGATGCCCGTCCAGAGCCTGGACAAGGACGAGATGGGCCAGGCCTGCGTTCCGTTCCTCGACAGCCGCGCCTGGCGGCGCACGGCCGTGGTCGGCGCCACCCTGGCCTCCACCCTGGGCGCCAGCGCGGTCATGGCGCGACTGCTCACGCCGAAGGGCTTCTCGGCGGCGGACGTGGCGATGCTCGGCCTGTTCGTGCTGCTCTTCGCCTGGGTCGCCTTCGCCTTTGTCAGCGCGGTGGCGGGCTTTGTCCTGATGTGGCGCGCGCGCGACCTGGAGCCGTGGCGGCCGCAGCCGATCATCTTCAGCCGCACAGCGCTGCTGATGCCGACCTACAACGAAGATCCCGGCCGGATTCTGTCCGGCGTGCAGGCGATCTATGAGGAGCTGGAGGCCATGGGCGTGGCCGAGCTCTACGACATCTTCGTCCTCTCAGACACCCGCGACGGGGCCATCGCCCAGGCCGAGGCGACCGGCGTGCTGCGCCTGCGTCTGAAGCTGAGCGCGCCCGAGCGGATCTTCTATCGCCGCCGGGCGGTGAATCTCGACCGCAAGGCCGGCAACATCTCCGACTGGGTGACGCGGTTCGGCGCGGGCTACGAGGCGATGATCATCCTCGACGCCGACAGCCTGATGACCGGCGACACCATCGTGCGCCTGACCGCGGCCATGGAGCGCGACCGCAAGGTCGGTCTGATCCAGACGCTGCCCTCGATCATCGGCGCCTCGACCCTGTTCGCCCGG
Source organism: Phenylobacterium sp. (assembly GCA_040391295.1). GTDB lineage: Bacteria > Pseudomonadota > Alphaproteobacteria > Caulobacterales > Caulobacteraceae > Phenylobacterium. The sequence continues at coordinate 13,728 of JBEBYB010000026.1, read as the reverse complement.
CTGCAGCAGTTCGCCGCCCGCGTCTACGGCCCGGTGATCGCCCAGGGCCAGGCATGGTGGTCGGGCGCCGAGGGCAATTACTGGGGCCACAACGCCATCATCCGCACGCGCGCCTTCGCCGCCTGCGCGGGCCTGCCGCACATCAAGGCCGGCAAGCCGTTCGGCGGCCACATCATGAGCCATGACTTCGTCGAGGCCGCCTTGTTGCGGCGCGGCGGCTGGGCGGTGCGGATGGCGCCGCACCTGACCGGCAGCTACGAAGAGGCGCCGCCCTCGCTGATCGACATGGCGGTGCGTGATCGTCGCTGGTGCCAGGGCAACCTGCAGCACAGCGCCGTGCTGGGCGCCAAGGGGCTGCACTGGGTCAGCCGGCTGCACCTGGCTCGCGGGGTGCTGGCCTATCTCACCGCCCCGCTCTGGCTGGTCTTCCTGGTCATGGGCGGCGTGGTCTGGCTCCAGCAGCGGGGCGCGGGCCATGCGATCGACGCCCCGATGGCCGGCGCGCTGTTCGCCGCGACCTTGGCGTTGCTGCTGATCCCCAAGCTGTTGGGCGCCCTGCTGGTCGGCCGCGACAAGGCCGCGCGCCAGGCTTCCGGCGGCGCCTGGGGCCTGGCGTCGAGCGTTGTCGCCGAGGTGGCGTTATCGGCGCTGATGGCGCCGGTGTTCATGCTGATGCACAGCCGCGCCGTGGTCGACGTGCTGCGGGGCCGCCACTCGGGCTGGGCGGCGCAGCAGCGCGACGACGGGCGACTGAAGTTCAAGCGGGCCTGGCGCCGCCACTGGCTCCACACCACGCTCGGCCTCGCCTGGGGCGGGGCGGCCTTCGCCCTCGATCCGGTGCTGCTGGCCTGGACCAGCCCGGTGGCGGGGGGACTGGCGTTGGCGATCCCGCTCTCGATGGCGACGTCGCGGGCCGACGCCGGCGGCGCCAGTCGCAAGCTCGGGCTGTTCCTGACACCGGAGGAGACCAAGGCGCCTGACGTGGCGGCGCGGGCGGGCGTTCTGCGGTCCCAGTATGACGCCGAGGCGGGGATCCGCTCCGAGATCGACCGGCTGTTCCGCGCGCCGGCCCACGTCTATCGCCCCGAGGTGCAGGGCGCGCCGGCCTACCTCCAGGCCGCCTGAAGCTAGAGCGGCCGCTCGGCGGCTATGTCGTAGGCGCTTAGGCGGCGGTCCGACACGCCGAAGGCCGGCCAATGGCTGCGCCAGGTCGCCATGTGCGGCGTTCCGAAGTGCGCATCGAGGGCGGCCTGATCGCGCCAGGCTTCGAACACCCGGATCAGGCCAGGCTCGGCCACGTCCTCGGCGTAGGAATAGGTGATGCAGCCGTCTTCGGCGCGACTGGCCTCCAGCATGGCCAGCATGTGCGGACGGAAGGCTTCCAGGTTCTGGGCCGGCACGCGGACGGTGCCGGCGATGACCAGGGTCACGCGCGTTCCAGCCACGGCTGGCTGATAGCGCGCTTGCCTTCATAGACGTCGATGGAGGCGGCGACCTGCAAGGTCTCGCCGATGGCGTCCAGGCCCTTCAGCATCTTCTGCTTACGCTGGGCGTCGATCTGGAAGGTGAACGTCTGGCCCGACGGGGAGACGACGGTCTGGCTCTCCAGGTCGACGGTGACCATGTGGTTGCCGCCCTTGGCCTCTTCCATCAGCGCCTGCACCTGCTCAGGCGTCAGCACCACCGGCAGCAGGCCGTTCTGGAAGCAGTTGTTGTAGAAGATGTCGGCGAAGCTGGACGAGATCACGCAGCTGATCCCGAAGTCCATCAGCGCCCAGGGCGCATGCTCGCGCGAGGAGCCGCAGCCGAAGTTATCGCCCGCCACCAGCACGCCCACGCCCTTGTATTCCGGGCGGTTGAGGACGAAGTCGGGCTTCACCTTCCCCTGCTCGTCAAAGCGGAAGTCGTAGAACAGCCCCTTGGACAGCCCTTCGCGCTCCACGGTCTTCAGGAACTGCTTGGGGATGATCTGGTCGGTGTCGATGTTGGCCAGAGACAGGGGAGCGATCTTGGCGTCGAGCTTGGTGAAGGCTTGCATCGTTTCGTCTTAACAGAGGTTCGGGACTGTGGGGACCTAGGGCGCCTAGTCTATCACGCTTCGGCGTCCTGCTGGATCATCAGGGCCGGGGCGGCCGGCACGCCGGAGCGGACCGTGAAGACCTTGGTCCCCGGCTTGCGGCCGGTGCGAACGTCGGAGACGTCGAAGCCGGCGGCGGCGATTCGGGCCTGCGCGGCGTCCGGATCTGCGACCCGCCAGGCCAGGCCCCCGAAGCGGTCGGGGGCGTCGGAAGCCGGAGCCTTCAGGCTGGCGCCCATCTCGACCACGGCGTCGCCGCAGCGGAAGAACAATTGGCGCACGCCCCAGTCGGCGTTGGACCGGTCGAGCCGCAGGTCCAGGCCAAGCTTGGCGCCATAGACCGCCAGGGCGCGGTCGGGATTGGCGGTGTGGATCACCACATGGTCGAGCTTTGTCACCGCGGCGGCCTCGCCCTCCACGGGTTCGGACAGCGGCCAGGCCACGCCGTCGCGCGGCGGAGCGGCCAGCAGAATGGTCAGCCCGCCGGTGTCGGCGGGGTTGAGCGACGAGGTCGTCCAATAGCGCTTGCGGCCATCGTCGTGGGTCGAGCGCACCGGGCCGGGCGTGGAGCCGCGCAGGCCCCGCCGGCCGACCAGCTTGGCGGCGGCCTCGATGTCGTCGACCGTAAAGGCCAGGGCCCAGATCCCTTCGCCGTGTTCGGCCAGGTGCTTGCGGATGGTGTCGCCGAACGCGCCCTCGCCCTGGGGCGCGATGACGTCAAGCGCCATATTGGGAAGCTGGAACCAGGCGTGCCGCGCCCCGCCGTCGCCGCCGACCCAGTTGGGCTTGCGGCCGAGCAGCGCGGTGTAGCCGGCGATTGCGGCGTCGAGATCGTTCACCGCCAGAGCGACATGGTCGAGACCGGTAATCATGGGGCGCGCCTCACGTAGCGTTCAGAACATCGGCGTCATCGACCAGGTCGCCGAACAGCAACCGGATGGAGACCGCCGTGAAGGCCACGCTGTAGAGCGCCAGCAAGGCCAGCAGGCCGCCGCCGGTGAGCAGACGGACAGTGCGTTGGCGAGCTGGATCGACATATTGCCGGCCGGCGACCTTGAGGCCGATGACCTGGCCGTCAAGCAGTTCGGCCTGGATCGGCGTTCCGGGCTTCAACTGCAGCAGCGGCGCCGGGCTGCCGCAGTTGCGTTGCATGCGGCACTGCAGGATCAGCGGATAGCCGGTCTCGTCGAGATCGATGGCGTAGGTGCGTCCGAACGCCCCGACCGCGTCCACCGATTGCAGCCGCCCGTCCAAGCTCCGGGTCGGGCCCAGATCGGCGAGGAACGAATTGGCCAGGAACCAGATGCCGGCGATCAGGACCGGGACGCACATGGCGACCATGGCGGCCTCGACCGGCTTGTCGAACCGCGCGCGGTCGTCAAACAGCACCTGGCTTTGGCGCACCCGGAAGATCACCGCCAGGGCGCCGACGGCGGCGAAATAGCCCAGGACGAGCAGAAGGGTGGTTCGGCCCACGCCTCCGCCGCCGTCGAGGTTGGCGTAGCTGGCCAGCAGGACGCCGAGGCCCGCACAGAGGATGGGAAGCCCCCACCAGACGAGGAAGCTGGTGCGGGCGCTCATCATCAGATGAAATCTCTCACATCGGCGATATGACCGGCGATCGCGGCCGCGGCGGCCATGGCGGGGCTCATCAGGTGGGTGCGTCCTCCGCGGCCCTGGCGGCCCTCGAAGTTGCGGTTGGAGGTCGAGGCGCAGCGTTCGCCCGGCGCCAGGCGGTCCGGGTTCATGCCCAGGCACATCGAGCAGCCCGGCTCGCGCCAGTCGAATCCGGCGGCCTTGAAGATGGCGTCGAGGCCTTCTTCTTCGGCCTGGGCCTTCACGAGGCCCGAGCCCGGCACGACCATGGCGCGGACATGCGGCGCCACCAGCTTGCCGTTGACGAAGGCGTGCTGGACCACTTGGGCCGCCGAGCGCAGGTCTTCGATGCGGCTGTTGGTGCAGGAACCGATGAACACCACGTCGATCTTGGCGTCGGTGATCGGCTGGCCAGCCTCCAGGCCCATATAGTCGAGCGCCCGGGCGACCGAGGCGCGCTTATCGGTGCTGGCGAAGGCTTCCGGCGCGGGAACGGCGTCGCCGATGGCGATGACGTCCTCGGGGCTGGTGCCCCAGGTGACCAGCGGAGCAATCTTGGCCGCGTCGAGCCGGACCTCGCGATCAAACACCGCGTCATCGTCCGAATGGAGCGTCTTCCAGTACGACAGGGCGACTTCCCAGGCGCCGGCCTTCGGCGCGGCCGGACGGCCCATCATGTAGTCGAAGGTGGTCTGGTCCGGAGCCACCAGGCCGGCGCGCGCGCCGCCCTCGATGGTCAGGTTGCAGAGCGTCATCCGCCCTTCCATCGACAGGCCGCGAATGGCCTCGCCGGCGAACTCGATCACATAGCCGGTGCCGCCGGCGGTGCCGATCTCGCCGATCACGGCCAGGGCGAAGTCTTTGGCGCCGACGCCCGGGGCCGGCGCGCCGTCGATGGTGACGCGCATGTTCTTCGACTTTTTCTGCCGAAGGGTCTGGGTGGCCAGCACATGTTCGACTTCCGAGGTGCCGATGCCCTGGGCCAGGGCCCCGAACGCGCCGTGGGTCGAGGTGTGGCTGTCGCCGCAGACGATGGTCATGCCCGGCTGGGTGCGGCCCTGCTCGGGACCGACCACGTGGACGATGCCGTTGCGGATGTCGCCCATCGGGAAGAACTCGATGCCGTTGTCCTTGACGTTCCGTTCGAGCGTCTGGAGCTGCAGGCGCGCCTCTTCATCGGCCACCGCGCCGACGCCGAGCGCCTGGCCTTCGGTGGGGATGTTGTGATCGGCCACGGCAAGCGTCCGGTCCGGACGGCGCACGGGCCGATGCGCCGCGCGAAGGCCGGCGAAGGCCTGCGGCGTCGTCACCTCATGGATGAGGTGCAGGTCAATATAGAGGATCGCCTCGCCGTCCTGTTCGTCAACGACGTGGGCGTTCCAGATCTTGTCATAAAGCGTCTTGCCAACCATGAGCGGCATCTAGTTCCGCTGTGGGGCCAAAGTCCAGTATTCGACGCAATTGCCGATAACGCGAGATCAGCTATTCATAGGGTCATGGCGAACGCCGATTGGGACCTGTTCCAGAGTTTGCACGCCGTGCTTCAGGCCGGAAGCCTGTCGGCGGCGGCGAAATCGCGGGGGCTGACCCAGCCCACCCTGGGCCGCCACATCGAGGCGCTGGAGCAGAAGCTGGGCGGTCCGCTGTTCCTGCGCTCGCCGCGCGGCCTGACGCCGACCGACCTCGCCCACCAGCTCGCGCCGCACCTGGCCGAGATGTACGCCGCCGCCGCGGCGGCCCTGCGCGACGCCTCCGGTTCGGCCGATTCGCTGAAGGGGGCCATCAGGATCACCGGCAGCCAGATCATGGGAACCGAGGTCCTGCCCGCCATCCTGGGGTCGTTCCGACGCGAACATCCCGAGATCGACATCGAACTGGTGCTGTCCAACCAGGCCGAGGACCTGTCGCGGCGCGACGCCGACATCGCCGTGCGGATGATGCGCCCGACGCAAGGGGCGCTGGTGGCGCGCAAGGTGGGCGTCATCGGGGTCGGGTTCTACGCCTCGCCCGACTACATCGCCTGTTTCGGCGCCCCGCAGACGCTTGAGGAAATGGACGACCACACCGGGGTTGGTTTCGATCGCGAGATGCCGGCCTTGACCGCCCTCGCCGATCTGGACCTGCCGTGGGAGGTCAGCCGCGAGCGTTTCTCGTTCCGCTCAGACAACGACATGGCCCAGATCGCGGCGATCCGCGCCGGGGTCGGGATCGGCGCCTGCCAGCACCAGCTCGCCCGCCGCTACGGCCTGACCCCGGTCCTCGCCAACGCCTTCCACTTCGAACTCGAGGTGTGGATCGCGATGCACGAGAACCTGAAGGGCCACCGGCGAATGCGGCTGATGTTCGACCACCTTGTCGTCGGCTTGCAGACCTTCATCGCCGAGGACAAAGCCTAGAGCGCCGTTCGCCCCGATGGAATCGGTGCTGCGCTCCAGGTTTTTGTCTGTCGCGCTTTCTGGCGTCGAACCGGTATCCACTTCGCCGGAAAGCGCTCTAGCCCCGCGCCGGGAAGACCTCGGCCGAGAAGTCCGCCACGTCGGCGATCAGGCCTTCAGCCGCCAGGGCCACCAGCTCGCCGCCCTTTTCCGGCGTCGCCAGGCCGGGGTCGGAACCCATGCGGCCGTCGGGATAGCGGGCGCGGAAATCGAGCGCCTCGCGGATCGGGCCGGTGGGCGCGATCTGCGGCGCGTAGTTGGCGGTCTTGATCGCGTCCGGATAGGCCCACTGGGTCACGGCGATCTCCGACGGGGTCGCATGGCTGCCGTGGCCGACCGGGAATTGGCGATGGGCCAGGGCGTTGACGCCGCGCAGCTCCCACCAGTTCTTGAGCTTGCAGGCGAAGCCCCGCTCGGCCTTGCCAAAGCTGGCCTCGGCGTAGAGCTCCGAGAACGCCGCCTCGATGGTGGCGACATTGCCGCCGTGGCCGTTCAGGAAATAGATCTTCTCGAACCCGTGCCCGGCCAGCGAACGGCACCAGTCGCCGATAGCGGCGATGAAGGTCGAGGGCCGCAGCGAGATCGTGCCCGGAAAGCCCAGGTGATGCTGGGCCATGCCGATATTGAAGGTCGGGGCGATCAGCAGGTCGGAGGTCTTCTGCGCCTCGTGGGCGATGATCTCCGGGCAAAGCCAGTCGGTGCCCAGCAGGCCGGTCGGCCCGTGCTGTTCGTTCGACCCGATCGGCACGATCACCGTCTTGGAACGTTCCAGATAGGCTTCGACTTCTTGCCAGGTGGAGAGGTGGAGCAGCATCTAATTTCCTAATCCAGCGCAATGCGTCCGAGGTGCGGGCATCCTACCGTTCGCCCGAGCCGATAATCCAACCGCGCGAAGGAGGCCTCTAGATGGCGCTCCCGCCCGCACAATGTCGCCCCCTACTTCACCCAGGACTCCAGATTTCCCTCCACCAGCGGGCCGGCGACGACGAGGCGCACCCTCCCCGATCTGCTCGTCATGGCCGGCCTCTTGAGCCGACCATCCATGGACTCCGAGGTCGGTGCTGGACCGCCTGCGTGTATGGATCCCCGAGACAAGAGCCCGGGGATGACGAACCTAGAAAAGGGACGCGCCCCTACTTCGCGAACCGCTTGAAGAAGCTGTCGTCCTTCCAGGCCGGACGCTCGGGGGCGTCGGCGGCCTGCATGGCGACCTGCGCCATGTAGGCGTTGAACTTCACCGCGTCGGCGCGCTCCACCGGCTGGGTCAGGTCGTCGGCCAGGCCGTGATAGCGCTCGGCCCGCCAGGTCTTTTCGATCTGCGCTTCCGGCGTGCCGGGCTTGAAGCCGAACTTGAAGGCCAGGGCCGGAACCCCGGCCCGGATGAAGCTGTACTGGTCCGAGCGGATGAACGAGTTGCGATCCGGGAACGGGTCGGCGACCACGTCCAGCCCCTGGGCCGCCGCGGCGGCGCGGGCGGCGTCGCCCAGCGTGCTTTCGTCGACGCCGAGGACGATCACCGACTTCAGCGGCCACAGCGGCAACGCCATGTCCATGTTCAGATTGCCGACCACTGAGCTGGCCGGGACGCTGGGACGCTCGGCGAAGTATTTCGAGCCCAGCAGGCCCTTTTCCTCGCCCGTCACCAGCACGAACAGGATCGAGCGCTTCGGCCTGGCCTTGGTTTCGCTGAGCGTCCGGGCGATCTCCAGCACCGAGGCGACGCCCGAGGCGTTGTCCATGGCCCCGGCGTAGTAGGGCGCGCCCTGGCCGGTGGTGTTGAGCCCCAGATGGTCGAGGTGGGCGGTGATCACCACGTGCTCGGCCTTCAGCTTCGGGTCGGTCCCCGGCAGCTTGGCGACGACGTTGGACGAGGCGACCTCGGTGACGTCGGCGGCGACCTGGGCCTTCAGGCCGATCTTCAGGTCGAAGCCTTTGATCGGCTTGGAGGCGTCGGCCAGGGCCAGCACCTCGGCGAAGCTGTGGCCCGACCGCGCGAACAGCTTCTCGGCCTGGGCCGGATTGAAGCTGGCCGAGAACCTCTCGCCCTTCACCTCGCGCAGGGCCAGGTCGGCCGGATACATGCCGGGCTGGCCGGAATTGGCGATCTGCCGTTCCCACGGCACGTCCATCGATTTCGGGGTCGGCAGGGCGATCAGGCCGACCGCCCCGGCCGCCTGCGCCGCGCGCCAGGTTTCAGAGCCGCGCGAATGGGACTTCAGCGCCGCCGAGATGTCGGACGGGCCGCCGTTCACATAGACCGCGATCTTGCCCTTCAGGTCCTGGCCGGCGAAATCGTCATAGCCGATCTCCGGCAGGTGCAGGCCATAGCCGATGAACACCAGCGGCGCCATGATGGTCCCCGGCTGCGGCAGGCGCGAGCCCAGCAGGATGTCGGGTCCGACCTGCAGGGGCTGGACCTCGCCATCCGCCACCAGGGCCGCGCTGGAGCGGTCGGCGAGAATGCGCTGAACCGTGAACTTCATCGGCTGCAGGTAGCCGTCCGTACCGGCGGGCGAGAGGCCATAGGCCTTGAACCGCTCAGCCGCATAGGTGGCGGCCTTGTCGTAGCCGGGGCTGCCGGTCAGGCGGCCTTCGAACTGCGGCCCGGCCAGGGTCTCGACGTGCGACCACCACTTCGCGCCATCGGCGTCGGCGGCCAGCGCCGGCGAGGTGATCAGGGCGGCGAGCGCGAAAGCGAGGATGGGACGCATGCGGCGGGTCTCCTATGGCCAGGCCGAACACATCTCCGATCGCGCCGGCTGCGACAAGGCGCGCAGGCGCCGCAGCGGAGGCGAAACGCAAGTTCGCGCGGCTCGGCGGTTGCGCCGAGCGCTGCAACCCGCATAACTCCCCAAAAGCGTGAAATGGGAGTGCGCAGCGTGAGCGACAGCGAAGTCTTTCCGGTTCCAAAATCCTGGGCTGAACGTGCGCATATGGACGCCGCCGGCTATGCCGCCGCCGTCGCCGAGGTCGAGACCAACCCCGACGCCTACTGGACCAAGGTCGCCGGGCGGCTCGACTGGATCACCCCGTTCAGCGTGGTCAAGGACGTCTCCTTCAACCGCGAGGACTTCCGCATCCGCTGGTACGCCGACGGCGTCCTGAACGTTTCGGTCAACTGCCTGGACCGCCACCTGGCCACCCGCGGCGACCAGACGGCGATCATCTGGGAAGCCGACGACGAGCAGTGGACCAAGGTCAGCTACCGCGAGCTGCACGCCGAAGTGTGCCGCATGGCCAACATCCTCAAGGCCAAGGGCGTCCAGAAGGGCGACCGGGTCACCATCTACCTGCCGATGGTCCCGCAAGCCGCGGTCGCCATGCTGGCCTGCGCCCGCATCGGCGCGGTCCACTCGGTGATCTTCGGCGGCTTCTCGCCCGACTCGATCGCCGGCCGCATCCAGGACTGCGACTCCAAGATCGTCATCACCGCCGACGAAGGCCTGCGCGGCGGCAAGGCCGTGCCGCTGAAGCGCAATGTCGACGAGGCCCTGGCCACCTGCCCGGGCGTGACCGACGTGATCGTGATCCGCCGCACCCGCGCCGAGGTCCCGATGACGCCGGGCCGCGACGCCTTCTTCGGCGACCTGAAGAAGGACGTGCCCGACACCTGCGACCCGGAGCCGATGAACGCCGAGGATCCGCTGTTCATCCTCTACACCTCCGGTTCGACCGGAAAGCCCAAGGGCGTGCTGCACACCACCGGCGGTTATCTCGCCTGGACCGCCCACACCCACGAGCTGGTGTTCGACTATCGCCCCGGCGAAGTGTTCTGGTGCACGGCCGACGTGGGCTGGGTGACCGGCCACAGCTATGTCGTCTACGGCCCGCTGGCCAATGCGGCGACGACCGTGATGTTCGAGGGCGTGCCGAACTATCCGACCAATTCCCGGTTCTGGGAGGTGATCGACAAGCACCAGGTCGAGATCTTCTACACCGCCCCCACCGCGATCCGCGCCCTGATGCGCGACGGCGACGAGCCGGTGAAGAAGACCAAGCGCACCTCGCTGCGCCTGCTCGGCACGGTCGGCGAGCCGATCAATCCGGAAGCCTGGCTGTGGTATCACCGGGTGGTCGGCGACGGCCGCTGCCCGATCGTCGACACCTATTGGCAGACCGAGACCGGCGCCTGCCTGGCCAGCCCCCTGCCCGGCGCCCACGCTGCCAAGCCCGGCTCCTGCGCCATGCCGCTGCCCGGCGTGAAATTCCAGCTGGTCGAGGCCGAGGGCGGCGTGCTCACCGGCGCGGCCTCCGGCAATCTCTGCATCACCGATAGCTGGCCTGGCCAGATGCGCACGGTCTATGGCGACCATCAGCGCTTCTTCGACACCTACTTCTCGACCTATCCCGGCAAGTACTTCACCGGCGACGGCTGCCGCCGCGACGAGGACGGCTACTACTGGATCACCGGCCGGGTCGACGACGTGATCAACGTCTCGGGCCACCGCCTGGGCACCGCCGAGATCGAGAGCGCCCTGGTCGGCAACGAGAACGTCGCCGAGGCCGCCGTCGTCGGCTTCCCGCACGATATCAAGGGCCAGGGCGTCTACTGCTTCGTGACCCTGAAGGCCGACGTCGTGCCGACCGACATCCTGATGGCCGAGCTCAAGGGCTGGGTGCGCCGCGAGATCGGGCCGTTCGCGGCCCCCGACGTGCTGCAGTTCGCACCGGGCCTGCCCAAGACCCGCTCGGGCAAGATCATGCGCCGCATCCTGCGCAAGATCGCCGAGAACGACCTCTCCAACCTCGGCGACACCTCGACCCTCGCCGATCCGGCCGTCGTCGACGACCTGGTGAAGAACCGCCACGGCGCCTGACGCGTTAGCTCATGGCGGAGGAAGCTCCGCCATGAGGCCGTCAATGCAGGTGGCGATCCTTCTCGCGGTGCTGATGCTGGCGCCCGCCCCCGCATGGGCGGCGCCGGGCGCTGGCGGAATCCACGTCGAGATCACCCCCGATCCGGGCGGCGCCTCGGGCCTGATCCGGGGATCGGTCGAGATCGACGCGACGCCCGAACAGGTCTGGGACGTGCTCGTCGACTGCGCCGTCGCCCCACGGATGGTCGCGCGGCTGAAAAGCTGCAAGGTCCTGGAGCGCGATCCGCAGGGCCGCTGGGACATCCGCGAGCACATCAGCCGCGCCGGGCCGCTGCCCTCGGTGCGCAGCGTCTTCCGCTCCGACTACGACCCGCCGCGTCAGATTCGCTTCAAGCGCGCCGGCGGGGAGGTGAAGGTGCTGGAAGGCGAGTGGCGGCTGATCCCGCTGGCCGGCGGGGAGCGCACCCGGGTCCTCTACGAGAGCCGCGCCTCGGCTCCCTTCGCCGTTCCCGCCCCCATCGCCCGGATGATCCTGCGTCACGACGTCCCCGATGCCCTGGCCGCGCTACGGCGCGAGGTGATGGCCCGGCGGTAGGCCGATCTCACCTCGCGCCGGGAAGATGACGACGAGGAGAGAGACGTCTAAGGCTGCGCGATGTCTTACGATTTGCCCGCCCCGCTTCGTCTCGCCGCCGACCGCCTGATGCAGGGGGTGTCGCGGCGCGACATGGCCGAGCGGGCCTCGGCGATCTCGGCGCGCTACAGGGCTGGCGGAACCTCGGCCGGGGTTGTGGGCTCGGAGGCCGACGCCACCGCCTATGTGCTGACCCGGCTGCCGGCCACCTACGCCGCCTGCGGGAGGGCGTTCACGGAGGCCGCCGAGCGGGCGCCGGGCTTCGAACCGACCAGCCTGCTCGACGCCGGGGCGGGGCCTGGCGGCGCGGGCTGGGCGGCGCTGGAAACCTGGCCGGGCCTGCGACAGGCGACCTTGCTGGACTCCAACCGCGCCTTCCTCGACATGGCCGCGACGTTGGCCGCCGAAGGGCCTGCGCCGCTGCGCGAGGCCGAGCGTCGCAAGAGCGACTTGACCGCGCCGGCCGACTGGCCCCAGGCCGACCTGGTGGTCGCCAGCTACGCCCTGGCCGAGATCGCCCCGGCCAAGCAGGCCGCGACCGTGACCGCGCTCTGGGCCGCCACCCAGGGCCTGCTGGTCATCGTCGAGCCCGGCGCCCCGGCCGGCTACGCCCGCATCCTGGCCGCGCGCGAGACCCTGATCGCGGCGGGCGGCGCCATCCTCGCGCCCTGCCCGCACAACCAGGCCTGCCCGCTGACCGCGCCCGACTGGTGCCATTTCAGCCAGCGGCTGGCGCGCTCGCGCGACCATCGCCTGGCCAAGGGCGCGGAGGTTCCGTTCGAGGACGAGAAGTTCAGCTACCTGGTCGCCGCCCGCCCCGACGTCCAGGCCCTGGCGCCGACCCTGCGCGTGCTGGCCCCGCCGCACATGGCCAAGCCCGGCGTCGACCTGAAGCTCTGCACGCCGGACGGCCGCGCCGAGGCGACCTTCGTCCCGCGCCGCGACAAGCCCGCCTATGCGGTCGCCCGCCGCCTCGGCTGGGGCGACGCCCTGCCGGCCGACTAAATCCGAACACCCGTTTAAATTCGCTGGCCGAACCCGGTTTCCCGGGCGACAACTGAAATCCTGGCCCACCCGTATTCAGGGCCGCGCGATTTCAAAATACAGGGAAGCCATATGCCCAAGAGCCGTGAAATCCATCTCGTCGCCCGCCCCGGCGGCATGCCGACCCCCGATCAGTTCGCCCTCGTGGAGACGAACGTTCCCGACGCCGCCGACGGCGAAGTGTTGGTCGAGAACCTCTATATGTCGGTCGATCCGGCCATGCGTCCGCGTCTGACCGCCGGCCAGGACCTGAACGTCGCCATGATGGGCGGGGCCCTGGGCCGCGTCGTTCAATCCAAGAACCCGGACTTCGCGGTCGGCGATCTGGTCTCCAGCCGCCTGGGCTTCCGCGAGTTCTTCACCTCGGACGGCAAGGGCCTGACCAAGCTGAAAACCGACCCCGACCTGTCGCTGACCACCCACATGCATGCGCTCGGCATGACCGGCTTCACCGCCTATGGCGGGCTGCTGCACATCGGCCAACTGAAGGAAGGCGAGCAGGTCTTCGTCTCGACCGCGGCCGGCGCCGTTGGTTCGGTCGCCGCCCAGATCGCCAAGATCAAGGGCTGCTACGTCGTCGGCTCCACCGGTTCGGCGGACAAGGCCGCCTGGCTGAAGGACGAGGTCGGGCTGGATGCGGTGATCAACTATAAGGAAACCCCGATCCGCAAGGCGCTGGAAGACGCCACGCCGAAGGGCATCGACGTCTATTTCGACAATGTCGGCGGCGACCATCTCGAGGCCGCCCTGCGCCGGATCAACACGCTCGGCCGGATTCCGGTCTGCGGGTTCATCTCCGGCTACAATTCGGGGCATTCCAGCGTCTCGAACCTGTCGAACATCATCTATTCGCGGGTGATGCTGCGCGGCTTCGTCGGCACCGACTTCATGCACCTCTACGCCGACTTCCAGCGTGACATGACCGGCTGGCTGAAGGACGGCAAGGTCAAGTATCAGGAGACCATCCTGGACGGCATCGCCAACGCCCCCAGCGCCCTGATCGGCCTGCTGGAAGGCAAGAACTCCGGCAAGATGCTGGTCAAGCTGGCGGCCTAGAACGACACCACCCTCACCGCTCCTCCCGGCGAAAGCCGGGATGTGGAGTCTCGCTCGAAGTGCAACGCT